>CAZIYA010000157.1:0-8519 GCA_964543355.1 uncultured Polaromonas sp.
GATGTGTTTCCGACCGCCATGCATGTGGCGGCCGTCGACACCATCACACACCAACTCTTGCCGGCGATTCAAAAGCTGCGCGGCACGCTGGCGCAAAAAGCCCAGGATTTTGATCGTATTGTCAAAATTGGCCGAACCCATCTGCAGGATGCCACGCCGCTGACGCTGGGCCAGGAGTTCTCGGGCTACGTTGCGCAGCTCGCGCACGGGCAGCAGCATTTGAAGGCGGCCTTGCCGCACCTGTGCGAGCTGGCGCTGGGTGGCACGGCGGTCGGTACCGGTCTGAATGCGCCCAAAGGGTATGCAGAGCAGGCTGCGGCCGAACTGGCGCGCCTGACGGGCCTACCGTTCGTGACGGCACCGAACAAGTTCGAGGCCATGGCTTCCTGCGACGCACTGGTGCATGCGCATGGCGCACTCAAAACACTGGCCGCCAGCATGATGAAAATCGCCAACGACGTGCGCTGGCTGGCCAGCGGCCCACGCAGCGGGATCGGTGAGTTGTCGATTCCCGAAAACGAACCCGGCTCGTCCATCATGCCGGGCAAGGTCAACCCGACGCAAAGCGAGGCCGTGACCATGCTCTGCTGCCAGGTGTTTGGCAACGATGTGGCCATCAATCTGGGCGGAGCTTCCGGCAACTTCGAGCTCAATGTGTTCCGCCCGATGATTGCCCACAACTTCCTGCAGAGCGTGCGTCTGCTGGCTGACGGCATAGTCAGTTTTAACGACCATTGCGCCGCTGGCATCGAGCCCAACAGGGCGCGTATTGCCGAACTGGTGGACCGCTCCCTGATGCTGGTGACGGCGCTCAATCCCCACATCGGTTATGACAAGGCGGCTTTTATTGCCAAGAAGGCGCACAAGGAAGGAAGCAGCCTGCGCGAAGCCGCGATTGCGTCAGGCCATGTGACGGCTGCCCAGTTTGATCAATGGGTGGTGCCGGGCAACATGATCGGCCCCTGAGTCCTGCCCGGGCCCTTGAGGAGCTATCTTATTGATAGCTGCTTGCGCAGATGGAGCAAGGGCTGGCGGCCTTTTTCACACATAAAAAGAGCGATGGCCGGCATTTTTCGCTGGCCGGGCACCGCCGGCCGCGCAGCGTCAGGACGGACGGCGCTCAGGCACCGCATCCTCGGGCGGAAGCGCGCGCGTGGGCACGCGCATGTGCAGCGCGGCCTGGGCCATCAGGTTGGCGGATACCGGCGCGGTGACAAAGACAAACAGTGTGATCAGCAGTTCCGCAAAACCAATACGCCCCTGCGCCGCCGACACAATCATGCTGGCCAGCAATATGCCGCCGACGCCTAGGGTGGACGCTTTGGTCGGCGCATGGAGGCGCATGAAAAAATCCGGCAGACGGGCAAGGCCGATGGCGCCGACAAGCAGGAAAAAAGCGGCAACCAGCAACATGGCGGCGGCCAGCCATTCGGCAAGGAGAAGAAAGTTCATGTCCACGGGTTTCTCCGCTTATTCGATGACGTCGCCGCGCGTCAGGTAGCGCGACAGCGCCACCGTCGAAGCAAAGCCCAGCATGGCCACGACCAGTGCGGCTTCGAACAGCAAGGCTGTTTCAAGTCGTATGCCCAGCAATACGACCAAAGCCACCGTGTTGATGTACAGGGTGTCGATCGCCAGCACGCGGTCGATGGACTGCGGCCCGCGTACCAGGCGCCAGGCGCAAAGCAGGATGGCCAATGACGCCGCTGCCGTGGCGATGTTCAGCGCCAGCGCAAGAATGCCGTTGCTCATGGTTTGTCTACGATGCCGGGTGGGTGGTGTTCAAAGATGGCCAGCAGAAGGGTTTCATACCGGCTTTTGATGTCCGCAGCCATCTGGACCGGGTCATCGCAATCGAGCGCATGCACCAGGATCTCGCGCCGCTTTTCGTCGATGATGCAGGACACCGTGCCGGGGGTGGTCGTGATGATGGTGGCCAGCAGCGCAATCGCCATGGGGTCGGTCAGGGCCAGGGGAACCGGCACCCAGGCAGGGCGCGGTCGTGACAGCGGGCCGAGCACCAGACGCGCCACGGTGATGTTCGAGACAATGATGTCCCACAACACCCGGCGTGCCAGCCGCGCCACGGGTGTCAGCCGCGGCATGGCGGCCGGGGGCAGGGCAAAGTGCAGCATGCGCGGAATGACGATGCCGATCAGCAGCGCGGAGAGGATGTGGACCAGCTCCAGGGAATGCTGCAGCAGCAGCCAGCTGACGGCCAGCAGCGCGGTCAGCAGAGGATGATCCAGCCAGGGTTTTCTTTTCATCGTTTGCCCCCGGCTTCCGGCAGCATCACGTCACCTTCTCCGCCGCGGTAAGGCCGTGTTGTCGCCGCCTCGGCCCCGCCCACCGCTCCCAGGACGGCTTGCGCATAACCCGCACGGTCGGTGAGCTGGGCCGCTGCGGCGTCGGTGTAGCGCTTGAGCGGCGAGCCGGCCGCCGCGAGTACCAGGCTCAGGGCGAGCAGGCCGAGGGTCGCGGAGGTCAATCGCCAGCTGCCGCCCGCGCGGATGTCTGTGTCTTCGGGAAGCACGTTCCAGAACAGGATAGTGCCCGCACGCGCCAGCCCGACCAGGGTGAGGAAACCGGTGATCAGCACCAGGGTCCAGATCCACGCGTGGGCAGGCGCCGGTGCGGAACTCTGGAGAATCATGAGCTTGCCCAGAAAGCCGGGCAGCGGCGGCAGGCCGGCGGCCGAGGCTGCACCCAGCAGCGTCATCAGGCCGAGCATCATCGGCTGCGCCACGGGTGCTGCAGGTTGCAGCCGGTCCCCCACGTCGCCGCGCTGGGTGGCCACGAGTTCGACCAGAAGGAAGAGGGCGGCAATCACCAGGGTGCTGTGCACCATGTAGTACAACGCTGCCGACATGGCGGCAGGGGTGAACAGGCCGACTCCGACCAGGATGGTACCGACGGAGGCCACCGTGAGGTAGGACACCAGCCGGGCCAGGCTGTGCGCCGCCAGGGCACCCAGGGTGCCCAGGACCAGGGTGGTCAGGGCCACCGGCAGCAACCAGGCTTCAGCCGCCAGCGCGGCGTGGCCCGCGCCGTCCCCCAGGATCACGCCATGGACGCGGATGATGGCGTAGACGCCGACCTTGGTCATGATTGCAAACAGCGCGGCGACGGGCGCGGTGGCCGCGGCGTAGGTGCCCGGTAGCCACAGGTACAGCGGAACCATGGCTGCCTTCAGCCCGAACACCACCAGCAGGACCATGGCGCCCGAAGCGAACAGGGCCGCCTCCTGCGGGCCGAGCCTGGCGACACGCAGCGCCAGGTCGGCCAGGTTGAGCGTGCCGGCAACGCCATAGATGACTGCCAGCCCCACAAGAAAGAGCGCCGACGCCACCAGGTTGAGCACCACGTAGTGCAGGCCGGCCTTGAAGCGGTTGCGGCCTTGGCCATGTACCAGCAGGACGTAGGACGCGATCAGCAACACCTCGAAAAACACGAAGAGGTTGAACAGGTCGCCGGTCACAAAAGCGCCAGACAAACCCATGAGTTGAAAATGAAACAGGGCATGGAAGTGCCGGCCATGCGTGTCCCAGCCGCCGGTCGCATACCAGAGCACGGGGACGGCAATCGACCAGGTCAGTGCGAGCATCATGGCGCTCAGCCGGTCCACCACAAGCACGATGCCAAAGGGAGCCGGCCATCCGCCCAGGGGGTAGACGTTCAGGCCGCTGGCGGCGGCTTCGGTCATGAGCCGCCAGGCCAGCACGGCGCCGAAAACGGCCGAGGACAGGCTGAGAAAGCGGCAGCGCCGGAAATGGGCTCCGTCATGGCTGGTTTGGCCGTCGCCATCGCCCATGATCAGCAGGGCAACCGCTGTGAACAGCGGCAGCAGGACCGGCAGCACGGGCAGGTGACGGGAAAAAAGGATGTCCAGCAACTCGGTCATGCGCGGGGCTCTCCGCCGTCCTGCGCGGCTTGCGCCGGTTCATGGCCGTCGACATGGTCGGTGCCGCTCTCATGGCGGCTGCGCAGGGCCAGTTCGATGACGAACCCGGTAGTGGCAAAGCCGATCACGATCGCGGTCAGCACCAGCGCCTGCGGCAGCGGATCGGCAATACGGTTTCCGTCCGAAAGGATGGGAGCGGCGTCCTGCCAGAGCCTGCCCATGGCGAAGATGAACAGGTTGACCGCGTAGCCCAGCAGGCTCAGGCCCAGCACAACGGGCCAGGTTCGGCCGCGCAGGACCAGGTAGATGCCGGTGGCGGTGACGGCCCCGATGCCGCTGGCGACAAGAAACTCGAGGCTCATGGCTGGGTTCCCGGGTTGGGAGAGGCAGAGGCGGGTAAGGCCGGCCCTGGTTCGCGGGAAACCGCCCCCAGCGTGGACAGTGTCAGCAGGGTGGCGCCGACCACGGTGATGTAGACGCCCAGGTCAAACAGCGCGGCTGTCGCCAGGGGCAATTCGCCGAGCAGGGGAACATCGGGGTGGCCATGCGCGCTGGTCAGGAAAGGCTGGCCAAAGACAAAAGCGCCAATGCCGGTGAGGCCTGCAATACCCAGGCCGTAGCCTATCCAGCACACGAAGCGGCGTCCGCCATGGGCGTGCAGCAGCAGTTCGGCGCGCGACTGGCCGAGCGCCATGTACTGCAATACCAGCGCAACTGCCGTGATCAGGCCCGCAATAAAACCGCCGCCCGGCATGTTGTGGCCGCGCATGAAAATATACAGGGTGACCACCAGGGCCAACGGCAACACCACGGTGGCCGCCACCCGCAGCATCAGCGGCTGGGTGGCGAAGGTCCAGGTCCGGCCGCTTTCGTCCGCTGCCGGACGGCGGGTGCGCATGCCATCCATCAGCGCCAGCACACCCACCGCAGCAATGCCCAGCACAGTGATTTCGCCAAAGGTGTCATAGCCCCGGAAGTCAACCAGAATGACATTCACCACGTTGGTGCCCCCGCCCGCAATGGCGGACTGGTTCAGGAAATACCAGGCGATGGAATCATGATCGCGGGTGAGCATCACCCAGGCCAGCCAGGCGATGCCTCCCCCGCCTGCCAGGGCCAGCGCTCCATCCCGCATGCGCCGGCCTGCCGATGACTCGTGCGGTGTCTGGCGTGGCAACAAAGCCAGGCCCATCAGCAGCAGGACGGTGGACACCACTTCGACGGTGAGCTGGGTCAGGGCCAGATCGGGGGCGGAAAATCCCAGGAAACACAGGGAGGTGACCAGCCCGACCACGCCGGCCATCACCACCGACTGAAAACGATCGTGGTGGCGCAGGGCCAGCCAGGCGCAGGCGGCCAGCAGCAAAGCCCAAAGCACCAGCGCCGGCGCCGACACCGGCAGCAGGGCCCGGGACCCCGTACCAGGTGCTGTATGGCCCAGCAGTGGCGCCACGCCGACGACCAGGGTGGCGAGGAGCGTCCACGCGACATAACGCTGGAGCGAGCCGATTTCGAGCAGGCGGGTGATGCGGCCGGCCTCGGCGAACAGGCGGCTCATGGTGCGGTTGAAAAGATTCAGGCCGGTCAGCCGCCCGAACCAGCTCTCGGAGCTGACGCCGTGCAGACGTCCCCTGCGCGCCAGGGCGAAATACAGCGCGGCCCCACCGCCCAGCGCCAGCATGCTCAGCAGCAGCGGCAAGTTGAAGCCGTGCCAGATCGCCAGGTGGTATTCCGGAGGGGAGCGGCCCATCATCGCCGTGGCGGCCACCTGCACCAGCGGGCCGAGCGTGAGGGCCGGCAAGATGCCGACCAGCACGCAGATGCCGGCCAGCAAAGCGACCGGTGCCATCATGCCGGCCGGCGGCTCATGAGGGTGGGCATTCGGTAGCTCGCGGGGCGGGCCGTTGAAGAAGAGGTCATGCACCAGCCGCACCGAATAAGCCACGCTGAAAAGCGCGGCCAGGCTGGCAAGCAGGGGCACGGCCCAGCGCCAGCCGCCGGCTTGTCCAAAGGTGACGGCTTCCGTCAGGAACATCTCTTTGGAGAGGAAACCGTTAAACAGCGGAACCCCCGCCATGGCGGCTGCAGCCGTCATGGCCAGCGTGGCGGTCCAGGGCATCAGGCGGTACAGGCCGCCCAGCTGGCGGATGTCGCGCGTGCCTGTTTCGTGGTCCACGATGCCGGCCGTCATGAACAGCGCCGCCTTGAAACTCGCATGGTTGAGGATGTGGAATACCGCGGCCACTGCCGACAGCGGCGAGCCCAGGCCGATAAGAAAGGTGATCAGGCCGAGATGGCTGATGGTCGAGTAAGCCAGCAGTCCCTTGAGGTCGTGCTTGAAGATCGCAATGAAGCCGGCGAAGACCATGGTGAGCAGGCCGGTGGTGGTGACGGTGGCCATGAACAGCTCGGTGCCACCGATGACCGGTGTCAGGCGTGCCAGCAGGAAGATGCCGGCCTTGACCATGGTGGCGGAGTGCAGGTACGCCGACACCGGCGTGGGGGCCGCCATGGCTTGCGGCAGCCAGAAGTGAAACGGGAATTGCGCACTTTTGGTGAAGCAGCCGACCAGGATCAGTGCGAGCGCCGCGGGATAACGCTCATCGGCCTGGATCAGTGCCACCTTGTCCAGCATCTGGCTGATCTCATAGGTGCCGGCCATCTGGCCCAGCAGCACAAAGCCGCCCAGCATGGCCAGCCCGCCGCCGCCGGTCACGGCCAGCGCCATGCGCGCACCGTCGCGGGCGTCGGCATGATGCTTCCAGTAGCCGACCAGCAGGAAAGATGAGATGCTGGTCAGCTCCCAGAACACCATCAGCAGCAGGAGGTTGTCGGACAGGACGATGCCCAGCATGGC
Organism: uncultured Polaromonas sp.; assembly: GCA_964543355.1. Classification (GTDB taxonomy): domain Bacteria; phylum Pseudomonadota; class Gammaproteobacteria; order Burkholderiales; family Burkholderiaceae_C; genus Polaromonas. The sequence goes on from CAZIYA010000157.1 coordinate 6,759, forward strand.
GGCCATGAACAGCATCAGCGTGCTGTAGAACTTGCCTGCGGGGTCATCGGTGCCAAGGTAGTGGTGTGCGTACAGGATGATCAGCAGCCCCATGCTGGAGATCAACAGCGCGAACATGAGCGACAGCCCATCCAGGCGAAGGCCGAGGTTCAACCCGATTTCCGGGACCCAGGGCGTGAACTCGAGCACGGAGCCACCTTCCATGACAAGGGGTGTCTGCATCAAGAGCAGGCCCAGGCTCGCGGCGGTGACGGCGGCGGCAAGCCAGGCGGTGCGTCTGCGGTAATGGGCGGACGGCCAGGCGTCGGACCAGCTTGTCAGCACGGTGCCAGCCAGCAGCGGCAGGAAAATTATGGCGAGAAGCACCGTGCGTATATCCCCGTGAAGTGGTGAAACCGCCAGGCCCGCCGGGGCTGACGTGCTTCCGCGTCAGTGTTTTTGCGCGGCGATCCCCGACATGATCTTGTCGGTGTAGGCGATCGCCAGTGCCGACAGCAGAAAGGTGATGTGGATGGCCGTCTGCGCGATTAGCACCCGGTCGGTGTAGTTGTCGGCATTGATGAAGGTTTTCAGCAAGTGGATCGAGCTGATGCCGATGATGGCGGTGGCCAGCTTGACCTTGAGCACGGAAGCATTGACGTGGCTCAGCCACTCGGGCTGGTCGCGGTGGCCTTCGAGGTTCATGCGGCTCACGAAGGTTTCGTAACCGCCGACGATCACCATGATCAGCAGGTTGGAGATCATGACCACGTCGATCAGCGCCAGCACCACCAGCATGATGACGGTTTCGTTGAGCGATGTGATGGGCGCATCGGTCTTGTAGCCTATGCTGGTCACCAGGGCCTGCAGGGCTGTCTGGCTGCCGAAGACGGCTTCGACCAGGTGCAGCAATTCGAATAAAAAGTGGTACACATAGACGCCTTGTGCGGCGATCAGGCCCACATACAGCGGCAATTGCAGCCAGCGGCTGGCAAAAATGAAATTGGGGATGGGGCGCAGCGGGGACGCTTTGGGTGGGAAGTCTTGGGGGTCGGACATGGTGGGTGCGGGTTTGTACGGATGGGGCGAATTGTAGGCTGGCTGTGCTGTCTGGCCTGCTTGAGGTTAAATCTGTAAGCCTGACGCCAGTCAGTGGGCTGTAAGTGCCAAATATGACATTAGCACGCATCGCATACAAAACAGGAGACCAGCACCATGAGCGCGCCTTCATCTGCCATCGAATCCACACTGGTTGAAAACCGGGTCTTCTTCCCCAACCCCGAGTTGGCCAAGTCTGCCCGCATTTCCGGCATGGACGCCTACCAGGCGCTGTGCGCCGAAGCCGAGAAAGACTTCGAGGGTTTCTGGGCCCGGCTGGCGCGCGAGAACCTGAGCTGGAAAAAACCCTTCACCCAGACCCTGGACGAGTCGAAGGCGCCGTTCTACAAATGGTTTGCCGACGGCGAACTCAACGCCTCGTACAACTGCCTGGACCGGCATCTGGGCACCGCCACCGAAAACAAGAAGGCCATCATTTTCGAGAGCGACGACGGCAAGGTCACCAACGTCACTTACAAGGAACTGCACGGCAAGGTCTGCCAGTTCGCCAATGCGCTCAAGGCCATGGGCATCAGGAAAGGCGACCGCGTCATCATTTACATGCCGATGACGGTCGAAGGCGTGGTGGCCATGCAGGCCTGCGCGCGCATTGGCGCGACCCACTCGGTGGTGTTCGGCGGCTTTTCCGCCAAGAGCCTGCAGGAGCGCATCCAGGACGCGGGG
>CAZIYA010000158.1:0-8481 GCA_964543355.1 uncultured Polaromonas sp.
GAGGCGCAGGCGCGTTTCGACCTGGTGACCGCCCAGGAAATTGCCGCCGAAAACGATTTGCGCGTGAAAAAAATCGCGCTGGACCAACTGGTGGGAAGAACCGACGCCCAGCCCAAAGGCCTGCTGGTGCCGGCTGAGCTGCCGCCGCTGGTGCCCGCCGACGTGAACACCTGGGTCCTGCAGTCGGAAGACCTGCACCCCACCGTGCGCCAGGCGCGCGCCAACCTGGAAGTCGCCAAACTCGAAATCGACAAGGCCGAAGCCGGCCACAAACCCACGCTGGACCTGACCGCCAGCTACGGCATCCAGCGCAACCCCCAGGGCAGCGCAACAACCACCCTGGACCACCGCACCAACAGCACCACGGTCGGCCTGTCGCTGAACCTGCCGCTGTTTGCCGGCTTCGCCACACAAAACCGCATCCGCGAAACCCTGTCGCTGGAAGACAAGGCCCGCACCGACCTCGAAGGCGCCAAACGCGGCGTTGCGCTGAGCACGCGCACCGCTTACTTCGGCGTGTTGTCGGGCCAGGGCCAGGTCAAGGCCCTCGAAGCCGCCGAGGCATCCAGCCAGAGCGCTCTCGATGCCAACAAGCTCGGCTACCAGGTTGGCGTGCGCATCAACATCGACGTGCTGAACGCCCAAAGCCAGCTGTTCCAGACCAAACGCGACCTGGCGCAGGCGCGCTACAACGTGCTGATCGGCGGACTCAAGCTGCGTCAGGCCAATGGCACGCTGACGCCGGAAGACCTGTTGTTGATCAATTCGCTGCTGACGCAGTAGTTCAGCGCGAACGGCTTCCTGGCGCTATCCTTCTGCGCGGCAAGAAGGAAGCCTTGAGGTCTGACGCCGGAGGCGCTTGCCACCAGCCTTTACCTGGCTTCACCGGGTTCCGGCAGCTTCGCAATCACCTTGATTTCGAACTGAAAGCCGTAAAGCCACGTCACCCCGACACCCGTCAACGTCGGGTGCGGCGCGTTGCTCCAATACTCCTGCGCTACCGTCCAGACCCTCTCGAACACCGATTCGGGATCAACAATGAAGACGGTCACGTCAATCACGTCGTCGAAGGTGCAGCCTGCGGCCTTCAGAATCGCGTTCAGGTTATCGAACGCGAGCCGGACCTGGGCTTCAAGATCCGGCTCGGGCGATCCGTCCTCGCGGCTGCCCACTTGCCCTGAAACGAACAGGAAGCCGTTGGACCTCACTGCCGGCGAATAGCGATTGCGCTCATAAAGCGCCTGGCGCCCAGGCGGAAAAACAACGTCGCGCTTTGTCATAAGAGTCCTTTTATCAAAGGGTCGAGCCGACCCGTGGTTAACGATGACACCACTTTAGAAGGCCTCGTCTTCCGAATAAACAGGCAAGCCTGACCATCACTGTTCGTAGAATCCAAACAATCATTCACGCAGGGGAAGCACAGATGGACCGTTTCGATGCAATGCAGGCATTCGCCCGCGTGGTGGAAACAGGCAGCTTCACCAAGGCGGCCGAAACACTCCATATGAGCAAGACCAGCGTGACACAGCTGGTGCAGCAACTGGAGGCGCGCCTGCGCGTCAGGCTGCTCAACCGCACCACACGCAAGGTCAACGTGACAGCCGACGGCGCCGCCTACTACGAGCGTGTGCTGCGCGTTCTGGCCGATGTGGACGATGCCGAGACCAGCCTGTCCGGCGCCTCGGCCTTGCCCCGGGGCCGACTGCGGGTCGATGTGCCCAGCCCGCTGGCCCGCATGATCCTGATACCGGCGCTGCCGGCCTTTCACGCGCAATATCCCGACATCCAACTCGACATGGGCGTCAGCGACCGCATGGTCGACATCATTGGCGAAAACGTCGACTGCGTGGTGCGCGGCGGTGAACTCACCGACCTGTCACTCATGGCCCGCCACATTGGCGACCTGCAACTCGGCGTCTACGCGGCACCAAGCTACCTGGCGCGTGCCGGCACACCCCTGCACCCACGCGAGCTGGAAGACACGCATCACCGCACCGTGGGCCTCTGGTGGGCGCGCACCGGCAAGGCGATGCCCTACGTCATGCACTTGGGCGGCGAAAGCATCACCGTGCAGGGGCGCTACGTGCTCTCGGTCGATGACGGTAACGCCTACCTCGCCGCCGGCTTGGCCGGCATGGGCGTCCTCGGGCTGCCGGACTACATGTCGAAGGGGTACGTCGCAAGCGGCGAGCTGGTGCCCCTGTTCGAAGGCTGGCGCCTTGGTGCTATGCCGCTGTACATCGCGTTTCCGCCGAACCGGCATGTCAGCAGCAAGTTGCGGGTGTTTATTGAGTGGGTTGCTGGGCTGATGGCGGAGCATGCGCCTGTCGCAGCGCGAAATGATTTCTTGTAGTTCAACCCGACCGGTCTCCCTGCTCTCCGCTCTCATGAGTACGCCCTTGGTACTTCCCGTTGGGCATGGTAATACCGCGTATCGCCCAGTCGAATGTTGGAGCTGACAAACACATTTCACAACAAGGAGTAGCTATGTCCCTGAACGAGACCAAATTGCATTTGCTCGAACTGCTCGGTGACCCTGACAACAAAGTGATCGCGTTGTCGGGTAAGTGGGGTACCGGAAAGACCCACCTATGGGGCCAAGTTATGAAGGAATCCAAGGACGAGACCGTAAATGGAGCTCTTTACGTTTCGTTGTTCGGCCTTTCTGGCATAGATCAAGTGAAGAGAAAGCTCATCGAGTCTGTCGCGCCTGGCGCTGAAGCCCATCCAAAGATCTGGGAGACTGCCAAGCAGGCAGTGAATTCAGGCATCAAGATATTGGAGGGCTTTCACAAGGGGTTTGCCGCCTTGAGCGACTTGAACCTGCTACTGCTGGCTCCCGTGATGCTTCGCGAGAAGGTCATCGTCATTGACGACATCGAACGCAAGCACGAGAAGCTTGGTATTGATGAGATATTGGGCTTCATCGACGAATACACACAAAGGCACAAGGCCCGGTTCGTCTTGGTGCTCAACAGCGATCAGTTGGCCAAGCGGGAAGTGTGGGACACCCTGCGCGAGAAGGTCATCGATCAAGAGTTGAAGCTGCTGACCACGCCAGAGGAAGCCTTCAACATTGCCGTGGACCTGTTTCCGTCTCAGTACGTGGAGGCAATTAAACGCGGGTGTGTCTCCTGTGGACTCACCAATATCCGTGTCGTCGGGAAAGTCATCAAGGCCGTCAATCGAATTTTGGGCGGCCGCGTATTGGAGGATGCACTGCTGGCTAGGGTGGTCCCATCAATCGTCCTGTTCGCAGCAGTCCACTACAAGGGCATTGAGGACGGTCCGGACTTCCAGTTCGCTCTGAGTATCGGCTCACCCGGGGACTGGGGGGACTTCGTCAAGGATAAGAACAAGGAACCGACGGAAGACGAGAAGCGCCGAGCCAAATGGCGGTTGCTCATGAACGAACTAGGCATCCATGGATGCGACGAGTTCGAAGCCTTGGTGGTTGAATTCTTGGAATCGGGCCTATTTGACGCCAGCAAGCTCGCGCCGATCATCGATCGCTACGTCGCTGAAAAGCAGAACGTTGAGGCTCGCGAGAAGGCCAACCAATTTCTGATCAAAGTGTTCTGGGATCATCGTCTCAACGAGGCCCAGTTGCTGGAGTTGGCCTCCGAGCTGCCTGCCATCGCCGACTTATTGGATCCTTACGTGGCGTCCGAGCTGGACATAGCCTTGGCCAACATCACGGGAGGTGCAATCATCGGCCAGGCGATCGTCGAAGGATGGATCGCTGCCTTCAAAGCACAGAAGCACGAACAGGTCGACGATGACAACCCGTTCAATCGTCCACTGCACAAGTCCATCGCAGCAGCGTTCGCCGCTGTCAATGCGCAGGCTCAAGCCCGAACCACCGTTCTCGATGCCTGCACACATGTCATGGAACAAGGGGGATGGGGGACGATGCAGGAAGTTGCTATGAAGGGCGCCACGGCCGCTGACTTCGAATCGGTTATCCGGAACATAGACATCGAGAAGCTACGGCGATTCATGCGACGCATGATCGAAATGCGTCTTCAAAGAAAAACCTATGACCCGCATTTCGGAACTGCAACGGAGCGCTTTGTCGAGGCTTGCCGAACTATCTCCAATGACCCTGCTTCCACTCGTTTGGCTGGACTGATCAAGAGCCTTTTTGCCGGAACGTCGCTTGCTTCGGAACTGACTCCGCAGCAAGCTCAGGCTGCCCCAGTACCCGCCTTAGCTGCCCCTGCTGCAGTTGCTCCGCACAAGATAGAGAGGGACTGACATACTCAGATTATCTATTTCGCCGCGCCAGCCACCAACTCGAACTTCCCCAGCGCCCTCGCCTGCCCATTAAGCAGCACCTCCACCCGATGCAGCCCCGCATGGTGTTTGCGCGTGGTCATCTCGGCGGTGGATACCGTCTTGCTCAACCGCACCGTTTCTTTCGGTGCCAAGCTCAGCACCTTCAGCTTGAACACCTTGGCACTGGTCTTGCCGCTGGCCTTGACGTAATGGATGCAGAAGTCCACCAGCACCTCCTGCGGCTTCCCGCTGGTGTTGGAAACGTCGAAGGCTATGTTGACTTTCTCGCCCATTACCACGCGCTTGGGTGTGATGCGCGCGTTCGACACTTCGACCTTGGCGCTCTGGCCGAAACCCAGCACCTCCAGCGCGCCGGGCTCGCCGCGCTTGACGGCTGAACGCAGCGCGTGCTGGACGATCCAGCGGCGCTCTTCACTGGCGCCCCTGAGCCACTGCTTCGCGGTTTTCGCCAACACGGCCGGGTGGTCCTTGCCGACGTCGTTGAGGTTGTTGGCGACCGAGCGGCGTACATACAGCTCGGGATCGTCCTTGAGCAGCTCGAGCAGGGCGAGCACCGGCGCCGGATTTTTCTGGAAGGCCGGCAGGCGGCTGGCCCAGGGCAGGCGCGGGCGCGAGCCTTCAGACACCAGGCGGCGCACATGCACACTGGGGTCAGTAGCCCATTGCCTGAAACGCGCCAGTGTGGCGGTTTCGTGTTTTTGAAAGAAGGCGCGGATGCTGAACTCGGCCGTGAAGCGCTGCGTCAGCGCGTGCTGCGCCCGCATGGAATCTTCAAAATGGTCCAGGCCAAATTCGGCCACAAACATGGTGTGCGGCAAATACAGGAATGAGCCCAGGGTCAGGCCCGGGTCCCGGCCGTGCGGCTGGTTCAGCGAGGCAAGCAATATGTCCACGGCTTTCGGGTAGTCCTGCGGCAGATGGCGCTGCAAGGCGCGTGCAATGTGTTTGCCGCGTGGCATCAGGGCCAGGGCCTCGTAACCCTTGAGCGCATCGGCGACAAACTTGCGCGATTCAAACGCCGGGTGCACACCCGTGATCATGCGCGCGATGGCTTTGGGCACATCCGCGCCGTACTGGTTGACCAGGGGTTCTGCCATGGGTTCGGCCTTTCACGTGGGGTGTTGATGTTTCCTGGACCGGCGGCACGCCGCCGTTCGGGCCAACCCCTTCGACAAGCTCAGGGCGAACGGCAGTGGCACAGGCGTCGTCACTGGCACGCCCTAACGAATCGGCTCGTCCAGGAAGTGCGCCAGCGCTTGCACCGTGTTGGCGGCCGCGCCGCGGTGTTGTGCTGAAAACTGCAGCCCGGCTGCGGCAGCGGCCTGCTGCGCGCTTGGCCGGCTCAGCATGGCGCGGGCGCTGCGCGCGGCTTCGTCCATGTCCTGCACGCGGCGCGCGGCGCCGGCGGCCTCGGCAAGCTCGGCGACTTCGGCAAAGTTGAAGGTGTGCGGACCCATGATGACGGGGCAGCCGCAGGCAGCCGCTTCGATCAGGTTCTGCCCGCCCAGCGGCGCAAAGCTGCCACCCAGCAAGGCCACGTCGCTCATGGTGTAGTACAGCGCCATCTCGCCCAGCGAATCACCCAGCCAGACATCGGCCGCGGCCGGCGGCGAGCCGTTCCAGCCGGAGCGGCGTGACACCGACAGGCCATGTTTTTCAACCAGCGCCTGCACCTCGTCAAAACGCTGCGGATGGCGCGGCACGACCAGGACCTGGAAGTCGGCGGCTGCCGGCACAGGATCTCCATCTGCTATCTTTTCAGTAGCTGCTTGCGCCCGTGTGGAAAGGGCCAGGGCCATTATTTGCTTCAAAAAATCGTCTTCCTCGCCTTCGCGCGAGCTGGCCAGCATCAGCACCGGCCGGCCCAGCGCCTGGCGCCAGCGCCGCCCGAGTTCCTGCTGCGCTGCATCGGGTGCGGCGTCGAACTTGAGGTTGCCGAACACGCCCTGCACAGGCGCACCGAGCGAGCGCAGGCGTTCGGCGTCGCTCTCGCTCTGCGCATACACCGCCGCCAGCGCGGCGTAGGCGGGGCGCGAGAGCGGCGCCATGCGCAGCGCCTGCTGCAGCGACTTGTCCGACAGGCGCGCGTTGACCAGCGCCAGAGGCACGCCGCGCGCCTTGGCACACGCCACGGCGTTGGGCCAGACTTCGGTTTCCATCAGCAGGCCCAGGCGGGGCCGGAAGTGCGTGAAAAACCGCGCCACCGCTGCTTCGCTGTCCCAGGGCTGCCAGACCTGCACATCGCCCTCGCGCAACAGACCGACGCCTTCTGCGCGGCCGGTGGCCGTGCCATGGGTCAGCAGAATGCGCAACCCCGGCCACTGCGTACGCATGGCGTCCAGCAAAATGCCGGCGGTGCGCGTTTCGCCCAGCGACACGGCGTGCACCCAGACCAGCTCCGATTGCGTTTCGGGCGCTTGCGTGTACACACCAAAACGCTCTTCCACGAACTCGAGGTAACCGGCCTCGGCCTGCCCACGCCGCAACAGCTTGCGCCGCAGGAAGGGCTGGGCAGCCCACATGAGTAAGGAGTAAAGCTTGCGGATCAGGGGGTTCATCACTGGGATGGCAGCATACCCGAGGTCGAAGGTGGGGTCGGCTGACAGTTCAGCCAGGCGTCCCACACTGCCTGCACGGAAGGCGTCGGCTGGGCATAAATGCTGAGCTGGCGCGAAGCATCTGCTTCGGTCTGCCGCGGCACGGGGCCGGTGCGCCACGCCGTGTCGAAGTTGTAGATCTGCACATGCGGCAGGTCCAGCGCAACCGCGATATGGCTCAGGCCGCTGTCCACGCCAATGACACCGGTGCATTGGGCCAGGTGCTGCGTCAGCTCATCCAGTGGAAGGCGGGGCCAAACCACGGCGCGCGGTGTGACGCCCGCCGGCACATCGTCGTTCAGCGCCGCAGCAATCGCCTGGCTGGTGGCCAGTTCATCCGTGCTGCCGTGTGGCAAGGCGATGCGGTAACCCTGCGCATTGAGCTGGCGGCCCAGCATGATCCAGTTTTCCATGGGCCACTGCTTGTCGGCGCGCGAAGTGCCGTGCACAAACGCTATGGTTTCAGGAGCTGCTTGCGCCCGATCCATAAGGGCTGGAGCCGTTTTTAGCCCAAAATCCGGCACTGCCGGCAAGGCATGCCCCAAGGCGCGCGCGCAGAGCTCGCGCCCGCGCTGCATGGCGTGGATGTGCGGCTCCATCGCAATCGCCACATCGGCGACCCAGCGCGTGGGCGCTTCGTAGCCCGAGCCTTCGGTCTGGTTGGCCAGCGCATACCGTTTGCCACCCGGCGCCAGCCGGGCCAGCCACGCCACCACGGCCGATTTGGTCAGGCCCTGCAGGTCGATGACTGCGTCGTAGTGCACAGCCTGCAGTTGCTTTTTGAAAGCGCGCCACTCGGTGCGTGTGGCCGCCGTCCAGAACGATTTTCGCCAGCGGCGTATCTCGCAGGGGATGACGCGCTGCAAATGGCCTGCCGCAAGCAGCGGCGACAACAGGGGCGCAAAAGACGTTTCCACCACCCAGTCGATCTGTGCCCCGGGGCGCGCGGCCAGGATGTCCTGCACCACGGGCAAGGTATGCACCACGTCGCCGAGGGACGACAGCTTGACCAGAAGTATTTTTGCCCCCACGCTTGTCGCTGCGCGTACTACGCTGCCCCCCGAGGGGGCGCTGCGCCTGCGGCCCGGCAAAGCCGGTTCCGCGGCCCCTGCTGAAAGGGGAGCCCCTTCGCATCCTTCGACAGGCTCAGGACGAGCGGAAGAGGCTGACGAGCGGGGGGGCAACATCTAGTGCGCTGCTGCCGCGAAGCTGGCGTCGGGTTTGACGCTGCGCAACAGGCCCAGCATGTCGGCCTGGATACGCGCGAGGGCATCCGTCGTGCGCCCCTCAAACCGCAACACCAGCACCGGTGTGGTGTTGGAGGCGCGGATCAGGCCGAAGCCGTCGGCCCAGTCGATGCGCACGCCATCGATGGTTGAAATCTTGGCGCCCGCGTTGATGGCTTCGCGCAGGGCGCTGTTGCCTGAAGGCGCCGGGCTGGCCGGGCTTGGCCCCGCACCGCGCATGGCCTCCATGGCCAGCTCCACCAGCCGGGCAACGACCGTGTGCGGCTCGCCTTCGTGGCAGGCCACGTTGAGCTCGGGCGTGCTGAAGCGGTGATGCCGCGCTCCGAACAGGTGCCATC
>CAZIYA010000159.1:0-8471 GCA_964543355.1 uncultured Polaromonas sp.
CCGCCAGACCGCAGGCGCAGCGGCCCCCTCGGGGGGCAGCGCATTACGCGAAGCGACAAGTGGGTGGGCCGATGTTTTTCCGCAGGGCCGCCCCAAGGAAAAACGCGCCCCCTTGGGGGGTAGCGCATTACGCGAAGCGAAAAGCGTGGGGGCCATTCAAGCAATGGTGCGCATGGTGCACATGAGTTCGGCCTCGCAGACCATGTTGCCCTCCACGTGCGCCGTGCCCTTGAACTTGAACACGCCGGCCTTCAGCCGGTCCAGCGTGAGCTCCATGATCAGTTGATCGCCCGGCTCCACCGGCCGCTTGAAACGGGCACCGTCTATGCCCGCAAAGTAATACACGGTCTTGTCATCAGGCGTCACGCCCTGCATGTCGAAAGCCAGCAAGGCAGCAGCCTGGGCCATGGCTTCGAGCATCAGTACGCCCGGCATCACCGGCCGGTGCGGGAAATGCCCGGTGAAAAAAGGTTCGTTGATCGTGACATTTTTCAGGGCCTTGATGCGTTTGCCCTTGTCGAGTTCAAGCACGCGATCCACCAGCAAAAAGGGGTAGCGGTGCGGCAGCTGCTTGAGGATTTGGTGGATGTCCATCATGATTTTTATTGCTTCTTTCCAAAGGCTTTGTCAGTCGTTTGCTCCAGCGCCTTGAGACGTTCACGCAAGGCGTGAAGCTGCTTGAGCGTGGCTGCATTTTTTTCCCACTGCGCATTGTCGTCGATGGGAAACAGCCCGGTGTAATGCCCCGGCTTGTGAATCGATCGCGTGACTACGGAAGCAGCAGAAACATGCACATGATCAGCAAGGCTCAAATGCCCCAGTACCACAGCGCCGCCACCCACGGTGCAATGGGCGCCGATGGTGGCACTGCCCGCCACCCCCACACAACCGGCCATGGCGGTGTGCCGGCCGATGCGCACGTTGTGGCCTATCTGCACCAGGTTGTCCAGCTTGACGCCGTCTTCGATCACCGTATCCTGCAGCGAGCCCCGGTCAATGCAGGTGTTGGCGCCAATCTCCACGTCGTTGCCGATGCGCACCACCCCCAACTGCTCGATTTTCTCCCAGCGGCCGTCATGCGGCGCGAAACCAAAGCCATCGGCGCCGATCACTGCGCCCGGGTGGACGATGCAGCGCTCTCCGAGGGAACACCCGTCTGCCACAGTGACACGGACGGACAGATGGGTGCCGGCACCGACGCGGACATCACTGCCGATCACGCCATGCGCGCCTACACGAACGCCTGGACCCAACACCGCATGGGCGCCCACGCAGGCAAAGGCTCCCACCGTCACATCGGGCGCCAGCTGTGCCAGAGGGTCGATGAAAGCGCTGGGGTGAACGCCAGCCATGTGGGGCGCTTGATGGTGCTGCTTCCAGAGCTGGGTGATGCGGGCAAAGTACAAATAAGGGTCATGGACGATGATGCAGGCCCCGCGCTGCATGGCGGGCTCTGCAGCAGCCGGGCCCACCACCACGCAGGCAGCAGCGGACTGGCCGAGCTTGCCCTGGTACTTGGGGTGGCTGAGAAAAGTGAGCTCGGTGGCTCCGGCCGATTCGAGCGGAGCGAGCCTTTCAACCAGGACATCCGGGTCTCCCACCAGCCGGGCGTCGAACTCGCCAGCCAGCGATGCAACAATGTCCCCGAGTCTGAGTGTCACACCTGGCTTGTCCCTGAATGCTTATTTGCTGGCGTTGAGCGCCTTGATGACCTTGTCGGTGATGTCGTGCTTGGGGCTGACGTAGACCGCCCCTTCCAGGATCAGGTCGTACTTTTCAGACTCGGCCACCGCTTTGACAACCTTGTTGGCGCGCTCGATGAGCTGCTGCAGTTCTTCGTTCTTGCGCGAATTGAGGTCTTCAAGATGCTCCCGGCGCTTGCGCTGGAATTCCCTGTCCTGCTCCACCAGCTGCTTCTGGCGTGCAATACGCTGGCTCTCCGACAGGGTCGGTGCCTCGCGCTCGAACTTGTCCGCCGCTGCCTTGAGCTGGGTCCCGAGGTCGGTGATCTCCTTGTCGCGCTTGCCGAACTCCTGCTCGAGCTTGGCCTGGGCTGCTTTGGCGCTGTTGGCTTCGCGGAAGATGCGGTCAATGATGACGACGCCGACCTTGAACTCCTGCGCACTCGCAGCAAATGCAGCCAGCGACATCACTGCCGCCAGGAAAAACTTGTATGAAAAATACTTCATTAGAAGGATGTACCAATTTGGAATTGCAATCTCTGGATTCTATCTGTTGGCTTTTTGTTCATGGGATGGGCAAACGCCAACCGCAAGGGACCCAGGGGAGAAATCCAGCTGACACCGAAACCTGCCGAGGTACGCAGCTCGCCGAGATCGTATTTTTCCTTTTCGCCGAACACATTGCCTGCATCTACAAAACCGAAGAGCCGCAAGGTCCTGTCGTTGCCGGCGCCGGGGAAAGGCATCAGGACTTCGGCGTTCAGCGTGATTTTTTTCGGTCCACCGATAGAGTTGTCCTGGCTGTCGCGGGGGCCCAGGGTGCCAGGCTCATAGCCGCGCACTGACCCCAGGCCGCCGGAATAGGAATTCTTGAACACCGGGAATGGCTGCCCATTGAGCCCTTTACCCCAGCCCAATTCACTGTTCAAGGCGACCGTGAATTGCTTGTTCAGCGGAATGTATTGCTGGAACTGATAATTGCCGCGCAGAAACCTGGCATCTCCCGCAACACCCCAATCACCATAAACACGCTGGAACCGCCCCTTGGTAGGCACCAGAGCACTGTCCCGCTCGTCGCGCGACCAGCCAATGGTCAGAGGGACCGAATTGCTTTTGGCACCAAAGTCGCGAATGTAGTCCTGGTAAACCACCGGAAGATTGGTTCCGGAAATGTCGATCTGCTCCAGTCCAGCACCAAAATAAACCGTGTCTACTTCGCTGAAAGGCACACCAAAACGCACGCTGCCGCCAGTGGTTTTGATTGCGTAATCGGTGTTCACCACACCAAGCTGGCTGCTGTAGGGGCGCGAGGTCCGGGTGTAAAGGTCGAAAGTACGCGAAATGCCGTCCGCCGTGAAATAAGGGTCAACGGTGCTCAACACCAGCTGGCGGTTGTACTTCCCGGTGTTGACCTCCAGCCCCATGTAGTTGCCGGTACCGAACGCGTTTTCCTGCTTGAAACCAAAAATGAGCGACAGCCTGTCGGCGCTTGAAAAACCGGCGCCCAGCTGCAGATTGCCGGTGGGTTTTTCCACAACGGCCAGGTTCAGATCCACCTGATCCGGCGTGCCCGGCACCTCCTGCGTGTCGATGTTGACCTCGGTGAAGTAACCCAGGCGGTCCACCCTGTCACGCGAGAGGCGGATTTTGTCACCGTCGTACCAGGAGGCTTCAAACTGCCTGAATTCCCGGCGAACCACTTCGTCGCGCGTGCGGTTGTTGCCACTGACGTTGATGCGGCGCACATAAGCCCGGCGCGACGGGTCGCCCTGCAGGACAAAAGCCACGCGATTGTTGGCCCGGTCAATTTCAGGACGCGCTTCGACCTTCGCGAAGGCAAAGCCGAAACTCCCGTAATACTCCGTGAAGGCCTTGACGGTCTGGGCCACCTGGTCAGCGTTGTAGGCTTCGCCGGGTTTGATGGTCACCAGGGATTTGAATTCCTCCTCCCGGTCCAGGAAGTTGCCTTCGAGCTTGACACCGGATACGGTGAAACGCTCACCTTCGGTGACGTTGATGGTCACCGAAATATCCTGCTTGTTCGGGGAAATCGCCACCTGGGTGGAGTCGACCTTGAACTCCAGGTAGCCGCGCGTCAGGTAGTAAGAGCGCAGGGTTTCGATGTCGGCGTTGAGCTTGGCACGTGAATAACGGTCGGACTTGGTGTACCAGCTCAGCCAGCCGCCGGTATCCAGGTCGAACAGGCCACGCAATGTGGATTCGCTGAACACCTTGTTCCCGACAATGTGGATTTCCTTGATCTTGGCGACATCGCCTTCAGTGACGCTGAAAGTCACATTGACCCGGTTGCGTTCGATCGGTGTCACCGTGGTCAGCACTTCGGCGCCGTACAGGCTTCGGTTGATGTACTGGCGCTTGAGTTCCTGCTCGGCCCGGTCGGCCAGGGCCTTGTCGAAGGGCCGGCCATCGGCCAGACCAATCTCGCGCAGGGCTTTTTTCAGCACTTCCTTGTCAAACTCCTTGGCGCCGACGAAATCCACGTCGGCCACTGTTGGGCGCTCCTCGACAATCACCACCAGCACGTCCCCGCTGACTTCGAGCCGGACATCCTTGAACAGGCCCAACCCGAACAGGGCGCGGATTGCGCCTGCGCCCTTGTCATCGGTGTAGGTCTCGCCCACCCGAAAGGGCAAGGAAGCAAAAATGGTCCCCGGCTCCACCCGCTGCAAACCTTCGACCCGGATATCGCGCACGGTGAAAGGATCCACGGCCCACGCCGCATGCGCGATGAGAAAACTGGCCACAATCGCGGAAACGCTGCGGACTTTGAATCGTTTGTTTTGTTTTTGCATGAAAAGTATGGAGTTAACCCAAAAGCCGCGAGACATCGTTAAACAGGGCAACTGACATCATGCCCAGCAGGATTGCGACGCCTCCGCGCTGCAACCGGTCCATCCACGCGTCAGACACGCTTTTGCCGGTAATCGCCTCCCAAAGATAATACATCAGGTGCCCCCCGTCCAAAACCGGCAGCGGCAGTAAATTGAGCACCCCGAGACTGACGCTGATCAAGGCCAAAAAGAGCAGGTACGCCGTCCACCCGATGGACGCCGATTTGCCCGCGTAATCGGCAATGGTCAGAGGCCCGCTGAGGTTTTTCAGCGAAGCCTCGCCAATCAGCATCTTGCCCATCATCTTCAGCGTCAGCACGGATACCTGCCAGGTGCGAACTGCCCCGTTCCACAAACCGTCGATAGCGCCATAACGCACCGTGACCATCGCCGGCGGTGCGCCCACATAAGCGCTGATTCGACCAATGGACTGGCCGCCTTCCTGCCGGACCTCGGGCGTAACCGTCAGGGCCAGGGCCTGCCCTGCCCTCAGGATGTGCCAGGTCTGGGTCGGGCCCTGGGCCATGGAGGCCGAGGCCCGGATGGCTTCACGCAGTTGCTGGCCATCGACCACAACCCGGTCGCCCACACGAAGCACCACATCACCGCTGCGCAAACCCGCTTTTTCCGCCGCTCCGCCCGGCATCAGCTCGCCGATCACCGCCTGTGTCCACGGCCCGACGATGCCGATCTTGCGAAACAGCTGCGCGTCGGCATCTGCGGCATGGAGCTGGCTCAGCGGCAGCACGACACTGCGCGTTGGCACAGCGTTGCTGTCGTTTCCCGGCGCCTGTTCGCCATCCGGGCTGACCAGCAGTTGCACATCGCGGCCGCTGAGCGCGCCCTGCGTCAAACGCCAGCGCAGGTCTTCAAAGGAGCGCACATCCTGCAGGACTTCGTTCTCAAACGCCGCCTGCTGCACCCGTTCGCCGCCGCGCAAACCGGCACGCTCCGCGATCGAGCCTGCCACGGGACTGGCCAGGATGGCCTGGGGTTCCTGCAAGCCGCTCCAGTTGACAACGGCATACAGGACAATGGCCAGCAGCAGGTTGGCGGCCGGGCCCGCGGCAACCACCGCCGCGCGCGCACGCAAAGGTTGCGTGTTGAAAGCCAGATGCCGCTCCGCGGGATCGACCGGGCCCTCCCGTTCGTCAAGCATCTTGACGTAGCCCCCCAGCGGCAGCAGGCCGATTGAAAACTCGGTCGGCCGATTCTTGAGCCGCCAGGTGTAGATCGGCTTGCCAAAGCCCACGGAAAATTTCAGGACCTTGATGCCGCAGGCAACAGCCACACGATAGTGGCCATACTCATGGACAGCGATCAGGATTCCCAGGGCAACAACAAAGGCGACCAAGGTCAGCATGGAAAAACTCCTGTCAAGTCGCCAGGTTCCCGGCGATTCTGGTGGCTGCGACACGCGATTGCGCATCCAGCGCCAGCAAATCCCCTATCCCACGGATTTCAGAGACATTCACGGAATCCAGAGTTCCACGGTTCACCGCGTGAATCTGGTCGAAACGAATGCGTTTTTCAAGAAAGGCGGCCACTGCAATTTCATTGGCGGCGTTGAGCACCGCTGTGGTGCCGATCGGGGCATTCAGCACTTCCCAGGCCAGCGGCAACCCCGGGAAATGCGCGTCATCGGGCACCGCAAAAGTCATGGTGGCCAGCGCCCGGAAGTCGAGGGCCTGCGCGCCTGAAGTAATTCGTCCCGGCCAGGCCAGCCCATAGGCAATGGGTACCCGCATGTCGGGCGTACCCAACTGCGCCACCACCGAGGTGTCGCGGTATTGAACCATCGAATGGATGATGCTTTGCGGGTGAATCACCACCTCGATCTGCGCCGGGGCCAGGCCGAACAGGTAACGGGCCTCGATCACTTCGAGGGCCTTGTTCATCATGGTGGCCGAGTCCACCGAGATTTTCCGGCCCATGACCCAGTTGGGGTGGGCACACGCCTCGTCGGGGGTGACATCGCGCAGGGTCGCTGGTGCACGGGTGCGAAACGGCCCGCCGGAGGCCGTCAGAATGATCTTGTCGATGCGCTCCACCCAGGCCGCAGGGTCCTCAGGGAGGGACTGGAAAATCGCCGAATGCTCGCTGTCGATGGGCAACAACTGCGCCCCACCCTCACGCACGGCCTGCATGAACACTTCTCCGCCCACCACCAGCGCCTCCTTGTTGGCCAGCAACAAGCGCTTGCCGGCGCGCGCAGCAGCCATGCACGGCGCCAGTCCGGCCGCCCCCACAATGGCGGCCATCACGGTGTCCGTGCGCTCGTCGGACGCTATCATTTCAAGAGCATTCGGCGCAAGCAATACCTCGGTTTGAAGCCCATTTTCCTTCAAATTTCGGGCCAGAATACGGGCGTGCGGCGCACTGGCCATGACGGCGTAACGCGGCTTGAAGCGGATGCATTGCGCCAGCATTAGGTCGGTCTGTGTGGCTGCGCTGAGCGCAAAAACCTCAAAGCGGTCCGGATGGCCGGCGATCACATCCAGTGTGTTGACCCCGACCGAGCCGGTCGAACCCAGTACTGTGACGCGTTGTTTCATGGATGTCATGGCTCTAGACGGTCAACAGCATCATGACCAGCGGCAGCACAGGCAGGAGCGCATCGACGCGGTCCAGCACACCCCCGTGGCCGGGCAGCAGGCCGCTGGAATCCTTGGCACCCGCGCTGCGCTTGATCAGCGATTCGACCAGGTCACCAACCACACTGAGAGCGGCCAGGAAAACCATGGACAGCAACGTCAGCGCCAGGCCATGCTGAGCGGCCAGGCGCGCGTACAAACTTTCACCGGTCGTGTCCAGCACCAGCCAGACGATACATAGCACCAGGACACCGACCATGCCGCCCCAGACACCTTCCCAGCTTTTGCCGGGGCTGATCGCCGGGGCCAGCTTGCTTTTGCTGAAGCGTCCACCCAGGGCCTTGCCGGAAAAATAAGCACCGATGTCGGCAACCCAGACCAGCAGCAGCACCGACAACAGGAACTCGATACCGATGAAGCGCGCCTGCGCCACCGCCAGCCACGCGAGCCAGAGCGCCAATATGCCGCCGACCAGGCGCAGGGCCCGCGGGATGCGCGACCAGCCTGCCACTCCGCCACGCAGCAGCCAGGCCCCCGCCAGCACCCAGGCTGCGCCAGCCAGCCGCCAAAGCAAAGGCAGGGTCTGATCCAGCAGGCCCAGATCCCAGGACATGCCGCACAACACCACGCAGGCAAAACCGGCCAGTAGCGCGCTGAGCTGGCCATAACCATTGAGACGCGCCCACTCCCACGCACCGGCTGCAATCAGCACCAGGGCCACCAGCGCGAACGGCACCGGGGTCCGGTAAAACAGCGCCGGCAGCAGGATGGCCAGCATGACAAGCGCGGTGATGACACGTTGCTTGAGCATCAGGCGGCCTTCATGGTGGGGTCGCGCGGGTCCGGAACAACTTGCGCGGAGGTTTGCCCAAAACGTCTCTCCCGGCTGCGGTAGGCTGCGATCGCTTCATCGAGTGCCGCGTCGTCGAAATCAGGCCAGAGCTTGTCGGAAAAATGCAGCTCCGAATACGCCGCCTGCCAGAGCAAAAAGTTGCTGATGCGCAGCTCACCACCGGTGCGGATGACGAGGTCAGGGTCCGGCACATGGGCCAGCGCGAGTGCACGGTCCAGCGCCATTTCGGTGATTTCCCGGCCTTCGGCAGCGAGCTTGCGTGCCGCCTGGGCGATGTCCCAGCGGCCGCCGTAGTTGAAACATACATTGAGAATCAGGCGCTGGTTGTCTGCGGTGGCCTGCTCGGCCTGATCGAGCCCGGCCTTGAACTTGTCCGACAGACGCTGCCTGTCGCCGACAAAATGCAGTTGCACGCCATTGGCCTGGAGCGAAGGCACTTCCCGCGCCAGCGACAGCCCCAGCAGCTCCATCAGCCCTGAGACTTCGTCCG
>CAZIYA010000160.1:0-8462 GCA_964543355.1 uncultured Polaromonas sp.
GTCCCGGTCAAGCATAATCAAACCTCAAATTTTTTAAACTGAGTCCATTATGCACAGCAGAATGCTCAGAGCCAAGCGCACCCCGGGGCGGCAGTCCCAAAAACCTCACGAAGCCCAGAAAAACATTCCATGAAAGCCTCCCAGTTCTTCATTTCCACGCTCAAGGAAGCGCCTGCCGATGCCGAGGTCGTCAGCCACCAGCTGATGATGCGCGCCGGCATGATCAAGAAATTGGGCGCCGGCATCTATAACTACATGCCCATGGGTCTGCGCGTGATCCGCAAGGTGGAGGCCATCGTGCGCGAGGAAATGAACCGCGCCGGCGCGGTGGAGATGAGCATGCCGGTGATCCAGCCGGCCGAGTTCTGGCAGGAAACCGGGCGCTTCGAGAAAATGGGCCCGGAGCTGCTGCGCATCAAGGACCGGCACGGCCGGGACTTTGTGGTCCAGCCGACCAGCGAGGAAGTCGTCACGGACGTGATGCGCCAGGACATCAAAAGCTACAAACAGCTGCCTAAAAACCTGTACCAGATCCAGACCAAATTCCGCGACGAACGCCGTCCGCGTTTTGGCCTGATGCGCGGGCGCGAGTTCGTCATGAAGGACGCCTACAGCTTTGACCGCGACCAGACGGCAGCAAAGGCCAGCTACCAGGTCATGGCGGCCGCTTACCGCCGGATTTTTGACCGCTTCGGCCTGAGCTACCGCGCTGTAGCGGCCGACAGCGGCGCGATCGGCGGCGACCTGAGCGAAGAGTTCCAGGTGATTGCCGCGACCGGTGAAGACGCCATCGTCTATTGCCCGGGCAGCACCTACGCCGCCAACATGGAGAAAGCCGAGGCGCTGGCGCCGCAGGGCGCGCGCAAGGCGGCTTCACAAGCCATGGCCAAAACGCCCACGCCCGGCAAAGCCACCTGCGCCGATGTCGCCGGGCTGCTCGGCATCCCGCTGCAAACCACGGTCAAGTCGCTGGTGCTGGCTACCGACCAGACTGACGAAACGGGCAAGATCGCCAAGACGCAGGTCTGGCTGCTGCTGCTGCGCGGCGACCACGACATGAACGAAGTCAAGGTCGGCAAGGTGCCTGGCCTGGCGGACTTCCGCTTTGCCACACTGCCTGAAATCGAAGACCACTTTGGCTGCAAGCCCGGCTACCTGGGGCCTTTGAACCTGCAGAAACCGGTGAAGCTTCTGGTCGACCGGGAAGTCGCGGCCATGGCGGACTGGGTCTGCGGCGCCAATGAAGTCGACTTTCACCTCACCGGCGTCAATTGGGGCCGCGACCTGCCCGAACCCGACCTCATCGCCGACCTGCGCAACGTGGTCGCGGGCGACGCCTCGCCCGACGGCAAGGGCGCACTGGCAATTGAACGCGGCATCGAGGTTGGCCACGTGTTTTACCTCGGCACCAAGTACAGCCAGGCCATGAACGCGACCTTCCTTGACGAAAACGGCAAGCCGCAGTTCCTGGAGATGGGCTGCTACGGCATAGGCATCACGCGCCTGCCGGCCGCGGCCATTGAGCAGAACCATGACGAGCGCGGCATCATCTGGCCCGATGCCATCGCGCCCTTCACTGTGGTGCTGTGCCCGATCAGCCCCGACCGTTTCCCCGAGGTCAAGGCTGCAGCCGAAAAGCTGCACGAAGAACTGCTGGCCGCCGGCGTGGACGTGATCCTGGATGACCGGGGCGAACGGCCCGGTGCAATGTTTGCCGACTGGGAGCTCATTGGTGTTCCGCATCGCGTGACCATTGGCGACCGCGGCCTGAAGGACGGGCAACTGGAATACCAGCACCGCCGCGATGCAGCGTCCAGCAAAATCAACGTGGCCGACGCCTTCACCTTCCTCAAGGGAAAGCTGGCCTCCTGAAGCGCATGACATCTTTTGCCCCGCCCCTGCACCAGCCGGCACCCGATGCCGTGCCGACCACCGGGGTGGCAGAAGTATCGAGGAGAAAGTGCCTTCAGTCCCTGTCTGTCCTGGGCAGTTCGCTATTATTTTCAGAGCATGCGAGCGCCGGTGCACAAATCGAGGAGCCGCTGATCGACTCGGTGCGCACCGCCCTGAGCTCGGCCATCGCCAACCAGGCACCGCCAGTGCCCGAATTTCGCGACACCGAAAGCCGCCTGGTCTACTTGCGCTGGCTGGGTGCCATGAGCGAGCGCCTCAAAAAGAAAAAGCCCGAGTGGCAAATCCGCAAGGAATTTTTGCAGACCGTCTGGTACGAAAGCAGGCGCGCCGGGCTGGACGCAGCGCTGGTGCTGGGACTGATCCAGGTGGAAAGCAACTTCCGCAAATTTGCGGTCAGCCGGGTCGGTGCGCGCGGCTACATGCAGGTCATGCCTTTCTGGACGCGTGTGATCGGTGACGGCGATGCCGGCAAGCTGTTTCACATGCAGACCAACCTGCGCTTCGGTTGCGTGATCCTGCGGCACTACCTGCACCGTGAAAAGGGTGACCTGTTCATGGGCCTGGGCCGTTACAACGGCTCGCGCGGCAAGGCGGCCTATCCGGACGCGGTTCTGGGTGCCAGGAAACAGTGGGAGTTCAGCCCGTAGTTGCAGCCGGATTCAGGCAGGGCGGTCCAGCAGAAAATTATTCCCTGGTGAATCCGGCAGCGCCGGGCCAGCGGGGCTCTCATCCTTGAGCAGAACGCCCGACAACTGCCGCTTCTGCATTTCAGACAACAGGTAGTGCGTCTTGAGCGCAGCTTCTTCATAAGACAATCCCGCCGGCCGGACATTGGAGATGCAGTTGCGGCTGTCATCTCGCAGGCCCACGCGCGGCATCCAGGTCAGGTACAGACCCATGCTGTCGGGTGAACTCAAGCCCGGGCGCTCGCCGATCAGGAGCAGCACCAGTCGGGCACCGAGCAGCTCGGCCACCTCGTCGCCGACAGCCACCCGCCCTTGCCGCACGATGGTCAGCGGCGCCTGCGACCAGTTTTCTGCCGCGATATGGCGGCCGAGGGCGCTTAAGAACGGCACCGCATGTTGCGCAACAGCCTGGGCCGACAAGCCGTCCGCCAGCACCACCGACATGTCGTAATTGCGCGCAGCCGCCGGTGGCGTGCTGTCCGTCAGGCGGACACGTGAAGCCTCGTCAAGCCGACGTCCCAGGTCGGGGTTTTGCAGGTAGCGCAAACGATCGCCCGCAGCACTGTCCAGCACCAGGCAATCCTGGGCACGCGCGAGCGCTGCGCTCTCAAGGTCCTGCAGCAGCTGCGGCACGTCAAGCGCCAGATGCACCGCATCACGTGCCCGTGCATGGGCCAGCTGGAACGCCAGTTGCGGTTGCGTTGGCTGGCTGACACCCGTGCGACCCAATGCAATGCGTGCCACGGTGAACCCGCGCAGTTGCTGCCAGGGATTGGTGACGACGATTGTTTTGGGAACGCTCATTTGCTCCTTCCGCTGTGAACCGGCTCAGGCCAGCCGGCGCAAGGCCTCATGAAAGACAGGCGGCAGGTTTTCCGCCAACCGGAAGTCACCGCCCTGCGCCCCTGCACTGGCGATCTGCATCTTCTCCAGCCATGCCTCGAACTCCGGCGCGGGCCGCAGGCCCAGCGCGCGCCGCGCATACAGGGCGTCGTGAAAAGAAGTGCTCTGGTAATTGAGCATGATGTCGTCCGAGCCCGGAACGCCCATCACAAAAGTGCAGCCGGCCACCCCCAGCAGGGTCAGCAGCACGTCCATGTCGTTCTGGTCGGCCTCGGCGTGGTTGGTGTAGCAGACATCGCAGCCCATGGGCAGACCCAACAGCTTGCCGCAAAAGTGGTCTTCCAGCCCGGCGCGGATGATCTGCTTGCCGTCGAACAGATACTCCGGGCCGATAAAACCGACCACAGTGTTGACCAGCAAGGGCTTGAACCGGCGCGCCACGGCATAGGCCCGAACTTCGCAAGTCTGCTGGTCCAGTCCGTGGTGGGCGTTCGCCGACAGGGCACTGCCCTGCCCGGTTTCAAAATACATCACGTTGTTGCCGACGCTGCCGCGCCCCAGCGACAAAGCCGCGCTTTGGGCCTCGGCCAGCAGTTGCAGATTGATGCCGAAGCTGCGGTTGGCCGCCTCGGTGCCGGCAATCGACTGGAACACCAGGTCTACCGGCGCACCGCGGCCTATCGCTTCCAGGGTATTGGTCACGTGCGTCAGCACGCAGGACTGCGTGGGTATGGCGTAACGCTGGATGATCTCGTCCATCAGCGTGAGCAGATGCACCACCTGCGGCACATGGTCGCTTGCGGGATTGATACCGATCACCGCGTCACCGCTGCCATACAGCAGGCCGTCGAGCAGGCTGGCGGCAATGCCGGCTGCGTCGTCTACCGGATGATTCGGCTGCAGCCGTGTGGACAGGCGTCTCTCCAGGCCGATGGTGCCGCGGAACGCCGTGACGACCCGGCATTTCTGCGCCGCGAGGATCAGGTCCTGGTTGCGCATGATCTTGGACACGGCAGCCGCCATTTCCGGCGTGATGCCCGGTGCGACCGCCGCCAGCGCTGCACTGTCCACCGCATCGCTGAGCAGCCAGTTGCGAAAATCTCCGACGGTCAGATGCCGGATGGGCGCAAACGCAGCGGCATCATGCCCGTCGATGATCAGGCGCGTGACTTCGTCGTCTTCATACGGTATGACGGCCTCATTCAGAAACCGGAGCAGCGGCAGTTCAGCCAGCGCCATCTGCGCCACGGCCCGCTCTTCATCGGTGGCCGCAGCCACCCCGGCCAGCCTGTCGCCCGAGCGCAGCGGCGTCGCCTTGGCCAGCAGGTCTTTCAGGTCGCGGAAGTGGTAGGTGACAGTACCGGCGGTATGGCTCAGTGCATGGGCTGGCATGGCATTTCCTTAAAACCGCTGCGGGGCAGCGCGGCGGCCACCTTATCTTGCGGCCATTCAGCCCTGGGGGCAAGCCGTTGCGGCTGAATCCCCCTGCCACCCAATACTATAAGAAAAAGAGGCCTCAGCCCTTATAGGGCGGACGCAAGCAGCTATCAATGCAGGAGCATCCAGCCAACTCAGGCGCAGGGGAAAAAAGCGTCAACCCACGTCGTGGGTGGCACCTGAAAAAGCACGTTCGCTGGCAAACCACCCCAGCACCGGCAGTGTCCCGGGCAGCACCGGCTTGACCTCGACCGGCAGACGCTGCCAGGCAAACTGCTGGCCTTCGTGCATGTGCATTTCGCCCGTCCAGTCAAACACCTTGCAGAAATGAAGCCTGACCAGTGCATGCGGGTAGTCCACCAGCTCCACCTTCCAGGGCTGGACAGCCCCAATCGTGATGCCGATTTCTTCCTGCAATTCGCGGCGCAGGGCCTGCTCCACGGTTTCGCCCGGCTCCAGCTTGCCGCCGGGAAACTCCCAGTA
This sequence comes from uncultured Polaromonas sp., assembly GCA_964543355.1. GTDB lineage: Bacteria > Pseudomonadota > Gammaproteobacteria > Burkholderiales > Burkholderiaceae_C > Polaromonas. The sequence continues at coordinate 5,364 of CAZIYA010000160.1, forward strand.
ATGTTCATAGACCTTGCCCGGCGGGCGCGAGGTCAGGAGGAAGTCGCCATCCGGCCGGACCAGCACACCGACGGCCACATCGACCACCTTGCGGTCTGCACCGCCCTCGCGCGGGCGCTCGCCGTCTGCCACCAGCACACTCATGTCGAATGGTCGGGGGCCTGGTCACCCTGGTCGGCCGACGCAGCAGCACCTGGCCGCTCATAGGCTGCGATGACAGGTGCCGCCACGGGCCGGCTCGCGCTGTCACGGCCAGCGTAGTCGCGGGCGAACTGGTAGGCCACGCGGCCGCTGCGCGAACCGCGCTCCAGTGCCCAGACCAGGGAGGCCGGTTTCGCCGCGACAATCGCGTCCTGGCTTACGCCGAACGACGACAGCCACTGCGCGACGATGGTCAGGTATTCATCCTGGCTGAACGGGTAGAAGCTGACCCACAGGCCAAAACGTTCGGACAGGGAAATCTTTTCTTCCACCACCTCGCCCGGGTGCACTTCGCCATCTTCGCTGCGGCTGTAGGTGAGGTTTTCCGTCATGTACTCGGGCAGCAGGTGGCGCCGGTTGCTGGTCGCGTAGATCAGAACATTCGGCGTGGCCGCTGCGACAGAACCGTCGAGGATGGACTTGAGCGCCTTGTAGCCGGGCTCGCCTTCTTCAAAACTCAGGTCATCGCAAAAGACAATGAATTTCTCGGGCAGGCCGGAGACCACGTCGACAATGTCTGGCAGGTCGGTCAGGTCGGCTTTGTCGACTTCAATCAGCCGCAGGCCGCGCGCCGCATACTCATTCAGGCAGGCCTTGATCAGCGAGGACTTGCCGGTGCCGCGCGCGCCCGTGAGCAGCACGTTGTTGGCGGGCTTGCCGAGCACAAACTGCTCGGTGTTGCGCCTGATCTTTTCCTTCTGGTCCTCGATTTCCTTGAGATCGCCCAGACTCATGTTGCCGATGTGGCGCACCGGTTCCAGCGCGCCGTGGCCGGAACTGCGCTTGCGGTAGCGGTAGGCGATGGAGGCGCTCCAGTCCGGCGCGCTCAAAGGCTGCGGCAGCACGGATTCAATCCGCGCCATCAGGGACTCGACGCGGATGATCAGGCGCTCAAACTGCTCGTTCATGGACAGGTCTGATTAACTGCGGTAGTCCGCGTTGATCTTGACATAGTCATAGGACAGGTCACAGGTCCACACCGTGTCTGTCGCTGCACCGCGGCCAAGCAGCACCCGCACGGTGATTTCGCTTTGTTTCATGACCCGCTGGCCATCGGCTTCGACATAGTCAGGATGGCGGCCGCCGTTTTTGGCCACCAGCACGTCGTCGAGGTACAGGTCGATTTTTGTCTGGTCCAGGTCCGCAATGCCGGCATAACCGACGGCAGCCAGGATACGGCCGAGATTGGGGTCGCTGGCGAAAAAGGCCGTTTTGACCAGGGGCGAATGCGCGATGGCGTAAGCGACCTGGCGGCACTCGGCGCTGGTTTTGCCACCCTCAACCAGCACGGTGATGAACTTGGTCGCGCCCTCGCCGTCGCGCACGATGGCTTGCGCCAGCTTTCTTGCGATGTCCAGCATGGCGGCGCGCAATGCAACACCTTCGGCGCTGTCCAGCGAAGTGATCTCCGGATGCTTCGACTGGTTACTCGCGATCACCACAAAAGAATCGTTGGTGGACGTATCACCATCGACGGTCACGCGGTTGAAGGAGCCTTCTGCCAGCTCCGTAGCGAGTTGTGCCATCAGTCCCTGCGAGACACGGGCATCGGTTGCCATGAAACCCAGCATGGTGGCCATGTTGGGACGAATCATGCCGGCGCCCTTGCTGATGCCGGTGATGGTGACCGGTACGCCGCCCAGCGTGATGCGGCTTGAAAACGCCTTGGCCACGGTGTCCGTGGTCATGATGGCCTCGGCGGCCTTGCCCCAGTTGTCCGCCTTTGCATCGGCCAGCGCGGCCGGCAGGCCGGCCGCGATACGCTCATGCGGCAGGGGTTCCATGATCACGCCGGTGGAAAACGGCAGGATCTGCTCCGGCGCCACCTTGAGTTCGCGCGCCAGCGCCACACAACTGGCCTGCGCCCGGTTCAGGCCGTCGGCACCGGTGCCGGCGTTGGCATTGCCGGTGTTGATCAGCATGGCGCGGATGCCAGTGCCCTGCGTTCCGCTTTTGGCAAGGTGCTCCCGGCAAATCTGCACCGGGGCTGCGCAGAAACGGTTTTGCGTGAACACGGCCCCCACCGAGGCACCCTCATCAAGCAACAGCACCGACAGGTCCTTGCGGCCGGCCTTGCGTATGCCCGCCTCGGCAATGCCCCATCGCACTCCCGGCACGGGGTAAAGCTGGTCGGCGGGGGTGGCAAGCAGGTTCACGGGCATGGTTTCTTCACTCCAGATAACAGGGCCGGCAGCCGCAATTAATTCAGCTTGCCGTGACAGAGCTTGTATTTTTTACCGGAGCCGCAGGGACAGGGGTCGTTGCGGCCCACGCGCGGCACAGCGCCGTCCGGCAAGGCCTTCTTGTAGTGCTGCGACTCCTCGTCCACCGTGGTTTCCACCTCGCCGGTTTCGGTTGGCGCCGAGTAGGTGACGTTGGATATCCTTTCCGCCCGGTCTTCCATCTCCTCGGCGGCCTGGCCGAGCTGCTCGCCGGATTGCACCTGGACCGTCATGAGGATTTTGGTGACCTCGTTTTTCACGCTGTCGAGCAACTGGCCGAACAGCTCGAAGGCCTCGCGCTTGTACTCCTGCTTGGGCTGCTTCTGGGCGTAGCCGCGCAAGTGGATGCCCTGGCGCAAATAGTCGAGTGCGCTCAGGTGCTCGCGCCAGTGCGAGTCAATGCTTTGCAACAGCACGATACGTTCGAACTGGGTGAAGTTTTCCTCGCCGATTTTTTCAACCTTGGCGGCAAAGGCCGCATTGGCGGCGGCGATCACTTTTTCCAGCAGGTCTTCGTCGGTGATGGCAGTCGCCGCTTCCACATCGCCCTGCAGCGACAGCTCCATCTGCCACTCGTCGCGCAGCACTTTTTCAAGCCCGGGAATGTCCCACTGCTCTTCCACGCTTTCCACCGGGATGTACTGCCGCACCAGATCGGTGAAGCAGCCTTCACGCA
>CAZIYA010000161.1:0-8417 GCA_964543355.1 uncultured Polaromonas sp.
CCCGGCCGCCGCCCCGCGCGCCGCCCCGGCTCCTGCGCCGCGCGCCCCTGCGCCCACCAAGGCCGCCAGCGGTTTTGATGACATGGACGACGACATTCCGTTCTAGGATGTATCTTTCAGGATGAACAAGTGGCGGTCGCAGGTGAGACACTGCACGGCACACTTCATTCCAGAGCCTGACCCAGGGCCACAGAGTCGACGCCTGTCCTCGGCCAGCTCCCGGCAGTCCGACGGGGCTTTGGACCGCCAGCCCGCAAGAGCGCCGATGTGCAAACCAAAGGCTGGGCGCGACTGAAAAGTGCGCTATTTCCCCGATCGACTCCATGCAACTGCGGAGTTCATGGCAACACGCGGCAGTGAGAGCAGCGCGCGGACCAGGGCGGCCGCCAGCCCCGCCGCCAGACGGGCCAAGGCGGAGCCGGTCAGCCACAAGGCCAGCCGCAGGTCCCGCAGGGGTTGACGCACATTGGCAGGCCAATACGGGCCATGGGCGAGAACCCGGCCTGGGCGTGTGCTGAGGGTGACGCCATCGCTTGCCGGCAACGGGTCCCAGCTGAAATAGGCGGCGTTGTGCTGCTCAGCGCTCCAGGACTCCATCACCAGTGCCTGGCCGGGCAGCAGCTTGAGGGTGTCGCCGGCGTCAAGAAAATGGTCGCCGCCGCGCACACCGTCATCGAGGTGGGCATGATCAAAGGTGATCCAGACGCGCCCGTGTGCAATGCGCAGGACGCCGGGCCGGGCGGGCCTCAGTGTCAGCGCCTGCCCCTCGCCCAGTTTCCAGCAGCCGGACAGGCCACAGGTGGCAGTGGCGCAGGGCCGAGCATGAAGGCCAAGGTTGTTCATGTTGCCCCCCTGGCAGGCAAGGACCTCACAGGTTTGAAGGGGTGAGGGGCGTTGCGTTCACCGCTGTCTCTTTCCGGACGGTGGAGACCTGACTTGACCAGCACATGCAGCACGGGATTGTCGATCTGCTGCGCGAGCAAGCGGGCCGCTGCTCCGCTTGCGTTATCGCCGAGCGATTGCCGGTGGAGGTAGGCGCGTACCGTGAGTTCGCGCATACCGCTGCGTGAAGCCAGGTTTTGCAGCTCGTTGATCCAGGCCGCCGCCTGGGGTCTGGCCTGCACGACCGCCAGGTCGCACAGCGCGTCGAGTGCGTGGCCTTTGCCCCAGAGATAGGCATCGGGCAGTAAAAGGCAGCGCTCCACGGCGTCAACGAGAATCTCCAGGGCGCGCCCCGGTTCTCCGCGGGCGATGGCGACGCGGCCGAGGCCCCTGCCTGCGATGCCCTGCCAGCAGGGGTCGCCGATCTGGCACCCAAGCGCAAAAGCATGTTCAAAGCGCTCCGAAGCGGAAACCAGGTCGCCACAGGCCAGGTCCACCTCAGCCCGCAGCGCCTGGGGCCAGGGGACAAAGGCGGTCCAGCCTTGCTGGGCCAGCGCGACCGACCGGTCCAGGGCGCCGCGCGCGGCTTCCAGTTCGCCATGCAGGAGGAATGCGCGTCCCAGCATCGACAGCGCGTAACTGACCTGCCTGCTGTCTCCGGCAACGCTGGCGAGCCGCTCCGCATCGCGCAGCATCGAGATGGCCGCCGCATAGTACGCGGTATCGCTGAGCGCGGCGCCGTGGACCGTTGCGATCCTGGCCTGCTCGGCGCTGTCCTCATGGGCGAGCGGCACCGCCCGTTGCAGCCAGCCCAGTGCGCGTTCATAACGACCGCGCAGAAACTCCACGTAAGCGAGTTCACGGCAGGCTGCGGCGTCCTGGCCTATAGCGAGTGCCTCGTGCAAGGCCATGGCACCTTCCTCGTCGCGGCCCCTCGCGGCATGAACCAGCGCGCCGCCCAGGGCGACCCGCGTACGCACGCGCAGGGCTTCCTCCCCGACGGCGTCGGCTTCAACGATTGCGCGGCGCAGGCATTGCAGCCCGGCGTCCAGGACGCCCGCGCCAATCGCCGCTTCCCCGGCTTCAAGTTGCGCAATAGCTGCGGCGCGCCCGGTCGCGGGCCGCGCGGTCGCCGAGGCGGTGACAGTGCGCATGGCGGCATCAAGCGCCGCGCCCGGCTCCACGCCCAGCTCCCGCCGGAAAAGTTCGCGGCATGCCGCTGCCTGCCTGGCTGCGCCAACGCCATCGCCGGAGGCGGCCAGGCTGCGTACCAGCAAGGCCTGGTAATTCTCGTCGAGGGGATTTCGGCGCACGAGCCGGCCGGCCAGTTTTGTTGCCTCAACTACAGCGCCGGTGGCCATGCGGGCCAGCGAGGCTTCGCGAAGGACGGCCTCCGCCGTGGCCTGAAGGTGGCGTCGTTCTGTGGCAAGCCAGATATCGAATGCGGGGCTGGCCGGGAAGCTCATTCCCTCAAGCAGTTCATGGTCGAGCCCCGGGACACCCAGCGCTTGCGCCCAGGCGCCCAGAGCCACCACCCTGACGTCGACGTAGGTCGTCGGCTCAAGTGCAAGCACCAGCGGATCGCCGCGCAGCCCCGCGTTGCCAACCAGCCGCCGCAGTTCGCTCAGGTTCCAGCGCAGTGCAGCCAACGGATCCTCCGCATCCTCGAACATCAAGCCTGCCAGGTGCTTGCGGCTTACGGGCGAATCGCGGCAAATCAGGTAGGCGAGCAGGCCCCACACCTTGTGGCCGCGCGGGGCGGGCAAGGGCTGTCCGTCCCGCTTCACCTGCGGCGTGCCGAGAAGGTGGATGGCCAGCCCTGAAATTGGCTCACCGGACAGGGCTTGCACATTCATGGGATCGCCTCAGGTTTCAGCCGTCGTGGGATCAATGATCCCCGTGACACGGGCGACCGTGTTGGCGGGAAACCCCCCCTTGCGAGCGTGTTCCCGGACCAATTCCTCGCTGGCGGCGTTGTAGATGCAGTACATCTTGTCGCCGGTGAGGTAGCTCTGAACCCATTGGACATCCGTGCCCAGGCTTTGCAGCACGTCGCACGATTTCTGGGAGACGGACTGGAGTTCGGCGGCTTTCAGCGCGCCCAGTCCGGGGATCTCGCGTTCGATTACAAATTTCGGCATGACAGGCTCCTTTAAGTAAGTGGAGACCCGAATTTAGGCAGTGTACGTGTGAGCAGGCGTGTGAGGAAAGAAGCCTGACGTCATGAAGGCTTGTTTTCCGCACTTGGACCCCGACCAGGAGACGCTGCCCTCGCGGCCGGGCTCGTGCGGTCGGCGCGGCGCGGGGTTTTGGCAATGCTTTTGTCAACTGCGGCCTTGGCAAGCTGTAGGCGTTTGCCGCGTTTGCGAATTCCTGATGTTTTGGCGGCTGTTTGTTGGCTAGCATCACAACCTGCCAACTGCGAGAGTGCCGAGATGAAGCCCAACCCCGACTCCTTCCAGACAGGCCTGCGCCTGCCTTCCATGCGCGGTCGCTTGGTAGCCGTCCTGCTGGCGGTGGGTTGCCTGCTGGTACCGGCGGCCCATGCCAATACCGACCCCCTCAGCGATCTGCTTAGCGCCCCCGGCAGCGCGGGCCTGGGGTTTGCCGTGCGCGCCGAACAATCGCCCTATGTGGGCGGCGGCACGCGGTATGACCTGCTGCCGCTTTACCTCTATGAAGGCAAACGCGTATTCCTGCACGGCAGCCGCGCCGGGCTGAAGCTGTTCGACGAAGAAACGCAGCGCGTCGATCTTTTTCTTGACCAGCGCTTCGAAGGTTATGCCGACGACCGCCTTCCTCCCAGCCTGGCCGGCATGGCCGAGCGCGGCTCTGGTCTGGACGCAGGCGTGTCTTACCGCTTCCGCCAGCCCTGGGGCACGCTGCAGGCCGAGTACCTGCAGGATGTCAGCAGATTTTCAAGGGGCAGCGAAGTGCGCTTGTCCTACAGCTACGACTGGCGCTCCGGCCGGCTGGCGCTGCGCCCCAGCCTGACGGTGTCGGCGCGTGACGCCAGGCTGAACAACTATTACTACGGTGTGCGGCCCGGCGAAGCGACGGCGACCCGGCCTGCCTACGAGCCCGGCAGCGGTATCAACACCACCCTGGGCCTGTACGGAACCTATGAGCTGAGCGAGGGCTGGCGCCTGCTGGGCGGCATCACCCGGACCGTGCTGGACGGCAAGGTCAAGGCCAGCCCGATTGTCGGAAGGTCGGCGCAGACCGGGGTGTTCCTCGGCGCCGCTTATGACTTCGGTACCTACAAGGGAAACTGGGCGCGGGAAACGTCGCCGACCTACGTGAAGGTCCTCTACGGCAAATCAACGGAAGACGGCTGCCACCTGGCAAAAATCATCACGCTGACCTGCGCTTCGACGGCCAAGGTGAATTCGACGCGCATCGCCGGCGTGCAGATCGGCAAGCCCTTCATCGAGCAGCTCAACGGCTGGCCGCTGGACATCGTGGGTTACCTCGGTGTGCTGCAGCACGACGACCGCGGGCTGGCGACCAACGGGCTGCAGCTGGATGCTTTCATGAAGGCTTATTACTACGGATTTCCCTGGAGCGACAAGGTCAAGACCCGGCTCGGCGTGGGCGTTGGCGTCTCGCTGGCGCAGCGTGTGCCCTACGCCGAGTCCAGCAGCCAGGCGGCGCGTGGACGCCAGACCTCGCGGCTGCTGAACTACCTGGACCCGAGCATCGACTTCAGCGTGGGCGACCTGCTGGGTTCGCGCGCGCTGAAGGACACCTACCTCGGCTTCGGCGTGTCGCACCGCTCCGGGATATTCGGCGCCTCGCGCCTGCTGGGCACCGTCAACGGCGGATCCAACTACATCTACACCTATATTGAAACGGTGCTGTAACAGGGGCTGGCCCCAGCGGTTGCTTTTGCTATTGAAACAGTAGCTGCTGACGCCCGTCCCCAAAGGGCCGGAGGCCGAAAAGGCTCGAAAATTGCGCGCTTTGGCCGGATCCAGGCCCTGGTTCGCCCCATAAACGGGGGATTGCGCCGGGCCGGGGGAGCGTTAAAAGTGGCAGTTGGCCTCTCAGGCCGCCTTGCCGCGCCTGCATTCCATGCAGCCGCACTTATCATCGGGCTGCCATGCAGCCACTGCCAAAGACTTTATCCATGCCCTTATGGCGCGTACTGATTGTTGAAGACGACGTTCCCACGCGGGACTTTTTTGCGGACAGCGTGTCCCGCTGCGCGGAGCTGCAACTGGTCGCCGGTGTCGGCACCTTCGAGGAGGCCCGGGTGCTGATCGAAGACACGTCTCAGGCCATCGACATCCTGCTGACCGACCTGGCCCTGCCCGACGGCAACGGGCTGGACCTGATCCGGCTGGCCGGGCGCGTGCAGCCCTGGTGCGAGGCGCTGGTGATTTCGATGTTCGGCGATGAAGACAGCGTGCTGTCGAGCGTGGAGGCCGGCGCGCTCGGTTATATCCAGAAAGACTTCACGCCCGACAACATTGCGCACACCATTTTGGAGATGAAGGCCGGCGCCTCGCCGATCTCGCCCATGATTGCGCGCCGGGTGCTGGCCAAATACCGCGCCCTGCATGCCGGCGAGCGGGAGGCCGCGGCCCCCAAACCCGAGGCCGTGGCCAGCAGCGCGGAAGACATGCCGGGTGGCCGTACGCTGCTGTCGGTCCGCGAGCAGGAAGTGCTGGAGCTGATTGCGCGCGGATTTTCCTACGCAGAAATTTCCAAACTCAAGGGCGTGAGCGTGCACACCATCCAGTCGCACATCAAGAACCTGTACACCAAGCTGGCCGTTCACTCCAAGAGCGAGGCGGTGTACGAGGCGACCCGGCTGGGTTTGCTGCAGCCGCCGTCATCGTCGGTGGCGCCGCGGTAAGCCACCGGTGGCCTGGACCGCATGATCCGCTGCAGCCTTCGTTGTTGGGCCTTGTCCTGCCTGCTGTGGTGCGGCATGGCCCAGGCCGGGCCGCTGGAGCTGCACCAGGCCAGCGCCGTGATGACGGTGCAGGGCGTGACGACCGCGGACAAGGTGGCCCTGCCTTACCACTGGGATCGCCACCACAGGGGGCAGGCGGGCGACACCAGCTTCGAGATGCCGTTCTCGCTGGCTGCGGTGAAGGAAGAGCCTTATGGCGTGTATTTCCAGCGCATCGGCAACACCGCGGAAATCTGGCTGAACGGCGCGCTGCTGGCGCGTTTTGGCGATCCGCGCCAGCCCAACACCGGCGACTATGCCAAGGGGCCGCAGTATGTCTCCATTCCGGCCCGGCTGCTGGGCCACGATAACCTGCTTCGCATCCATGTGCATGCCGATGGCGGCCGGCGCGGCGGCTTGTCGGCATTGGTGATCGGCACTGAAAGCGAAGTGCGGCCCCTGTATGTCTCGTCTTTCAACTGGCGCGTGTCTGCGTCCATGGGGGTGATGATTTTCAGCCTGCTGGTCGGTGGAATTGCGATGGCGCTCTGGGTTTCGCAGCCTGATCCGGTCCAGGGCAACCGGCGCGAACCGGTCTACCTGTTTGCCGGGCTGGCCGAAATCTTCTGGGCCCTGCGCGTCGGGGATGTTGCGATCGAGCAGCCCCTGCTGGCCTGGCCTGCCTGGGGCGTGGTGGTGACGGCAGCCTTCGCCGGATGGTTTTGCTGCATTGCGCTGTTCTGCCATCACGTGGCGGGCTGGCACAAGCATGCCAGCATGCCCTGGGTACGGGGCGGCCTGGGCGTGCTTTTTGCAAGTTCCATCGTCGTGTCTACCCTGTCGTTTGCCCTGCGCGAGCCGGTGTACCTGACGGCCTGGCTGGGCATGGTCAATGTGCTGTTCATCGTTTATGCGGCGGTTTATCTCTGGGGTGCCATCCGCCATCCCGGCACGGAGTGGCTGATGGTCGCCATCGCCGGCGCACTGAACGTGTTGATGGGCGTGCGCGACTGGGTCGCCATACGCATCAGCGGCAGTTATGTGGACAACACCTGGATTCGCTACAGCTCGGTGCTGTTCGGGCTCGTTCTGGGCTACATCGTGATCCGGCGCTTCCGGGCGGTGAGTGTCCAGGCCACCGACCTGATGGCCAACCTGTCCAGCCGTATCGCGCAGAAGGAGCAAGAGCTGGGGCAGACCTACCAGAAGGTCGAGCAGCTGGCACGCGAGCAGGAACGGGTCAGCGAGCGCACCCGCATCCTGCGTGACATGCATGACGGGGTGGGCGCCCACCTGAGTGCCGCGATCCGGCAGCTGCAATCCGGCAAGGCCAGCAGCGAGGACGTGTTGCAGACGCTGCGCTACACGCTGGACCAGCTCAAGCTGTCCATCGACGCCATGCACCTGCTGCCGGGCGACATCAGCTCGCTGCTGGCCAACCTGCGTTACCGGCTGGAGCCGCGTTTCGCCGCTTCGGACATCGAGCTGCAATGGGTGGTCGGCAGCCTCGAGCCGGTGGCCCACATGGACGCCAATGCCATGCGCCAGTTGCAGTTCATGGTGTTCGAGGCCTTGTCCAACGTGCTGCAGCATTCCCATGCCACCACCCTGGCGATCGAGGCGGAGATGGCTGGTTCCGGTGTCTGCCTGCGTGTGGTGGACAACGGCCGCGGCTTCGACGCCGCCGCGCCGCCGCGCAAGGGCCTGCTGGCCATGCGGGAGCGCGCTACCGCGATAGGCGTGTCCATTGCCATTGAAAGCCGCCCTGGCCGGACCGCGGTGGAGATCCGGATCACCTGAGGCGGGCTGCCGGTCGCTATAAAAACAGGAGCTGGTTGCGCCCGTCTGCAAAGGGCTGGAGACCGATTTCTCTTGTAAAAAGAGGGAAACTTGTTCAGCGGGGCAGGTGTTGCACGTTGCTGGCCGCGATCACGCCGCCACCCAGGCAGACCTCGCCCTGGTAAAGCACGGCTGACTGGCCCGGCGTGACGGCCCACTGCGGCTCGTCGAAACGCAGTTCGGCGCCGGTTGGCGACGGGGCCGTCAGTTCGCAAGCCGCGTCGGCCTGGCGGTAACGGGTTTTGGCCGCCATGGCCCCGGGGGCGGGCGGCGTGCCGGCAACCCAGCTGCAGTCCTGCACCTGCACTTTCGTGGACAGCAGCCAGGGATGGTCGTGGCCCTGCACCACCCACAGGGTGTTGCTGTCCATGTCCTTGCGCGCCACAAACCAGGGTTCGTGCTCGCCCACGCCGCGCTGCCCGAGCGCCTGCACCGCCTTGAGTTCTGCGCCGCGCGCCTTGACCCCGCCTATGCCCAGGCCCTGGCGCTGGCCCAGTGTGTAAAAGCTCAGGCCCACATGTTCGCCCAGCACCCGGCCCTGGTCGTTTTTGATCGGCCCCGGCGCCTTGGCGATATAGCGGTTCAAAAACTCGCGGAAAGGCCGTTCGCCGATGAAACAGATGCCGGTCGAGTCCTTTTTCTTCGCGTTCGGCAGGCCGATCTCATCCGCAATGCGCCGCACCTCGGTCTTCTTCAGCTCGCCGACCGAGAACAGGGTTTTGGAGAGCTGTGCCTGGGTTAGCCGGTGCAAAAAGTAGCTCTGGTCCTTGGCCGGGTCCAGGCCCTTGAGCAGTTC
>CAZIYA010000162.1:0-8374 GCA_964543355.1 uncultured Polaromonas sp.
CAATGCCCAACGCCTGATGACATTCAATGTCGCCACGTCTATCACTCCTAATTTCCCTCTTGCTTTTAAAACAAGCAGGGTAGTGCTTACGTGGGTCCGTTTTGGATGGGAATTACTGCGCTAAGTGGGTCAGACTTCAGCGGAATTCAACAATGAACGGTTTAGGTGCCTTTGCTGTTTAGGACACTTATTCGACAGACTACATTCCAAGGCATCCAATGCCGCCGCCTAGCGCTGCCAGTCTCGACAGCTTTTGTTGCGGTTTCGCCAATTTTCCATGTCAATAGAAACAATAGGTTAGGCAACCGTTACCGACAGACTCTATTGTTTTCTATCAGACTGCAGTCTAAAGCTGGCCGTGCATGTCGCGAAAGAGCCGTGGCGCAACTCCGAACCGTCGCTCGAAGGTCTCTGCCAGTCGCCCGGGCGGGAAGAGACCCACCTGCGCCGCCACCGATTTCAGGGAAGTACCGCGGGACAGAAGCATGCGCGCCGCATCGAGTCGGGCGGTCTCGACGAAGCGGGCGGGCGTCTGGCCGGTCGCTGCCACGAACTTGCGATGGAAAGTTCGCTCGGTCATGCCCGCGCGGGCGGCCAGCGACGACACGTCCAGCGGTGCGCCCAGATTTGACAGCATCCATCCGGTCAGGTCAGCGAACGGGCTGTCGCCTTTCACCTGGGCCTGAAGAACGGGGCTGAACTGGGACTGATAGCCTGGACGGCGGGCATAGAGAACCAGCCTTTTCGCGACTTCGCCGGCAATTGCCGTTTCGAGGTCCTGCACCACCATGGCCAGCGCCATGTCAATGCCGGTTGTCACCCCGGCTGACGTCCACAGCTGGTCATCGACCACGTAGAGCGCCTCCGCATCAACCCCGACCTTTGGAAACGCCGCAGCAAACGGCTCGCAGGCATCCCAATGGGTCGCCACCCGGCGGCCGTCCAGAAGCCCGAGAGCGGCGAGCAGGAAGCCGCCAGTGCAAACCGACCCAAAGCGCCCGGCTTGCATGGCCAGACCGGGGATTGCCGTTCGCAGCTCAGGGTCTGCCACCGCCTTCAGGAGCGGTTCGCGTTCGGCCCCCGCGACCAGCAAGGTATGGACATCCCCCGCTCGAAGCCCCTTGATCGCCATCGTTTGCACAGCAACGCCGCTGCTGCTCTCGGTCGCACCTCCTTCGGCGGACGCCAGCCCGACCTTGTAGAACGCCGGCTTTCCGCGCTGATGCAAGGCGCGATTGGCACCGCTGAAGACCGATATCGGTCCGGAAACGTCAAGCAGTTCGAAACCCGGATAGACGACGAAGGCAACCTGATGCATTGGCAGAAATTAGCATGTCTTTGTCATTTCTGCCTGCGCCAGCGCTAATAGTATTGGCCCATGAACGACTGCATTACCCGGGGCGACTTCGATCCTTTGCTGGAGCACCTCCGTCATGTCTAGATCCATGCTCATCTGGAGCAGTGTTGCCCTGTTCGTTCTTTTGCTGGCGGGCTTCGGCGGCTGGATACTCACTCTGCCTTACGTGACAGCGGCTGCCGAGCCACCGCCTGTTCCGCGGCAGGAGCACGATGCCATGCTCGCAGCGCTGAAGCCTCCAAAGCGAGAGCGGCCTCTGGTTGCCACGATCGGCATCAACGACGCCACAGAGACCACCGACTACCTGGTGCCGGTCGGCATTCTGCGGCGTGCCGACGTGGCCGAGGTGTTGATGCTGGCGACGGGTTCCGGGCCCGTGCAGCTCTATCCCGCGCTCAAGGTGGCCCCTGACGCGACTATCGCCGAGTTCGACACCGCACATCCCGAAGGAGCGGATTACGTCATCGTTCCCGCCATGAGCCGCGACGACGATCCGGCGGCGCTCGCCTGGATCAGGAGCCAGGCTGAGAAGGGCGCAAGGATCATAGGCATCTGTGCTGGCGCCAAGGTCGTCGGCGCTGCCGGTCTTCTCGATGGCCGCCGCGCGACGACCCATTGGTACTATCTGCGCGAGATGCTCAAGGGCAGTCCGACGATCCATTACGTCCCGGACCGGCGGATGGTCTCGGACGCGAACGTGGCGACGACCACCGGGATCTCCGCGTCCATGCCGATGATGCTGACCCTGATCGAGGCGATTGCGGGCCGGACAAAGGCGCAGACGGTCGCCCGCGACCTGGGTGTTGACCGATGGGATGCGCGGCATGCGAGCAGTGCCTTCAGGCTCACCCGTCCTTTTGCAACAACGGTGCTTGCCAACAGGGCGGCCTTCTGGAACCGGGAAGCGCTCGGCATCCGCCTCGTTCAGGGCATGGACGAGGTGTCACTTGCCCTGGTGGCCGACGCATGGTCCCGGACTTACCGGTCCAGTGTCATCACATCCGGAACTTCGAAGTTTCCGGTCGTGACGGCGAACGGCATTCGCGTCCTGCCGGATCGGGACACGGCAGATCTGCCGGAAAATCGCCGGGTCGCGATCTTCACCGACCAGCGTCCGGCCCGCGCGCTGGACGCCGCGCTGCGCGCGATTGCGGAGCGCTACGGTGAGCGCACGACTCACGTCGTCGCGATGCAGCTCGAATACCCGCGTTGATGGCCTGGACGGCGAACAAGCACCATTGGGGATGTATCAAGCAAAGGAGCACCTGCATGTCACTTGCACGTATTCAACACTTCTCCATTTCGCTCGACGGTTTCGCAACCGGCGAAGGCCAGACCCGCGAGGCGCCTTTCGGCCACGCCGGTGAACGGCTGCACCATTGGATGTTCGAAACCCGATGGGGTCGCCAGATGCTCGGCCGGCCTGGCGGCACGGCCGGCATCGACGACGCCTTCCTTCGTCTTTTCAGCCCTGGCGTTGGCGCCGAAATCATGGGTGCCCGCAAGTACGGCTACCCCGGCTGGCACACAGACCCGAAGTGGAAAGGGCCGTGGGGTCCCAACCCGCCATTTCACACACCGGTCTTTGTCCTTACCCATCACACCCGCCCGTCAATCGAGATGGAGGGCGGCACCAGCTACCATTTCATCGACGCGTCGCCAGCCGAGGCGCTTCAGGTGGCCCGCAAGGCTGCGGACGGCAGGGACATACGGATAGGCGGAGGTCCGACCATGGTCCGGGAGTTTCTCAGGGCCGGACTGGTCGACCACATGCATATCGTTGTGGTCCCGATCCTGCTCGGCCGCGGTATACGGCTCTGGGATGGGCTCGAGGACCTTGAGAAGAACTACAGGATCGAGTCCGTCTCGTCGCCCAGCGGAGTGACGCATATGACGTTCGCTCGTGCGGGTGTCGCGTAGCCCAGACGGGCTCACTGTTTTCTATCAAGGGTTGCGGCCAGCTCGGGGTTGCTCCTGAATTGATAGCTGCTTGCGCCCGTGTTTATTGGGCTGGGACCCGATTTTTCATATAAAGATGCCCGGATCACCGGATTTTTGATGCCAGCCAGCGATCCAGCGACCACGGACCCGGGCCGTAAATCGCCAGGCCGGCGAGCAGCGAACCCCAGAAAACATGCTGCTGCAAAGCTGCGGGCGCGATCTCGCTGAGGGAAATCACCGCCACCGCGTTGACCACAAACAATCCTAGCGCAGAGAAACGCCCGCCCAAGCCCAGCACTAGCAGCACCGGCAACACCAGCTCGCCCGCCGTTCCCATCAAGGCCGCGGTAGCCGGCGGCAGAAGTGGCACCTTGTACTCATCGGTGAACAGCGCCACCGTGGTGTCCCAGTCGCGCAGTTTGGTCAGGCCCGACAGGAAAAACACCTGCGCGATGTACAGGCGCGCCAGCAATGCAGCCAGCGGCTGCAATGCATCCAGAAACCGGCTCAATACACCCCAGGCATCCAGGCCACGGACAAGCCAGGCCGGGCGGTTGTTTGTTGTCATCATTTTTGTCCTTTCGTTGTTGGCACTTGACGTGCACCGCAGACCAGGCCGATTTGTACGGCTTCACCCAGCCAGGTGTTGAAATCGAACGCCGGTGCTTTGCTGCCGCCCGCCATGCTCACGGCTTGCAGTGCATCCACAAGGGGTTCACCGGTTATCAGGCCGCTCAGCAGCTGATGCTCCACGGCCGTGCTGCTGCGCATGCAAGGCCTGAGACCCTGGCGCCAGACCAGTGCATGTTCGGCGCAGCCCTCGCGCAGACGCTCGCCCGCCTGCTGCAAGGTCGGCTGGCCCAGCAAATGTGCATTGACAATGCTCGCCACTGGATAAGCGCTTGCCAGCAAGGCGACGCCTGCACCGAGGACGAGTGTGACCGGCGCCGGGTCGCTTGACGCCAGCAGGGCAAATGAGGGCAGATCGGTCTCCACGTCCGCAGCGCTCGCTGCCAGATGTGTCAGCCATTCCAGCCGCGCAACGTCCGCCAGGTAGGGCTCGTCGGCCAATTGCGGCGCAGCGTCAACGAACTCCGCGAGCTCACCGCCCCAGCAGGCCATGTCGCCGCGCAGCGGCGGATGTTCCGTCCAGAAATGGCGCGCCAGCGCCGAAAAATTTTCCTGGCCCATCAGCTCGGCCAACACCGGGTAAGCCGCGGCCAGCGCACGCTCAGCCAGCGCGTGGCCGTTGGCACGGTAAGCCTGCAGCCCGCGCCGCCATAACCTTTGCCGCACCGCGCCATCTTTGGGCAAGTACGGCGAAAGTGCCG
Source organism: uncultured Polaromonas sp. (assembly GCA_964543355.1). Taxonomy (GTDB): domain Bacteria; phylum Pseudomonadota; class Gammaproteobacteria; order Burkholderiales; family Burkholderiaceae_C; genus Polaromonas. Next base: position 4,630 of record CAZIYA010000162.1, read on the forward strand.
CCGCATCGCCAGCACCCATCACGGCCTGCAGCAGCGCCTGCTGCTCGGGAAAACTGTCCGGACTCATGCCGTCGCCTTCTCTCCGACAGGCAACTGCAATGCGCGAGCGTGTGCGGCTTCGTCAAGCAACACCTGCAGCGCAGGAATGTCGGTATCCCATTCAACCAGGGTGGCCAAACCGTCCGGCGCGCCGCCAAAACATGCCAGCGCATGGCTGTATATCTGCCAGACTGCATCGCACACGCGGCTGCCATGGTCATCAATGACGATGTCGCCGCAATCTTGGTGGCCGGCCACGTGCAGCTCTGACACGGCATGCGGTGGAATCCGGTCCAGCCAGCGCCTGCAGGCGGCGACCGGGTCGCCCATGCTGCCCGCGATGCGTTCATTGAGCGCGTTGACATAAATATTGTTCACGTCGACCAGCAAGCCGCAGCCGGTGCGGCTGGCCAGCTCCGCAAGAAACTCGGCCTCGCTCATGTCGGAGCTGGAGAACTGAACATAGGCCGACAGATTTTCGATATGCAGGCGCCGCTTCAGGCGTTCCTGCACCTGCTGCACGTTCGCGCACAACACATTCAACGAGTGCCGGTGAAAAGCAATGGGCAGCAGGTCAGCAGCATGCACCGTCGCGCCGCCCCAGGTACCGCGCGCAAAGGAAGCATGGTCGGAGACCCGGACGGGCTCAATGCGGTCAACAAGCACAGCCAGCTGGTCCAGGTGCCAGGGATCGACGCCTGCTGCAGAACCCAGCGCCAGCCCGACACCGTGCAAGCTGATGGGGTAGACCTCGCGGGCCTCCTGCAGTACAGCCAGTGCCGCACCGCCCTGAGCAAAAAAGTTCTCGGAATGGACTTCGAGGAAATCCAGTGCCGGCTGTTTCTCGAGCAACTGGGCATAGTGCGGATGCCGCCAGCCTATGCCCGTGGTCAAGGAAGGTGAATCCATCGCGGGAACGAGGCGATCCATGTCGAAAGGCTGGTCGCCCCGTTCGGATGTCATCAGAGAGCTGGAACGTAGAACGGTCAGCTCTTCTTGTCCATCATCGGCTTGCCCTTCATCTTGGCCTGGTCTGCCGTCATGCCTTTCATGCCGGCGCAGGTTCCCTTGGCGACGTATTTCCATTCGTTGGCGTCATCGCTGACCTTGGACTGGCCGGCGCAGGAATGGGTGCCGCTCAGGTTGGCGCAGTCGTTCATGCCGGCCTTGGCGATGCCGTAGCATTTTTCTTTTTCCTGGGCCATGGCAGGTGTGGCAACCAGCATGGTGGACAGCAGGGAAGCTGCGGCTGCAGCAATCAGGGCGCGTTGGTTCATTTGAAAATCTCCAGTTGATTCGGACAGGTTAAAAACTCCAACCAGCGCAGAAGTGTTTCCGTCTGGTTAAAGCTTGGTCCGGTGTGCGCCGGTTTTCTTACAGAATTTTTTTCAGGAGGCTCAGCGGGTCACAGCAAATCGGCAATGCGGTCCCAGGCCTCAGGCGGAATCCGGCCGACATAACGCTCGACAATTTTTCCCGACCTGTCGATCAGGTAAGCCGCCGGCAACTGGGCATGTTTGCCCAGGTTGTCGCTGTAGCTGCTCTCACCCGTCCAGAGTTGAACAAAGCGCTGCCGGGTGGGCACCGTGCGCGCAATGATGCGCTCATACTCCACCACGTCCTGCATGCGCCTGTCGGTGCTGACGGCCACCATTTCGAAAGGCTTGCTGGCCCAACCCTCGTAGTTGTTGCGAAGTTCGGGCATCTTGTCGCGGCACACCGCACAGTCGGTGGACCAATACAGCAACAGCACCACCTTGCCCTTGAGCGAAGACAGCCTGAAGGGTTTGCCGTCCACTGTTTTGCCTTCGATGTACGGTGCTGCGGCAGCACTTTCCGCCTTCATGGGGGGCGGCGGTGTTTGCGCCTGCGAGGGTGCAGCCATCCCCAGCGCGATGAGAGCAAACACTGCCAGACCAGCGCGCATCCGGCCGGAGCGGGAAACGCGATAGGCGCTGGCAGGTGATGATGCACGATGAGTGGGAGCCATGGTGGTGTCCTTGGTGGGTTGCAGCGGCAAACAGTTCCTGTGACTTGGTCGCTGTTCAGCCGGAATCCTTACGCGCCAGTCCGAATTTTTTTCTGCACGCCCATGCGGCGCTGCGGCTAGACTTGCCACCCATGGCCACCTTTGAAGAGCAACTGGTTGAACACCGGGTTTACCTCATGCGTTTCGCGAGGCTGCAACTGCGCAACGATGCCTGGGCGGAAGACGCCGTCTCGGAAACCCTGCTGGCGGCACTGTCCAAGCCGCAATCGTTTGGGAACCGCTCGCAGCTCAAGACCTGGCTGGTCGGCATTCTCAAGCACAAGGTCATCGACCTGATCCGCAGCCACGCCCGTGAGGTCTCGCTTCCCGACCACGGGGCTGATGACGAAGCCGATGAACTGGACAAGCTCGCCTTCCAGGCCGACGGCCATTTCGCCAGCCCGCCCGGCGACTGGGGTGATCCGCAGCAAACCCTGGCGCAAAGCCAGTTTTTCAAGGTCCTCGATGCCTGCGTCGAGCGCTTGCCCCCGGCCTTGGGGCGCCTGTTCCTCATGCGCGAATGGCTGGAACTGTCCTGCGAAGAAGTCTGTAAGGAACTGTCACTTACGCCGACCAATCTGTATGTTCAGCTTCATCGTGCCCGCCTGCGTTTGCGCGAATGCCTGGCCATTCACTGGTTCGGTCAACACACCCATTGAATGGCCGCCATGAAAATCCAGTCTCTTCCCCTGATGCGCACATGCAAGCAGGCCGCGGCATTGCTGGTGGCACGGGAGGACCGCGCCTTGAGCCTGCCCGATACCCTGGCGTTACGCCTGCACCTGCTGGCCTGCAAGGCCTGTCCACAATTTGAAAACCAGCTGGTCACGATGCGACTGGCAATGGACCGCTGGCGCCACTACACAAGCGGTGAGGAAGCCATGCCGGTCGCCGTCGAGAAAAGGCCCGAATGAGGCCTGTGGCCGCAGCATTTCGGATCTCAGGGTGGAGCAGATGCCAAGGCCAGGTTTGCGAAACAGCGTTTTATTTGAACTAAAACGTAAAGATGTGTTTATTGATCCGCCGGTCGTTTTTGGCCGTCATGCCTCTTGCCTGGGACATCAGCCAATGATGAAAAGTGTGCGCAAACTTGTCTTTTTCGTCTTTCAAATCAAGCACATCTGGAAAAGTGCCGCTCCGTCTTTTCGGCCGTGAAACCGCGTTTACCGCACCGGGCAAGGCGTTCAGGGGCAAAACAGGCCATTCGTTCAGCAACGGCGCGGGTTTGCCCCAGCCTGCCGATGGCGAGGGTGACTTGTCTTCTGTATATCTGACGCATAATATGCGGGTGTGGATAACATCCACACAGGTTAGGTGATCGGTCAGTTTCGCGCGCTACAGCGGTACGTTAGATTTGTTGTGCTTTCGGGACCCCATCGCTTTTGTTATTGTGTTTTAGAGGAGTCCCTTCATGGGCAACAAACTATACGTCGGCAATCTGCCTTACTCGGTGCGCGACGAAGACTTGCAACAATCTTTCGGCCAGTTCGGCGCTGTGACCAGCGCTAAAGTCATGATGGAACGCGACACAGGTCGCTCCAAAGGCTTTGGCTTTGTGGAAATGGGCAGCGATGCCGAAGCCCAGGCAGCTATTGCCGGCATGAACGGCCAGCCTCTGGGCGGCCGTAGCGTTGTCGTCAACGAAGCACGTCCGATGGGCGATCGATACACGCCGGT
>CAZIYA010000163.1:0-8350 GCA_964543355.1 uncultured Polaromonas sp.
AAAATTTTCAGCCGCGCCTCGACCGCGTTTGGCGCCGAGCCCAATACGCAAGCGTCTGCGGTGGACTTTGCCCTGCCCGGCGCCTTGCCGGTGATGAACAAGGGCGCGGTGCAGCGCGCCATCGAATTCGGCCTGGCCGTCAACGCACACATTGCCGAGGCCAGCGTGTTCGCGCGCAAGAATTATTTCTACCCCGACCTGCCCAAGGGTTACCAGATCAGTCAGTTCGAGATCCCGGTGGTGCAGGGCGGCACGGTGGAGTTTTTCCTTGGTGACGAGAAAAAATCCGTGCGCTTGGTGCGCGCCCATCTGGAAGAAGACGCGGGCAAGTCGCTGCATGAAGATTTCATCGGCATGAGCGGCATCGACCTGAACCGCGCCGGCACGCCGCTACTGGAAATCGTGACCGAACCCGACATGCGCTCTTCGGCAGAAGCGGTTGCGTACGCCAAAGAGCTGCACAAAATCGTCACATGGATAGGGATCTGCGACGGCAACATGCAAGAAGGCAGCTTCCGCTGCGACGCCAACGTTTCGGTACGCAAACCCGGCGCCGAACTCGGCACACGCCGCGAGATCAAGAATCTGAACAGCTTCAAGTTCATGCAGCAGGCGATCGACTATGAAGTGCGCTGGCAGATCGAGCAGCTTGAAGACGGCCATGCGATCCAGCAGGCGACCGTGCTGTTCGACCCGGACACCGGCGAAACGCGTTCCATGCGCACCAAGGAAGACGCGGCGGACTACCGCTATTTCCCGGACCCCGATCTGCCGCCGCTGGTGATTTCGCGCGAGTGGGTGGAAAAGACCCGCGCGGAGATGACAGAGCTGCCGCGCGTCATGGCTGCACGGTTCATGGCCGACTATGGATTGCCGGAATACGACGCCGGCCAGTTGACGCAAAGCAAGGCTGTTGCCGCGTATTTCGAAGCCGTGGCGGCTGCCAGCCGCCAACCCAAGCTCGCCAGCAACTGGGTGATGGGCGAATTGTCCAGGCGCCTGAACAGCGAGGAAAAATCCATCGAGGCCTCAGCCGTCAACACAGCCCAACTCGCCAGCCTGATTGGCCGCATTGCCGACAGCACCATTTCCAACAACGCTGCCAGGCAGGTGTTTGACGCCCTGTGGACAGGCGAAGGCCAGGACGTCGATGCCCTGATCGAAGCCAAGGGCCTCAAGCAGATGAGCGACACCGGTGAACTCGAGAAAATCATTGACGAGGTGCTGGCCGCCAATGCGAAGAACGTCGAGGAAGTCCGCGCCGGCAATGCCAAGGCCTTCAATGCGCTGGTTGGCCAGGCCATGAAGGCCACCAAAGGCAAGGCGAACCCGGCCCAGGTCAATGCGCTGCTGAAACAAAAACTGGATTAACCCTTGACCCTGTGGGCGCGTGTTTTGCTATTAAAAATATAGCTGCCAGCGCACACCCATCAAGGGAAAACACCACTTTTTGCTTGAAGTCTCGCTACTTCCGGACAGCCGCGGAAGCGGGCACCGCGTCGGGCACGCCCCCGGCCATGGTCCAGAGCTGGTTGAGTTTGACCAGCTCTTCATCAAAGCGCAGGTTGACGCGTTTTTTCTCCGCATCCTGCTCGGCGATAAAGCGTTTCTGCACAGCCACACTGCTGTCGTTCTCCTCGAGCCGGCGCTTGAGCGACGCCGGTGCCTTGGCCGGATCGGACTTGTAAAACTCCAGATCCGCGTCGATGGCTTTGCGCTGCTGGGCCAGCTCGACCGTGCGCTTGCTGGCGGCCTTGATCACCACATCAATCTGTTCCAGCGCCTCGGTGCGCTCCTTGTCATGCACGGCACGGTTCGGGTAACGCAGCAGCAGGGCGCGGTCGCGGCGTTTTTCTTCCGCTTCGCGGGCCCGCACTTCCGCGGCCGCCTTTTCTTTCTGCTCCTGCTCAGCGCGTTCCTGCGCAGTCAGCGAGGGGCCCAAAACGCGTTTGACGGTGCCGGAAGGATTGATTTCGCGCTGCGGCCGATCGATACATTCGGCAATCGGCCGGTCGGCGGTGATTCTGCGGCCCTTGCCATCGACACAGCTGTAAATACCCTGGGCTTGAACGGCGCCGCCCAGGCAGGCCGCCAGGACGACCCACGCCACACCCGCCATCCCCTGAACATGCATTTGCAAAAACAACAGAAATACCCTCAATCGACGCCGTAGCGTTGCCGGTAGGCCAGCACATGCTGGTAGTGCACTTGAAGCGAATCGTCGGCCGGCGGCGCGCGATTTGCTTCAGCCAGATACTGCAGCAAGTCAGTCAATCGGGCAATCGCAAAAACGTGCAGGCCCAACTGATTGGTAACATATTGCACGGCACTGTAGTTCACGTCCTGGCCGTTTTCCATGGCCTTTTCCTGGCGGTCCAGCGCGATGGCCACCGCATGCGGAATGGCCCCGGCCGCACGGATGATGGCGATCGACTCGCGCGTGGCGGTGCCGGCGGAAATCACGTCGTCGATGATCAGCACCCGCCCTTTGACCGGCGCGCCAACCAGCGTGCCGCCCTCGCCGTGGTCCTTGGCTTCCTTGCGGTTGTAGGCAAAAGGCACGTTGCGGCCCAGCCGCGCCAGCTCCACGGCCACCGCCGCCGCCAGCGGAATGCCCTTGTAGGCCGGGCCAAAAATCATGTCGAACTGCAGGCCGCGCGTTTTCTCTTCGAGCAGCAGGCCGCGCGCATAAAATTGCGCGAGCCGACCCAGCTTGGCGCCGTCGTCGAACAGCCCCGCATTGAAAAAGTAGGGGCTCAGGCGCCCGGCCTTGGTCTTGAACTCGCCAAAACGCAACACGCCTGACTCGATGGCAAACTGCACGAATTCCTGCGCCAGGTCATGACTTTCAGCGCTTTGGCTGCTGTTGTTCTGTTTTTGCCCTGGCGTGACCGTTGGGGTGTTCATTTGGAGATGTCCTTGTTTAAATTGACCAGCCTGAACCTGAACGGCATCCGCTCCGCCGCCACCAAAGGACTGCAGGAATGGGTGGGCCAGACCCAACCGGATTGTATTTGCGTGCAGGAACTCAAGGCCCAGGCAGCCGACGTGGCTGGCCGCTTTGAGGAAATCGCCGGGCTCAAAGGCCACTTTCACTTCGCCGAGAAAAAGGGCTACTCCGGCGTCGCCATCTACACCCGCCATGAGCCGAGCGACGTGATCACCGGCTACGGCTCGCATGGGTTCGACGCCGAGGGCCGTTATGTAGAGCTGCGCTTTGACAGCCCCGGCCGCAAGCAGGTGCCCAAACTGTCCATCATCAGCTGCTACTTTCCGAGCGGCTCCTCCGGCGAAGAACGCCAGGCGGCCAAGTTCCGCTTTCTCGCGGAGTTCTACCCCTACCTGGCCAAGCTCAAGGAGACACGCGACTTCGTGTTGTGCGGCGACATCAACATTGCGCATCAGGAGATCGACCTGAAAAACTTCAAGGGCAATAAAAAGAACAGCGGCTTTCTGCCCGAGGAGCGCGCCTGGATGACCGAACTGCTGCGCGATGCGGAGGTGGCCGAAGAAGCCCTTGAAGAGATGACCGGCGGTACCGGCCAGCCTGCGATGAAAGCAGTGCGCGGCGGCGGCATGGTCGACGTGTACCGCAAGCTGCAGCCCACCACCACCGACGAGGCCTACACCTGGTGGAGCAACCGCGGCCAGGCCTATGCGAAAAATGTCGGCTGGCGGCTGGATTACCACCTCGCCACGCCGGCCGTGGCGGCCCTGGCCCAAAGCGAAACGATTTACAGGACCCAGCGGTTTTCCGACCACGCACCGATCACGGTGGACTACGCCCTCACGCTGTGACCGCTGCGCCGGCGCCGGGCGCTATGGCAGCCGGCAGGCTCAGGGTGGCACGCAGCCCGCCACCGCCGGCGGGCTGCAAGGTGAGCTCACCACCGTACAGGCCGGCCAGGTCCTGCACAATGGCCAGGCCCAGCCCCGTGCCGGGAACCGACTCGTCCAGGCGCACGCCCCTGGCGCCCACCAAAGCAAGATGTGCGGCGTCAATCCCGGGGCCATCGTCCCGGATGTGGACCTGCATCCGGGGCGGCTCGCTGTCGGCGATGGATCCGGCATGCACCGTCACGGTTGAACGTGCCCATTTGCAGGCGTTGTCCAGGAGATTGCCCAGCATTTCCTGCAAATCCTGCTCCTCACCGGCGAAAAACAGCGGCGCATCGACAGCCAGCACAGTGATGGAAATACCTCTTTCGGCATGGACCCGCTCCATGACCCGCACCAGGCCGGCCAGCACCGGCCCGACCGCGGTGCGCTGGCCGGGCAGACGCTGTGTCGCTGCCACCCGGGCGCGGGCCAGGTGCCAGTCGATGTGACGGCGTGACAGCCCCACCTGCTCCTTCACCAGCCGGGCCAGCTCGCTGTCGTGCTTCGCCAAGGTCCCGGCCGCGGCCTGGTCCAGCACCGACAGCGGCGTCTTGAGCGCATGGGCCAGGTTGCCCGCCTGGGTACGCGCGCGCGTCACCACCTCGGTGTTGCGGTCGAGCACCTCGTTGAAATCGTCAATCAGGGGCTGCACTTCGGTGGGAAAGCGGCCCTGCAGGCGCTGCGTCCGCCCTTCATGCACATCGGCCAGTGCGCGCTGCATGGCGCGCAGGGGCGACAGTCCCACTGCCACCTGCGCCAGCGCCGCCAGCACGAGCAACACCAGCAACACCGCCAGCGAAGCTGCCATCACGCCGTTGAAGCTGTCCACAGCCCCGGTGACCTCCTGCATGTCGGCCGCGGCCACGATACGCCAGCGGGCATCGGGCTGTTCGGCGATTTTTACCTTGCGCTCGAGCATCAGAAGTGGGGCGTCCAGCGGGCCCTTGCCCTGGTGCACATGCACCGCGCCATCGGCCAGTTCGTCAGCGAGCAGCGGCAGACTGGTGTCCCACAGCGAGCGCGAGCGCAGCACGCCTGCGCGGGACAAGCCATCGGCGGTGGTGCGATCCAGCTGCCAGTACAGCCCCGAATAGGGTTTTTGCCAGCGCGGGTCGGACAGGGTCTGGGGGTCGATCAGCGGCTGGCCGGCAGCATCGAATTCGAGCCGGGCGGTGACCTGGTCGAGCTGCTGCGTCAGGGCAGCCTCGAACTGCCGCATCACATGGTCGCGAAACAGGCCGCTGAGCAGCACACCCGCGAGCAGCAGCGCCAGCGCCAGTGCCACCAGCGTCGCAGCCAGCAGCCGCAAACGCAGCGACGTGGCCCGGCGCCAGATGCTCATGGCGGGGGCACCAGCCGGTAACCCAGCCCGCGCACCGTTTCGATCAGTTCGGGCGGCAGTTTGCGGCGCAGGCGGCCCACGAAGACCTCGATGGTGTTGGAGTCGCGCTCAAAATCCTGGGCGTAGATATGTTCGGTGAGTTCGGTGCGCGACACCACGGCGCCCGGGCGGTGCATCAGGTAATCGAGCACCTTGTACTCATGGCTGGTCAGGCTCACGGGCTGGCCGGCCAGCGTGACGCGGCCGCTGCGTGTGTCCAGCGCCAGCGCGCCGCATTGCAGCACCGCCGAGGCCAGGCCACTGGCGCGGCGGATCAGCGCACGCACGCGCGCCAGCAGCTCTTCCATGTGAAAAGGTTTGGTGAGGTAGTCATCGGCCCCGGCGTCGATGCCGGCCACCTTTTCGTTCCAGTTGTCGCGCGCCGTCAGGATCAGCACCGGCATGGCCCGTCCGCCGTCACGCCAGCGCTTGAGCACGGTCAGGCCGTCGAGCACCGGCAGGCCCAGGTCGAGCACCACGGCATCGAAGGCTTCGGTATCTCCCAGGAAATGGGCATCGCTGCCGTTGTCGGCCTCGTCCACCGCATAGCCGGCTTCCTGCAGGCCGGCACGCAGCTGGGCGCGCAGCGTGGGTTCGTCTTCAACCAGGAGGATGCGCATGGGCTGGCAGCGGGGTGTCAGGGGCGCGCGTCACGGCTGGTGCGGCGCTCGTCGCTTTTGCTGCTGCCCTTGGCGGGCAAGAGGGCGGCGGTCCGGGCATCGAGCTTGAGCTTGACCAGCTGGCCCTGCGGCTGCAGCAACTTGACTTCGTAGATCCAGCGGCCTTCCTCCTGCTCCAGTTCGACTTCCATGACCTGGCCCGGGTGCTCGCGCTCCAGCCGTTCCAGCACGCTGCGCAGCGGCAACACCTGCCCGGCCTGCACCGCCTGGCGCGCACGGTTGTGGTCGTCCTTGCTGCCGGACCAGGCCGGCTGCAACCCCAGGCCGCCCACCAGCAGCGCCAGCACCCACAGCCGGCCCGGCCGCGAACGGCGGCGTTTGCCGGTAAGGAGGAAGGGCTGGACGGAGGTCATGGCGTGATTGTCCCGCAGCCATTGTGAACCGCAGATGAACGACGTCTTCAGGAAGGGTTCAAGCGCCCTTGCCAAAAATACATCCCATCGCCTGCCACACCTGCCAACCCCCGCCAACACCCACCCAAACAGCAGAAAGCCCAGCCATGACCCTGATCCGCACCTTCTTCCCCGCAGCCTTGCTGCTGGCCGCCACGCTGGCCAGTGCGCTCCTGCCGGCCATCAGCCAGGCGGCCGACACCTCGCCCGCAGAGCAGCTCAGCCACTGGAGCGCCCAGGCCGGGACCCCCGGCCATGCCGACAAAGGCCGGGCATTTTTCACTACCAAACACGGCGGCGAATGGTCCTGCGCCTCATGCCACGGCACGCCACCCACGGCGCAGGGCAAACACGCCAGCACCGGCAAGTCGATAACACCACTGGCCCCGGCCTTCAACCCCAAGGCCTTCACCGACACCGCCAAGGTGGACAAGTGGTTCCGCCGCAACTGCAAGGATGTGCTGAGCCGCGAATGCAGCGCTGGCGAAAAGGCCGATGTGCTGGCCTACCTCAACAGCCTCAAGCCCTGAGTCCTGCCGCTCACCCACCGGAGTTTCTTCATGAACACCCTCCTCCCCGTCCGCGCACTGCTGATCGCCGTCACCTTTGCCTTCACTGCGCTGCCCGCCCTGGTCCGCGCCGACAGCAGCCGTTTGCTGCCGGGCAACGTGCCTGCGGCCTACACCCAGGAATGCGCCGCCTGCCACACCGCCTATCCGCCGGGCATGCTGCCGGCCCGCTCCTGGGAACGCATCATGACCGGCCTGGACAAGCACTACGGCACCGACGCCTCGCTGGACGCGGCCACGGTGCAACAGCTCAGCGCCTGGCTGAAGGTCAACGCGGGCACCTACAAACGCGTGGCGGAAGAGCCGCCGCAGGACCGCATCACCCGCTCGGCCTGGTTTGAACGCAAACACCGCAAGGTCGATCCCGCCGTCTGGAAACACACCAGTGTCAAGAGCGCCGCCAACTGCGCGGCCTGCCACACCGCGGCCGACAAAGGCGACTACAACGACGACAACCTCCGCTTCCCGGCCGGGCTCGATGCCCGTTACCGCCGGGCCTGGAACGACTAGGAGAACCACCATGCATGCCACCCCCTCCATCCACACCACCGCCCAGGCCGCACCCGCAGCAGCCACGCCGGGCCGCCGGGTGACCGACGCGCCCACGCGCATGTTCCACTGGCTTTTTGCGCTGAGCTTTCTGGGTGCCTACGTGACCGCTGACGGCGAAAGCTGGCGGCTGATACATGTCACGCTCGGCTACACCATGGCCGGCCTGCTGGTGTTTCGTGTGCTTTACGGCCTGCTGGGTCCGCGCCAGGCGGGCCTGAGCCTGATGTGGCACAAGCTGGCTGGCGCGCCGGCGTGGCTGCGTTCGCTCACGCAAAGCCGGTCGCTGACCGACATCAACTGGCGCCAGGGCCAGAACCTGCTGATGGCGCTGGCCGTGGTGGCCTTGCTGGTGATGGTGGTGCCGCTGACGCTCAGCGGTTATGCCACCTACAACGACTGGGGCGACTTTCTCGGCGGCGACTGGCTGGAAGAGGTTCACGAGTTTTTCGGCGAGGCGTTTCTGTTTGTCGTGCTGGCCCACCTCGCGCTGATCGCCGGCCTGAGCCTGCTGCGACGGAAAAACCAGGCCCTGCCCATGCTGACCGGCCGGATCGACGGCAAGGGGCCTGATCTGGTGCAGAAAAACCGCGTCTGGCTGGCCGCCTTGCTGCTGCTCGCCGTGCTGGCCTTCGGTGCCTGGGAGTGGCAGCAATCACCGAACGGCCTGATTTCCACCAAAGACTGGAACAACCCGGCAGGCGGCCGGGCACACGATGACGACTGACAAACCGGCGTCCCGCTCCCATCATCTTCAGTGAGGAATTCATGAACGTTTACATGTGTGTCGTCTGCGGTTTCATCTATGACGAGACGGTCGGCCGGCCCGAAGACGGCATCGCCCCGGGAACGCCCTGGGCCGCGGTGCCCGCCGGCTGGGTCTGTCCGGAATGCAGTGTC
>CAZIYA010000164.1:0-8253 GCA_964543355.1 uncultured Polaromonas sp.
TTGGTGTAGCGGTATCCGACATTGAGGTCGTGTTCGGCCGGGAAAATGTCAACAAGCAGTTGCGCATCCGGGCGCCCAAAAAACTGCCGGCGGTGTTCGCGCAGCCCTCGCTGCTGCCGGATGCCGATTGACCCACCTCCGACGCAAACGCGCGCCCTGCCGGACAATACCGCCTGGGGCCTGCTCCCCCGGCACCTCAGGAACTAAAGGCGGTGGCGCCGCTCACACCATGACCATGATTTTTCAACGCTTCGCGTCCGCTCTCTTTTTTATAGCTGCCTGCGCAGCAACGACGGGCGCCACAGCCCAAATAAACTTCACAAACAAAGCTTCCCCCAGCGCAGTGGTGAACACTGACCAGGTCAGTGCTGAATTGCTGGCCTGGGCACCGGACGGCGTGGACGCGGGCAAACCGGTCTGGGTGGGCCTGCAGCTGGCGCACATTCCCGAGTGGCACACCTACTGGAAAAATTCCGGCGATTCCGGCCTGCCGACGCTGCTCGAATGGACACTGCCGGCCGGGGTCACGGCGGGCGAGATTGCCTGGCCGACACCCAAAAAAATACCGATAGGCACACTCGCCAACTATGGTTACGAAGGTACCGTGCTGCTGCCAGTGCCGCTCACCGTGGTGCCCGGCTTCAACGCCGCCAACCTGGACATCCGGCTCAAGGCCAGCTGGCTGGTCTGCAAGAAGGAATGTATTCCGCAGGAAGGGGATTTTGCGCTGCGGATACCGGCCCGAAGCTCCACCGCCTCCAGCGGCAGCCTCTTCGCCGCTGCTTTCGCCGCAAGCCCGCAGCCCTTGCCCGCGGCGGGCAGCCAGGTGGAGGTCGGCGCCGACAATATCAAGGTGGCGCTGCGTGGTTTGCCTGCCGGGCTGCAGGGCAAAACCCTGCAGTTTTTCCCCGAAACCGGCAATGTGATCGAACCCGCCGGTGCCTGGCAGCAGGCCTGGCAGGGCCCGGTGTGGACGGCGCAATTGCCGCTGTCGGGCCAGCGCACGGAAAGCCCGCGCCTGATGCCGGTGGTGGTGGCGCTGGACAACAACACCGCTTACCGCATCGAGGCTCCGGTCCAGGGCGAATGGCCGGCAACCGCGGCGCCCGCCACCGTTCCGCCTGCGCTGGAAGCGGCGCTCAAGGCCAATGCCGCGCTGGGCGCACCGCCCACAGGCGCAAGTGCGCCGTCGTTCACGCTGTTGGCGGCCCTGCTGGGTGCACTGCTGGGCGGGATCATCCTGAACCTCATGCCCTGCGTTTTTCCGGTGCTGGCCATCAAGGTCATGAGTTTCACCAAAGAGAAAAGCCAGGCGGTGCGCCTGGCCGGCGGCCTGGCCTACAGCGCGGGGGTGGTGCTCTCCTTTCTGGCGCTGGGTGCCCTGCTGCTGGGTCTGCGCGCCACCGGCGAGCAGCTCGGCTGGGGGTTCCAGCTGCAGAGCCCCGCCGTGGTGGCGGCGCTGGCCGTGCTGTTCACGCTGATCGGCCTGAACCTGGCCGGCCTGTTCGAATTCGGCAGCTTCCTGCCTGGCCGGGTGGCCGGCCTGCAGGCCAAAAACCCGACCCTCAATGCCTTCCTGACCGGCGTGTTGGCCACCGCGGTGGCCTCGCCCTGCACCGCGCCCTTCATGGGCGCTTCGCTCGGTTACGCCGTGGGCCTGCCGGCGCTGCAGGCACTGGCGGTGTTTGCGGCCATTGGCGTCGGCATGGCCCTGCCCTACCTGGCGGCCAGCGCGCTGCCGGCGGTGGCGCGCGCCCTGCCGCGCCCGGGCCCCTGGATGGTGACCTTCAAACAGCTGATGGCGTTTCCGATGTTTGCCACCGTCGCCTGGCTGGTCTGGGTGCTGGGCCAGCAAAGCGGCATCGACGGCGCCGGCGCCCTGCTGGCGCTGCTGGTGCTGATGGCGCTGGTGCTGTGGTCGCTGACGCTCAAGGGCCGGACCCGGACGGTAGCCGCTACGCTTTCGATAGCGATTGGCGCAGCTGGGGTATGGGCCATTGGCCAAAATATCATCAAGCCCTTGGGGGTCTCCAGTGTCGCGGCGGCATCGGGCCGCTGGCAGGCCTGGGAGCCGGGCCGCGTGGACCAGCTCACGGCCGAAGGCCGGAGCGTGTTTGTCGACTTCACCGCGGCCTGGTGCGTGACCTGCCAGTACAACAAGACCACCACACTGGCCAATGCCGAGGTGCTGGCCGACATGGACGCCAAAAACGTCGCGCTGCTGCGCGCCGACTGGACACGGCGCGACCCGGCGGTGACGGCGGCGCTGTCCCAACTGGGCCGCAACGGCGTGCCGGTGTACGTGATCTACAAGCCCGGCCGCGCACCCGTCGTGTTGTCGGAGATCCTGTCGGTCAGTGATGTCCGGGCCGAACTGGCCAAACTGTAGAACTGTCCTCTGTCTTTCACCACTGAAGGAGTTCAAGCCATGTTGAATCATTCCGTCAATCGCCGGGTTTTCTCGGGCGCACTGCTCGCTGCACCCTGGGCCGCCACCTTCCTGCAGCAAGCCCGGGCTGCCACCGCTGCAGTCGTCGGCCAGGCCGCCCCGGAGTTCTCCGCCGTGGACACCAGCGGAAAAACACACCGCCTCAGCGATTACAAGGGCAAGCTGGTGGTGCTGGAATGGACCAACCCCGGCTGCCCGTTTGTGCAAAAACACTACAGCGGCAACATGCAAAACCTGCAGAAAGAGTTCGCCGGCAAGGGTGTGGTCTGGCTGTCCATCAACTCGACCGAAGCCGACAGCGGCGACTATCTGGCGCCCGGCAAGCTCGCCGGCTGGATGGGCGCCAAGCAGGCGGCGGCCAGCGCCACGCTGATGGACGAGTCCGGCAACATCGGCCAGCTCTACGGGGCCAAAACCACGCCGCACATGTACATCGTCAACCCGCAGGGCCAGCTCGTGTATGCCGGCGCGATCGACAGCATTCCTTCGGCGCGCGTGAGCGACATCAGGGCAGCGACCAACTATGTGCGCCAGGGACTCAACGAGGCGCTGGGTGGCAAGGCGATCAGCACGGCATCCACCCGGGCCTACGGCTGCTCCATCAAGTACAAAGACAAGGCCTGAGACACGCCATGGCCGCCATCGCGCCAGCCGAACGTTTGCCCTACATCCTGACCCACTGCCGCACGATTGCGGTGGTGGGGCTGTCGCCCGAACCGCACCGCGCCAGTTTTGACGTGGCGCGCTACATGCAGGCCCAGGGCTACCGCATCATTCCGGTCAACCCGAATGCCACCGTGGTGTTGGGCGAAAAGGCCTATCCCAGTTTGACGGAGGCGGCGCGGCACGAAAACATCGAGCTGGTGAACTGCTTTCGTAAAAGCGAGGACATTCCGCCCGTTGTCGATGAAGCCATTGCCATAGGCGCCAAAGCCGTCTGGATGCAGCTGGGCATCAGCCACCCGGCAGCGGCTGCCAAAGCCGAAGCCGCGGGCCTGCTGGTGGTGCAGGACCATTGCCTGAAGATCGACCACAAGGTACTGCAGTCGCGCGGGCTGTTGTCAAACAGCAGCGTTTGAGGAAACAGCCGCCGGCCATCCCGGTGCGCCGTGCAGGGCTCCCCGATAATCGGCGCATGCCCACCCCGCGCCGGCCCCTGCTGCTGCCTCTGCTGTGTTTGCCGGCCCTGCTGCTGGGCGGGTGCATCCAGACCGCGCCGGTGCACCGCGGCGAAACCCAGGTCGCGCCCCTGACCACGTCAGAGCTGGCGCAGTCCGATGTGAACCGCATGGCCACCCTGGGCATGCGCGACAACCTCGACAGCCTGTACCGGTTGCTCGACAAGCTGTACCGGCGCAACCCCGCCGAATGGCGAAAAACCGGCAGCCTGAGCCGCGACGCCGCCATCCAGCGGGTGCGCAATGCCATCGACAGCCGCACGCCCTGGCCGGAGCTGCAGGGCAAACGCGACATCGTGGCCCTGTCGCTGGCGCTGAGCCCCGACTTCAAGGGCGATCGCGTGGCGGCCTTTATCTATGCCAGTGCAGACATGCTGATCGTTGCGCACAACGACAAAACCGCGTTCTACCTGGTGGACAGCCTCGATGCGCAGCACATCTACAACGCGGCACGCAACATCGAATCGGCGGTCTGGCTGCTGGCCACTCGGCGCAATGCAGCCGGCCAGCCCCTGCTGCTGGCCGATGAAATTTCGGAGCGCGAACGCAACCTGAGTTTCGAGCGCGAGTTCGGCAAGCTCATCGGCCGGCTCGACCTGCTGTCCGAAGTCCTGACCGAGAAATACCGCCGCGCCGTGATCAGTTACGTGCAAAGCCTGGCGGGCGCTTCCTTCCTGCAGTTTCTGCCGGTGCGTTAGGCCGCACGACCATCTGCCGCTGCGTCGATCAGCGTTTTCCGATACCTTGCGTAGGACAGGTTTGCATCCGGTCCGCGAGCCTACGTTTTGCAACGGTTTCATGCGCACGCTTGCAAATCTCTCAGGAAAAACCCGCAGCGATCCTTCAGCATCTTCTTTTGTCATCCTGAAAGCAGGTGCCCGTCCGTGTCGTTGCCCACTGTCCATCCCGTCGCCAGTCCGCCAGCCCCGGCGCAGGTCCGCGCGCCCGCTCCGCCGCCGGATACCGATCGCCTGACCCTGCTGGCAGCCCGGTCCTGCGACGCCGCCATGGCCATGGTGGTGCTGCTTGAAAACGGCCAGGCGGTGTTCAGTTCGGGCGCGGGTTTCAGCGCCGCGGAACGTGAGGGGCTCGTCACGCTGTGCGCTGCGGCGCTGGAAACACCGCCGCGCCAGCCCCTGCTGCCGGCGCGTTGCGCGCCGGGCATCCACTTTTACCGGGGCATCGCCATTCCCGGGCAGGACGGAACACTCCGGGGTGTGCTGGCCGTGATGGACAGGGCGCCGCGAAGCCTGAGCCCCGAACAGGAGCAGGACCTGGAAACGCTGGCCGAACTGGTGGCGGGCCAGCTGGACCTGCAGCGCCAGCGCCGGGAACGCCGCGCCATGGCGGCAGAGCGCGCGCGCATCCGCACCTCCATGCGCCAGACCGAGGAGGACGCGCAGCGGCTGGCGACCCGGCTCGGCATCACGCTGGAAAGCATCACCGAGGGCTTTTACACATTGGACCCCGACTGGCGCTTTACCTACATCAACAGCGAGGGGGTTCGCCTGCTGCGCAGGTCCAGCGCCGCGGAGCTGCTGGGCAAAAGCATCTGGGAAGAGTTTCCGGGCGTTGTCAACACCTCGTTTTCCGAACAGGTGCAAGCCGCCGTCACGGACCATCGCCAGGTGGAGTTCGAGGCCCTCTATGCACCGCTGGACAAGTGGTTTGAAGTGCGCGCCCATCCATTTCCCGACGGGCTGGCCATTTATTTTCGCGATGTCAGCAAGCAGCGCCAGACCCGCGAACAGCTCATGCTGCTGGAAACCAGCATCTCGCGCCTCAACGACATCGTGATCATTGCCGAGGCGGTTCCTTCCGGGAAACCGGGGCTGCGCATCATCTTCGTCAACAACGCCTTCGAGCGGCACACCGGCTACAGCCGCAGCGAGGCCATGGGCCAGTCACCGGAGCTGCTGTGCGGCCCGCTGACCGAACGCAGCGAACTCAAACGCATCCGGTCGGCTTTCCGCCGTGGCGAGCCGGTCCAGGCCGAACTCATCACCTACAAAAAAAACGGCAGGCACTTCTGGATGGAAGTCGATATCGTGCCGGTGGCCGACGATGTGGGCGTTTTCTTCACGCACTGGGTGGCCGTCGGGCGCGACGTGACGAGGCGCAAGGCGACCGACAGCGAAATCAGGCACCTGGCGTTTTACGATGCCCTGACGCAGTTGCCGAACCGCCAGCTGCTGATGAACCGCCTGCACAAAACCCTGGGCGGCCACGAGCAGCAGCGTGCGGGCGCGCTGATGTTTGTCGACCTGGACAACTTCAAGGCCCTGAACGACACCATGGGCCACCAGAAAGGCGACCTGCTGCTGCAGAAGGTGGCCAAGCGCCTGTCGGCCTGTGTGCGGCCGGCCGACATGGTGGCGCGGCTGGGCGGCGACGAATTTGTGATCCTGCTGGACAACTTGGGCGAGGACCCACAGGCCGCGGCCGCCGAAGCCAGGGCGGTGGGGGAGAAAATCCTGGCGGCGCTCTGCGAGCCCTACAGCCTGGCCGGCTACCAGCACTACAGCACCTGCAGCATCGGCATCACCTCCTTCGACCACACCGAGCACGCGATCGGCGACCTGCTGAAACAGGCCGACCTGGCCATGTACCAGGCCAAGGTCGCCGGGCGCAACACCCTTTGTTTTTTCAACCCCCTCATGCAGGCGGCGGTGTCGGCCAACGCGGCGCTGCAGTCGGACCTGCGCCAGGGCCTGCGCGAAAACCAGTTCATCCTGTATTACCAGCCACAGGTGGGCCGCGACGGGCGCATGACAGGTGTGGAGGCCCTGCTGCGCTGGCAGCACGGCAGCCGCGGCCTGGTGGAGCCCTCGGAATTCATTCCCGCCGCCGAAGACGGCGGGCTGATACTCCCGCTGGGCCAGTGGGCGCTGGAAACCGCCTGCCGCCAGCTGGCCGCCTGGGCGCACCGGCCGGACACGGCGGCGCTGAGCATTGCGGTCAATGTGAGTGTGCGGCAGTTCCGCCATGGCGATTTTGTCGACCTTGTCATGGCCGCGCTGAAAAAAACCCAGGTCAGCCCCTACAAGCTCAAGCTGGAGCTGACCGAAAGCCTGCTGGCCGACGACATGGAAGTCACCATCAGCAAGATGGCCGCGCTCAAGGACATGGGCGTCACCCTTTCGATCGATGACTTCGGCATGGGCTACTCCTCGCTGTCGTGCCTGAAGCGGCTGCCGCTGGACCAGCTGAAAATAGACAAATCCTTTGTGAAAGACATCCTGCGCGACCCCAACGATGCGGCGATTGCCCGCACCATCATCGGCCTGGCGCAAAGCCTGGGGTTGAGCGTGGTAGCCGAGGGCGTGGAAACCGCGGCGCAACGCGACTTTCTCTCACGCCACGGCTGCGAGTGTTACCAGGGTTACCTGTTCTGCAAGCCGCTTCCCATAGCCGCACTGGAAGACTTCATGAAAACGCTGGTCAGGTGAAGCGCCGGCCGCATGGCCGGCTGATTGGCTATGCGGCCTGGACAGCTGCGCGGCCGTGCTCCAGCAACACGATCAGCTCCTTGACAATGCCGTACATCACCGCGCGGTCGCGCGACGGATGGTCCGCAAACTGCACCAGGGTCGATCCAATCCTGGCGCAACTGCCGTGCACCTGCCCTGGCTTCGGGTCGTACACCACCGTGAGGCCGTACTCGACCATCAGGGGACCGCAGGCCTGCCAGTCGCGCGTCCACTGCGGCAGGGCCCTGGCGTTGTCCCACAGCGTGCCCGCGCTTTCATAACACTCTTCGATATGCTGATGGCCCAGCAGCTGCGCCAGGTGCCGCTCCCTGGCGACGCAGCTGCGAAAGTACTCCTGGTCGTTCATACGCATGTTGGCCTCCTTGTCGGGTCAGGAAGAAGCTCACATCCCATGACAGGCATGGTAGGCCCGAATCGGGGCTGCGGCCAGCGCCCGTGCCGCAAAAAAGGCGGCCCATCGCCCGCGTCCACACCTGAGACAATCGGGGCATGTTTGCTCCCCTCCAAAACGACACCTTTCTGCGCGCCTGCCTGCGCCAAGCCACCGACTACACCCCCGTCTGGCTGATGCGCCAGGCCGGGCGCTACCTGCCCGAATACCGTGCCAGTCGTGCCAAGGCCGGTAGTTTCATGGGCCTGGCGACCTCGCCGGACTACGCCACCGAAGTCACGCTCCAGCCGCTGGAGCGTTACCCGCTGGACGCCGCCATCCTGTTTTCCGACATCCTGACCGTGCCCGACGCCATGGGCCTCGGCCTGTCGTTTGCGCTCGGCGAAGGCCCGCGTTTTGCAACGCCGGTGCGCGACGAGGCCGCGGTGGCGAAGCTGCAGGTGCCGGACATGGACAAGCTGCGTTACGTGTTTGACGCCGTCACCTCCATCCGCAAGGCGCTGAACGGCCGGGTGCCGCTGATCGGTTTTTCCGGCAGCCCCTGGACGCTGGCCTGCTACATGGTCGAAGGCGCCGGCTCGGACGACTACCGCCTCGTCAAGACCATGCTTTACCAGCGTCCCGACCTGATGCATGCGATGCTGGCGATCAACGCCGACGCGGTGGCCGCCTACCTGAATGCGCAAATCGAAGCCGGCGCCCAGGCCGTGATGATTTTCGACAGCTGGGGCGGCGTGCTGGCCG
>CAZIYA010000165.1:0-8251 GCA_964543355.1 uncultured Polaromonas sp.
GTTGCACTCCTAGCCCAGACGCCCAGTCTGGGCGTCGTCGCGCGCCTTGATTGGCGCTGTTTTCACCCTGTTCGCATTTGCAAAAATAGCGTTAACAGGCCCTAGACCGCTGCTCTCCAACAGGAAACAGGCCCGCTTCAGCGGGCCTTTTCATTTGGGCGCCTGCGGCGAGCGGACTACAATTCTGCTGCGGTCTTCAGGATCGCACTCGCTGGGGGTGTTGCCACGCAAGTGGCGACTGAGAAAGTCCCTTTGAACCTGACTGAGGTAATCCTCGCGCAGGGAAGCATGTCCAGGGCGCAGCAGGTTTTTCAAGCTTGCCGGCGCCTTTGCAAGCCGACCTGCCATTGACACAAGGAAAAGTTAATGGCTTCCCTGAACCACACGTCCAATACCGCCCTCACGCCGCTGCCGCAGGGCGACCGCCTGTTCGGCTGGCGCGAACATGCCGCGCTCTGGCTCAGCCTGGGCGTCGGCCTGCTGGTCATGCAGATCGGCGCCTACCTGGTGCCAGCCCTCGGCGCCAGGACGGCCCTGGCCGTCATTGTTGTCGGATCCATCATCGGCGCCGGCCTGCTGGCCTGGACCGCCAAGATCGGCTGCGACAGCGGCCTGTCCAGTGCCGGCCTGATGCATGCTACCTATGGCAGCAGCTTTGCACGCCTGCCGGTGCTGCTCAACATCGTGCAACTCATCGGCTGGACCACGTTTGAGCTGGTGGTCATGCGCGACGGCACCGTTGCCATCGCGCGCCAGTCCGGCTCTTTTGTCGCGTCTTTCTGGCCGGTGCTGGCCACCCTGCTCTGGGGCGGCGTGCTGATCGCCCTGCTCTCGGGCTCCATGGTCAAGCTGGTGCGCAAGTTCATAGGCCGTTATGGCCTGCCGCTGGTGATCGCCTCGCTGCTGTGGCTGACCTGGCAATTTCTTGGCCGTGCCCAGGCCCAGGGCTGGGAGGCGATCTGGAACCGTCCCGGCGCCGGTGGCATGAGCACGCTGTCGGCCCTGGACCTGGTGATTGCCATGCCGGTGTCCTGGCTGCCGCTGGTGGCAGATTTTTCGCGTCATGGGCGGGACGGCAAAAGCGCACTGCGCGGCACCTGGCTCGGTTATGCCATCGCCAACACCTGGTGCTACGGCCTGGGCGTGCTGATTGCCCTGACCACACCGAGCACCGACCTCGTGGCGGCCCTGCTGCTGGCCCAAGGCGGGCTGATCGCACTCGGCCTGATCCTGATCGACGAAGTGGACAACGCCTATGGCGATCTGTATTCAGGCTCGGTCGCCGGCCACAGCCTGAAACCCGGCTGGAGCCTGCGCCGCTGGGGCATGGCGCTCGCCGTGCTGTGCACCGGGCTGGCGCTGGTACTGCCCATGCACAGCCTGGAGCCGTTTTTACTGATGCTCAGTTCGGTGTTTGTGCCCCTGTACGGTGTGATCCTGGCGCGCCTGAGCGGAACGCCCAACGTTGCTTCGCTGCTGGGGACTAAAAAGGTCAACGTCAGCGCGGTGCTCATCTGGGTTCTCGGCGTGGCAACCTACCACCTGTGCGCCAAACTTGCGCCCGAGTGGGGTGCTGCGCTCCCTACCCTGGCCCTGACCTTTGTGCTGGCACGCTTGAGCCGCGCCTCTTCAGGCCCGGCAGCTGGCGCGCCAGCTGCCAGCGCCGCTTGAGCGTGAAGCCCGCCTAAAGCCGCTTGAGCCGCATGGGCACAGGCGCATGCCCGTGGTTCAGCGGCCCGCTGCCGGCGCCGGTTTTCACTTTGGCGCCTGCCAGCAGCGCCGCGCGCACATAGGCGCGGGCCGATTCCACTGCCTCCCGCAGTGGTTGCCCCAGCGCCAGCCCGGCGGCAATGGCGGACGACAGGGTACAGCCCGTTCCATGCGTGTTGGCACTGTGAATGCGCGGCGCGTGCATCCAGTGGCTTTCTCCGGCGGCGGTGAGCAACAGGTCCATGACCGTGTCGCCCGGCAAATGCCCGCCTTTGAGCAGCACCGCATGGGCGCCTCGAGCGAGCAATTCATGCGCTGCGGCCTCCATGTCTGCAGCATTCTTCAATGGCCGGCCCACCAGCAAGGCAGCTTCGTCAAGATTGGGGGTGACGAGGACGGCGCGCGGAAACAGCTCCCGCACCAGGACTTCAATGGCCGGGTTGTCGATCAGCACCGCGCCGCTGGTGGCCACCATCACCGGATCCAGCACAATTTTTTCGAGCACATGGTGGTCAATGGCACCGGCCACAGCCAGCACGATCTCGGGCGCGTGCAGCATGCCGATCTTCACCGCATCAGCACCGATGTCTTCAAGCACCGCGTCGATCTGGTCGCGCAGCATGGCGGGCGGCACACCATGGATGGACCGCACGCCCTGGGTGTTCTGTGCCGTCAGCGCCGTGATGGCCGTCATGCCATAACAGCCCAGCGCCGCAAAAGTCTTCAGGTCCGCCTGGATACCTGCCCCGCCACCGCTGTCAGAGCCCGCAATGGACAATACGCGCGGGTACTCGAACTCAAAAATGTCGTTGCTCATGGAGAAAAGTGTTTCCCGTTGGATCAGGCCTGACGGAGGCCATGGCGGATTATCAGGGGAAGCCGCTTGTGGCCTGCTACTGCGCAAAGCGGCACCTGATTATCGGCTCCGAGGGGGTGGGCGAAGCAGAAGCGCAAAAATATCAGGCTATAATCTTAGGCTGTATTCCTCAATAGCTCAGTTGGTAGAGCGCCGGACTGTTAATCCGTAGGTCCCTGGTTCGAGCCCAGGTTGAGGAGCCAACATTCAAAGCCTGGACGTGCATAACGTCCAGGCTTTTTTCGTTGGTGGCGTTACCATTTGCGGGTGACGTCCATGCACAGCCGGCCCATGCGGTCAAACCCTCCCAGCCCAAGACCATAAGGTCCCGCCGTGCGCAAGTCACCCCACCCCCTGCCCTGGCTTGATACGGATGAACCTTTTCCGCCTGTAGAAACGGCCTGGGCCGAGGGCGACCCGGCTCCCGGATTACTGGCCGCGGGCCGATCGCTCGATGTAGAGACCTTGCGGCAG
Source organism: uncultured Polaromonas sp. (assembly GCA_964543355.1). Classification (GTDB taxonomy): domain Bacteria; phylum Pseudomonadota; class Gammaproteobacteria; order Burkholderiales; family Burkholderiaceae_C; genus Polaromonas. The sequence goes on from CAZIYA010000165.1 coordinate 3,041, forward strand.
GCCTATGCGCGTGGCATTTTCCCGTGGTTCGGGGTCGGCCAGCCCATTTTGTGGTGGAGCCCCAACCCGCGCATGGTGCTGCAGACGCAACATTTCAAACTGCACCGTTCGCTGCGTAAAACCCTGCTGCGTTTTATCGATACGCCAGGCCATGAGATCCGTTTTGACACGGCATTTGAAGCGGTGATCCATGCCTGCGCCGGCACACCCCGGGAAGGGCAGGCAGGCACCTGGATCGTGCCCGACATGGTGAAAGCCTACACCGCCCTGCACCACGCCGGTGATGCCCACAGTGTGGAGACCTGGGTGAATGGTGAACTTGCCGGGGGACTGTATTGCGTCAATCTCGGCGGCATGGTGTTTGGCGAGTCGATGTTTGCGCACCGGACCGATGCATCCAAAATAGCGCTCGCCGCGCTGGTGGCTTTTTGCCGGGCCAAGGGCCTGCCCCTGATTGACTGCCAGCAGAACACGCGGCACCTGGCCTCGCTAGGCGCCGCGGAAATTCCTCGCGTGGAATTTGTCGCGCATGTGGCCGTCAACGCTGCGCAAACTTCCCCTCGCTGGGAATTTGACGCCCTATACTGGAATCAGATATTGACGGCCAAGACGCAGAGTGAACTGACGACGTGACGCACCTCAAAGACCTGCCCCTTCAGACGCTGCAGTTTTATGCCACAGCGCCTTATCCCTGCAGCTACCTGCCAGGCAGGCAGGCGCGCTCGCAGGTTGCCACACCCAGCCACCTGATTCACAACGCCGCCTATTCGGAGCTGGTGACCAACGGTTTCCGCCGCAGCGGCATGTTCACTTACCGGCCCTATTGCGACGGTTGCCAAGCCTGTGTACCGCTGCGGGTGCAGGTGGCGACTTTCCAGCCCGACCGCAGCCAGCGACGCGCGTGGAAACTGCACCATTCGCTACAGGTTCGGGTGCTCAAATTGTGTTTCATGCCAGAGCATTACCAGCTCTACCTTCGCTATCAGAACGGGCGTCATGCCGGCGGCGGCATGGACCATGACAGCATCGACCAGTACACCCAGTTCCTGCTGCAGAGCCGGGTCAATTCACGCCTGGTGGAGTTTCGCGAGACCCTGCCCAACGGCGAGGCTGGTGCACTGAAGATGGTTTCCATCCTTGATGTGCTGGAAGATGGCGTTTCGGCGGTGTACACGTTTTACGAACCCGACGCGCAAGCGAGCTACGGCACCTACGGCGTTCTCTGGCAAATTGAACAAGCCAGGCAACTAGGCCTGCCGCATGTGTACCTGGGCTACTGGATCGCCGAAAGCCCAAAAATGAACTACAAAGCCCGGTTTTTACCGAGCCAGATCCTGGTCAACGGGCAATGGGTGGCGTCCGGCAAAGCGGCATAACCCCGGCGCCATCCGGAGCGCACCGCCTGTCGCCGGATATGCGGCATTGCAAATCAAGCCTGCGCCATGATTTCACCAGCTAAAATCTGCTGAAGAAATCGCCATCCATGAGAAAACTCGATCCCCTCGCTTCACCCGCAAAACCCACGGTTCAGGTCATTGAACGCATGTTCACCCTGCTGGAGATTCTTGCGGGCCGTGAGGAAGCCGTCTCGCTCAAGGAGATCAGCGAAAAATCCGGACTGCATCCGTCTACTGCGCATCGCATCCTGAACGACCTGGCCACCGGCCGCTTTGTGGATCGCCCGGTGGCCGGCAGCTACCGGCTCGGCATGCGACTGCTAGAGCTCGGCAACCTGGTGAAAGCGCGCCTGAGCGTGCGCGACGCAGCACTGACGCCGATGCGTGAGCTGCACAAGCTGATCCAGCAACCGGTGAACCTGAGCATGCGCCAGGGTGATGAAATCATTTATGTGGAGCGCGCCTACAGCGAACGATCCGGCATGCAGGTGGTGCGCGCCATCGGCGGCCGCGCGCCCCTGCACCTGACCTCTGTGGGCAAGCTTTTCCTGGCGTTCGACGATCCCCAGCGGCTGCGCAGCTATGCCACACGCACCGGGCTACCGGGCCAGACGAAGAACAGCATCACACAGCTCGCAGTGCTTGAGCGTGAGTTGTCCAAGGCTCGCCAATACGGCATTGCGCGCGACAACGAAGAGCTGGAACTGGGGGTGCGCTGCATGGCCGCCGGCATTTACGACGACCAGAGCAAACTGGTGGCGGGCCTGTCGATTTCGGCACCGGCCGACAGGCTGGACGAAAACTGGCTGCCCAAGCTGCAATCGACGGCGAGCGAGATTTCAGCAGCGCTGGGCTACCGGTCCGACAATTTCAAGTGAAAACAGCCTCAAGCCCTTATGCAGCGGGCACGAGTAGCTACTTTTTATATAGCATCTGCAAGGCCGCGCAGGCCGGTGAGCAGCGTCGCCGCTGGCTTCAACCGCCGCTGGCTACCGGGGTGGCAGCACTTATTCTGGAGGCGCCGACCGGCTGCGATTCCACCCAGCGGCGGACCCGCTCGGCATCACCGAGGCGGCTCAATTTGCCGGCGGAATCGAGAAACACCATGATCAGCTTGCGCCCTGCAATTTTTGTCTGCATGACGAGGCATTGGCCGGCTTCGGAGATGTAGCCGGTTTTCTGCAGGCCAATTTCCCACTCGGGGTTTTTGACCAGCCGGTTGGTGTTGTTGTATTGCAGAGTCTGACGACCCACGGCAACCTGGTAGCCGGTTGAGGTGGACAACTCGCGCAGCACGGGATCACTATGGGCTGCATTGACCAGCGTTGCCAGGTCCTGTGCGCTGGACTGGTTCAGGCTCGACAGGCCGGTGGGCTCCACGTACCGCGTGTCCTTCATGCCCAGCATCCTGGCTTTGGCATTCATCAGCTTGACAAACGCGGTCATGCCGCCGGGGTAGGTTCGGCCGAGCGCGTGGGCTGCGCGGTTTTCGCTGGACATCAGGGCCAGATGCAGCAACTCACCACGCGTCAGGCTGCTGCCCACGCGCAGGCGCGAGCGGCTGCCTTTTTCGGTATCCACATCGTCCTGGGAGATGGTGATGGCTTCGTCCATCGGCAATTCGGCACCACTGATGATCACGCCGGTCATCAGCTTGGTCAGCGACGCGATGGGCAGCACCGCATGGTCGTTCTTGCTGAACAGGACTTCATGGGTGTCCTGGTCAATCACCAGCGCCACGCTGGATTTCAGGTCGAGCGGGTCTTGCGCGCTGTGCAGGCCGGCCAGCTGGCCGAATGAAAGCCGGGGAGGCGAGGCAACAATCACGGGCCTGCGCGAAGACTTGGCCACAAACCGGGCGCTTTTGCGGCTAGAGATCACCTTTTTCGAAACTGTTTTAGTCGCGTGCGACTTTTTAACGATCTGTCGCTTCGCGGTCGCGGCTTCGGCCGCTGGAGCCATCAACGCCGCCGAAAACGTAAGAATTCCAACGACCTGTAAGGTCTGTTTGAAAATCGAATTCAGCGTGATGGACATGGATCGTCTCCGGGGTTCGATTGGTACGAAGCCGGAGTGTATACAAATAGAAAAAGTCACGCAATATCAAAAGCTTGCGTTACTTTCCTAAACGCAACAGTGAAGTGTCGTCGGGCCCGGCTTTTTGAGTGGCCGGACACCCACAAAGAATTACTAAGCTGTTGAATATAAAAGGTTTTTTTCAAACCCTTGGCGCTCAACCCTGCGCCGCCACACGGTCAGCTTTATTTTGTAACTTGCTCAGGGCGCTCAAATAAGCCTTGGCCGAAGCCACCACGATGTCCGGGTCGGCGCCTACACCATTGACCACGCGCCCACTGTTTTGCAGACGAACTGTGACTTCTCCCTGGCTCTCCGTGGAACCGCTGATGGCGTTCACGGAATAAAGCACCATCTCCGCCCCACTTTTGACATGGGTTTCAATGGCTTTGAGGGAGGCATCGACGGGGCCATTGCCATCCGATTCACCCCGGACCTCCTTGCCGTCAACGGTGAAAACTACAGTAGCCTGCGGGCGCTCGCCGGTTTCGCTGTGCTGTGACAGCGATACAAAACCGTATTGCTCTTTTTCGTGGGTCACACTTTCGTCACTGACCAGCGCAAGAATGTCTTCATCGAAAATTTCGCTCTTGCCATCGGCCAGTTCCTTGAAGCGCGCAAAGGCTGCATTGGTATCGGCTTCACTTTCCATCTGGATGCCCAGGTCCTGCAGGCGCTGCTTGAAGGCATTGCGGCCGCTGAGCTTGCCCAGGACCATCTTGTTGGAGCTCCAGCCTACGTCTTCGGCACGCATGATTTCGTAGGTCTCGCGGGCCTTGAGCATGCCGTCCTGGTGAATACCGGAGGCGTGTGCAAATGCGTTGGCACCCACCACCGCCTTGTTCGGCTGGACCACGAAACCGGTGGTCTGGCTGACCATGCGGCTCGCCGCCACGATATGAACGGGATCGATGTTCATGTCGAGGTTGAAATAATCCCGACGCGTCTTCACGGCCATGACGATTTCCTCGAGCGAACAGTTGCCGGCCCGCTCGCCGAGGCCGTTGATTGTGCATTCAACCTGCCGCGCACCGCCAATCTTCACACCCGCCAGAGAATTGGCGACAGCCATGCCGAGGTCGTTGTGGCAGTGCACTGACCAGATGGCCTTGTCGCTGTTCGGCACGCGCTCGCGCAGCGTCTTGATGAAATTTCCGTAGAGCTCGGGAACGGCATAACCGACCGTGTCCGGCACGTTGATGGTGGTTGCACCTTCGGCGATCACGGCTTCGATGACGCGGCACAGGAAGTCAACATCGCTGCGATAACCATCTTCCGGGCTGAACTCGACATCGGCCACCAGGTTACGTGCAAAACGCACCGAGAGCTTGGCCTGCTCGAGCACCTGCTCCGGGCTCATGCGCAGCTTCTTTTCCATGTGCAGCGCGCTGGTGGCAATGAAGGTGTGGATGCGGGCGCTGTTGGCACCCTTGAGTGCTTCTGCTGCGCGGGAGATATCACGGTCATTGGCGCGCGACAGCGAACAGATGGTGGAGTCCTTGATGGTGTTGGCAATCGCCTGCACCGCCTCGAAGTCGCCGTTGGAGCTGGCGGCAAAGCCGGCCTCGATCACATCAACCCGCAGGCGCTCGAGCTGGCGGGCAATGCGCAGTTTTTCATCGCGCGTCATCGAGGCACCGGGCGACTGCTCGCCATCGCGCAAGGTGGTGTCGAAAATGATCAATTTATCTGCCATGCTTGTTCTCCTGAGAGGTCGATCTGATAGTCAAAAAACGCA
>CAZIYA010000166.1:0-8220 GCA_964543355.1 uncultured Polaromonas sp.
TGCGCCGGGCCTTCCACACGCTCAAGGGCAGCTCCCGCATGGTCGGGCTCAATGAATTCGGTGAAGCGGCATGGTCCATGGAGCAAATGCTCAATGGCTGGCTGGCAGAGCAAAAGCCTTCGAATGATGAATTTCGGACCCTGTGTGTCCAGGCGATGGACGGGTTTGCCGCCTGGATCGAGGATATTGCAGCCAATCGCGAGACGTCCTGGACGTCGTCGGTGTTTCGTGCCAGCGCCGACGCCATGCGGACGGAAGGACGCTTCATTCCGATCCAGAACCCGGTTGCGCCGGTGGTAACGACGCGGGAGCCTGCACCCCAGGCGCCGGAGTCGGACCTGGATTTTGTGTTCGAACCCGCGGCGTCTGCTGTCGAGGCGCCTTCCGCACCCCAGGAGCCGCCGCTGGCTGAAATACAGGGCATAGACTTCGAGAGCCTGGCAGCCTTGTCGCAGCCCGGTGCCAATGCACCTGCAGTGCAGGCTCCTCCTGTGGCCATGTTCGAACTGGATCTTCCCGATCTGGCCCCCGCCACGGCAGCTGACCCAGTGGAGTTGTCGGCCAGCGACTTTGATGCACATTTCCTGAACCAGTCTGCCGGCGCAGGCGCCGCTTCCCCAGCGCCACCAGCATCGGCCGCAGCGCCGCTGGATGTGGAAATTTTTGATTTTTCTGCACCAGAACCCGCCCAGGTGGGTGCTGCCGCCCCTGCACTGGAGGCGGTGGTGTTCGAAGATTCAGCATCGGGAGAAGCTGCCGGGGACGAACAGGTCAAGGTGATTGGCTCCTTGCGCATTGGCATTCCCCTCTACAACGTCTACCTGAACGAAGCCGACGAATGGTCCCGGCGTCTGGTCACGGAGGTGACGGAGTGGACGATGGAGACGGACCACCCCATCGGGGATTCCACTCTGGCATTGACCCATTCCCTGGCCGGTAGCTCGGCGACGGTCGGATTTGAAGCGTTGTCTGAAATGGCCCGTGCGCTTGAGAACGCCCTGCAGCAGACGCGAGTCCAGCATGGACAGGGCGGCGGCAGGCACAGCCAGCTCTTTATCAACGCAGCCGAAGACATCCGCCGCCTGCTGCATCAGTTTGCAGCCGGTTTCCTCAAACAACCCGACCCGGCCATCCTGCAGGCATTGCGCGAGATCGATTTCTCCGATGAAGGCAACGAGATCGCCTTGGACATCGATAGCCAGGATGCCGCGCAAGACCGAAGTACAACACTGGACACTGTGTCCAGTGCTGCGACTGCTGAGGTACCTGCCAGCATTCCTGCCGCCACCTCTGTTCCTGCACAGGGGCGCCCCTTGTCGGTGACAGCCCGGGTCACGGTGAACCCGCCCGCTCCGGTCGTACCGGCGGCGGTTCCTGTTACGCCTGCCGCCTTCATGGCGCAGCCTCCGGTTGTACCTGTGACGGCCACAGCGCCCGCCCCTTCAGCGTTCAATGAAGACGTGGATGACGAGATCGATGCAGTTGACATGATCGATCCGGATCTGTTTCCGATTTTTGAGGAGGAGGGCGCCGAGCTGATGCCGCAATTGGGCGGTGCCCTGCGGCAGTGGTCGGCGCGTCCCGACAACCATGGCGCACGCAATGAAGTGCTGCGGGCCCTGCATACGCTCAAGGGCAGTGCCCGCCTGGCGGGTGCAATGCGGCTTGGGGAAATGGCCCACAGGATCGAGTCTGATATCGAGCGAATGGGCTCCGATGCGGTCGCTTCGCAGGACTTTGACTCGCTGCTGACTACTTTTGATGCGATGCAAGCCAATTTTGAGACCCTGCGCCATCCGGGCGAGACGGCCCAGGCGCTGGAACCATTGGCACCCCTGTCTTCACCTGCCGCTATCGAGGATGCAGAGGTCCCGGCACCGGATGCCCTGGAGACGACGGCAACGTCGCAGACCGAGCCTGCTGTTCCCGCCGAGCCGGGTTCGCGCAAAGTCATGATGTCCATGGCTCAGGCCACGGCCTTGCAGCCTTTACGTGCGGCGGCGTCGGGCTCGATACGTGTGCGCTCACAACTGCTGGACCGCATGGTCAACCAGGCTGGCGAGGTCATGATCACACGATCGCGGCTGGAGGCCGAACTGAACCAGCTGCGGGGTTCACTCAATGATTTGAGCGGCAACCTGAACCGCTTGCGAGCACAGCTGCGTGACGTGGAACTGCATTCCGAAACCCAGATGCAGTCGCGCTTGCAGCAGGCCAAGGAGGCACAGCTGGGTTTTGATCCGCTGGAGTTTGACCGTTTCACGCGCGTGCAGGAACTGACCCGCATGATGGCCGAGTCGGTCAATGACGTCGCGACGGTGCAGCGCACCTTGCAGCGAACGGTGGAAGCCACCGAGGACGATCTGATTGCCCAGGCCCGCCAGACCCGGGAATTGCAGCGCGACCTGTTGCGTACCCGCATGGTGGAGTTTGAGGGCATTTCCGAACGCCTTTACCGCGTGGTGCGCCAGGCATCCAAGGAAACCGGCAAGCAGGTGCGGCTGGACCTGCAGGGCGGCACCATTGAAATGGACCGCGGCATGCTGGACCGCATGACGCCGGCATTCGAGCACCTGCTGCGCAATTGCGTGGCGCACGGCATTGAAGACATGCAGACCCGCACCGATGCGGGTAAAGACCCCAGCGGCCTGATCACCGTGAGCGTGCAGCAGTCGGGCAATGACGTGTCGGTGGAGTTTCGGGACGACGGCGCCGGCCTCAACCTGGCGCGCATCCGGGAAAAAGCGCTGGCCTCGGGCCTGCTCGCCGCGGGCCAGCAGATCGGTGACGATGAAGCGGCCAACATGATTTTCATGCCAGGTTTCTCCACAGCCTCCCAGGTGACTGAATTGTCCGGACGCGGTATCGGCATGGACGTCGTGCGCTCGGAGGTCAACGCATTGGGCGGCCGCATTGAAACCAGCACCGTCGCCGGCAAGGGGACCAATTTCAAGCTGGTGCTCCCGCTGACCACCGCGGTGACGCAGGTGGTCATGTTGCGGGCCGGCGGATCTTCCGTGGGGGTGCCGGCCAACGTGGTTGAAACCGTGCGCCGGATCTCGGCCAAGGACTTGCAGCAGGCCTACAACAGCGGCGTGCTGGACGTTGCAGGTGAAGCCGTTCCGTTTTTTTGGGCCGGCGCCTTGTTGCAGGTTTCCCGCCTGAGCAGCGAGCCGCAGGGCAAAACCGCGCCGGTGGTTATTTTCCGAAGTGCAGCCCAGCGGTTGGCGTTGCACGTCGATGAAGTTCTGGGCAACCAGGAGGTGGTGGTTAAAAACCTCGGACCGCAGCTGTCGCGGCTTCCGGGTCTGGCGGGTATGTCCGTGCTGGCTTCCGGTGCGGTGGTTCTCATCTACAACCCGGTTGCTCTGGCCTTCGTTTATGGCCAGCAGGCTCGCGCCTGGAGTTCCGACAGCGCCGAACCGCACATGCTGGAGCAGTCGGGAGCCGGTGCCGCGGATGGCCATGGCCTGGCGGTTTCCTCGCCGGTGGCCGCGGCGCCCCAGATTCCCCTGATTCTGGTGGTTGACGATTCCATCACCGTGCGCCGCGTGACGCAGCGCCTGCTGCAGCGCGAAGGTTATCGCGTGTCCATGGCAGCCGATGGACTGCAGGCGCTTGAGCGTCTCCAGGAGGAGCGCCCCACGGTGGTCCTGTCCGATATCGAAATGCCGCGCATGGACGGCTTTGACCTGGCACGCAACATCCGTGGTGACGTCCGCCTGAGTGATCTGCCCATCATCATGATCACGTCGCGAATCGCCGAGAAGCACCGCGAACATGCCAAGGAATTGGGTGTTGACCATTACCTGGGCAAGCCTTATGCCGAGGACGAGTTGCTGAGCCTGATTCGCCACTACTGCAGCACAGAAGCCACCGTGTCCTAGTCCGGCCCGGAAGTCCGGATTTTTATGCAGAATAGGGCCTCAGCCCTTTCTGCATAAGCGCAAGCAGCTATTAAAAGAAGAGCAAATCAACCCGCAGGTGACTTTCTGAGGGGTGCGTACCGCTGCAGGGTCAGTGCTCGCGCTTCGTCATGTCGCACGATGGGGAAAGGGTAGTTTTCGCCCAGGCGAACACCGGCGCCAGCCAGCTCCAGGGGCGTAGCGAGCCAGGGGCTGTGCAGGCTGGCCCCGGACAGGCCGGCCAGCTGCGGCAGGTATTTGAGGATGAACTTTCCTCCGGCATCGAATTTCTCGCTCTGACTCACGGGATTGAAGATGCGGAAATAAGGTTGGGCATCGCAGCCGCTGCTGGAAGCCCATTGCCAGCCGCCGTTGTTGGCCGACAGGTCAAAATCGTTGAGCTTCTCAGCGAAGTATCTTTCACCCCGGCGCCAGTCGATGCCCAGGTCCTTCACCAAAAAACTGGCGGTGACCATGCGCAGACGATTGTGCATGTAGCCCGTCTGGTTGATCTGGGCCATGGCGGCGTCAATCAACGGGTAGCCCGTCCGGCCCTCGCACCAGGCCTGAAACAGCATGCCTGCCCGCGGTTCCTGCTCCCAGGCGATGGCGTCGTAGGCAGGTTTGAAAGAGCGTTCGGCCACATGCGGGAAATTGCTCAGGATCTGCGCATAAAAATCGCGCCAGATCAGTTCGCTGAGCCAGACCGATGCGCCTGGATTGCCCTGGCCTCGCAGTTGCAGGGCCGTGGCCGCCAGCCGGCGGATCGAAACCGTGCCAAAGCGCAGATGCACGCCCAGATAGCTCGGCCCCCTGATTGCCGGGAAGTCACGCGTGACGTGGTACTGGTCGATACGCGTCATGAAATCGTCCAGCAGCTGCATGCCGCCGTGGCTGCCCGTGGGAATCCTCAGCATGGCAAGGTTGGTCTGCGCAAAATCGATGTCAGCCAGCGCAGGCACGGCCTTGCGGTAGGCCATCGGCCTGTCGGCCAGGGCGGTTGCGTAACACTGCACCGGGTAGGCCTTGAGGTAAAAGTCATCCACCTTCCTGAGCCAGGCATTTTGATAGGGTGTGAAAACACTGTACGGTTTGCCGCCCAGTGTCATGATTTCCTCTCGCTCAAAAACGACATGGTCCTTGAAGCTGTGAAAAGCCTTGCCATCCGCAGCCAGCGCCTTGCCAATCGCAACGTCCCGCGCCTGCGACTGCGGTTCGTCGTCATGATTGGCAAATACCGCGTCAGCAGACAGTGCTCGCGCCAGCGCGGGCAAGGCCACGCTTGCCCGGGCGTGCTGCACGATCAGGCCTGCGTTGGAACGCCCATGCGGACGGGCCAGTTCCGCCAGCCGCCGGTCCAGATCCACCAGCGACTCGCGGATGAACTCCACCCGGCGATCAGCCCGCGGCAGCGCATCCAGAATGTCGCGGTCAAACACGAAAACGCAAAAAACCTGCCGGCACGCCTTGAGGGCGTGGTACAGCGCAGCGTGGTCGTCAACGCGCAGGTCGCGTCGAAACCACACCAGGCCGTGGTTGTATTTCCTGTTCATGCGCCGGGGTTCATCAGAGGGCCTGTGGGTGTTGCGGCCATCCGGCATGGTGCTGGTGGCCGGCGGCTTTTTCTCCCGGCATGGGCCGGCAACGCGTAAAATTGCCCTATGGCCATGGATTCTGCATCGATCAATCTTACCCATCACTTCCTGATTGCCATGCCCGGGCTGGATGATGAGGCTTTTGCAAAAAGTGTGGTCTACATGTGCGAGCACAGTGACCGCGGCGCACTGGGGTTGGTGATCAACAAGCCCAGCGACATCAATCTTCAGGGCTTGTTCGACAAGGTGGAGCTGCCTTTGCGGCGCGGCGACCTGACCGACGCCCCGGTATTTCAGGGCGGGCCGGTGCAGACCGAGCGTGGCTTTGTGCTCCACGAATGCATGCTGGAGGGCAGTGAATCGGCATACGCCTCGACCATGATGATTCCGGGCGGGCTGGAGATGACCACTTCCAAGGATGTGCTGGAAGCCCTCTCGACGGGCGCCGGGCCGCGCAAGGTGTTTGTCTCCCTCGGTTACTCGGCCTGGGGTCAGGGGCAACTGGAGTCCGAGATTTCGGACAACAGCTGGCTGACCGTGGAAGCCGACCTGTCGCTGATTTTCGACACCCCGGTCGAGCAGCGTTATGACAAGGCACTCCTGCTGCTCGGCCTGCATAGCTGGATGCTGTCGCCCGATGCAGGGCACGCGTGATGGACGTGGCCCGGCCCGCCATGACCGCTGAGCTGCAAACATTTCTCGCTTTCGATTTTGGTCTCAAACGCACCGGTGTCGCTACCGGAAACCGGCTCACGCGCACCGCGACGCCGCGGGGAAGTATTGCCGCGGAAGGTGATACCCGGTTCCCGGCTATCGCCCTGAAAATCAGGGAATGGCAGCCTGACGCGCTGGTGGTCGGCATTCCCTTCCACCCGGATGGTGCCAGTCATGACAACACCGCACGGGCGCGCAAGTTCGCCCGCCAGCTGCGCGGCCGTTTTGGTTTGCAGGTGTTCGAGGTCGATGAGCGCTACAGCACCACCGAAGCTCTGTCCCAAGGCGCCCCGGACGCTGATGCGGCTTCTGCCTGCATAATCCTCGAGCAGTTTTTAAGGAGTCTTTCATGACCAGCCTGACCCTGGATGCCGAAGCGCTCTACCGGGAGGTCTTGCGCAGCATGCGCCAGCTTTTGACAACGTACGATCACCCGCCCCGGCTGGTGGGAGTGGCTTCCGGCGGCGTTTGGTTGACCGAACGCCTGTGCGCTGACCTGGGTTTGACCGATGCATCCGGCACACTGTCTTCGGCCATGCATCGCGACGATTTTTCGCAGCGCGGCTTGTCAGCCAGCGGCCAGACCGTGTTGCCTTTCGATGTCAACGGTGCCGACCTGATCGTGCTCGACGACGTGCTTTATACCGGGCGAACCATTCGGGCAGTGCTCAACGAGCTGTTCGATTACGGCCGGCCAGCCAGCGTGAAACTGGTGGTGCTGGTTGACCGGGGCGGTCGGGAGTTGCCGATACAGGCCGATTTTGCAGCCGCCCGGGTGGCTCTTCCGGCGTCGCAGTCATTGGCCCTGGCGCGCAGCGACGATGGCCGCTTCAGCTTCCAGGTGCAGGGGGTGGCACCATGACCGCCCGCACCCACGGTTTTTCCGCCTGCATTCCTGCCGTCCCGCGAAAGGCCTGATTGTGTTGTACCGACGAAACCCGCAGCTCAACAAAAACGGTGAACTGATTCACCTGCTGTCCATTGAGGGGCTGCCCAAAGCCACCCTGACGCACATCCTGGACACCGCCGCCAGTTTTGTCAGCGTCAGTGACCGCGAGGTCAAGAAAGTACCCTTGCTGCGCGGCAAGAGTGTGTTCAATCTCTTCTTCGAAAACTCCACCCGCACCCGCACCACCTTCGAGATTGCAGCCACCCGGCTGTCGGCCGATGTGATCAACCTCGACATTGCGCGTTCATCGGCCTCCAAAGGCGAGTCGCTGCTTGACACGATCTCCAACCTGAGCGCGATGGCGGCCGACCTGTTTGTGGTGCGCCACAGCGAATCGGGCGCGCCCTACCTGATTGCCCAGCACGTGGCGCCGCATGTGCATGTGATCAACGCCGGCGACGGCCGCCATGCCCACCCTACCCAGGGCCTGCTGGACATGTACACCATCCGCCATTACAAGAAGGACTTCAGCAAGCTGACGGTGGCGATTGTCGGCGATGTGCTGCACTCCCGCGTGGCCCGCTCCGACATCCATGCATTGACCACGCTGGGCTGCCCCGAAGTCCGGGTCGTCGGCCCCAAAACTCTGGTGCCGGCCGACATGGCGCAAATGGGTGTGCGCGTTTGCCACACTCTGGAAGAGGGCATCAAGGGAGCCGATGTGGTGATCATGCTCAGGCTCCAGAACGAACGCATGTCCGGCGCCCTGCTGCCCAGCAGCCACGAATTTTTCAAGAGCTTTGGGTTGACCAACGAGAAGCTGCAACTGGCCAAACCCGATGCCATCGTCATGCACCCCGGGCCCATCAACCGGGGTGTCGAAATCGACTCTGCCGTGGTCGATGGCGCGCAAAGCGTGATCCTGCCCCAGGTGACTTTTGGTATCGCCGTGCGCATGGCCGTCATGAGCATTGTTGCCGGGAACGAAGCATGACTGTCAGCCCCCACGCTTGTCGCTTCGCGTACTGCGCGAGGCCTTGCAGGCCGCCGCTCGCGAGACGCCTCGCTTCTGTCGCCTGTCCAAAGCTGCTCAAGCAGCTTTGGAGCCGCAGGCTCC
>CAZIYA010000167.1:0-8200 GCA_964543355.1 uncultured Polaromonas sp.
GACGAGGCGCTGGACTGGGCGCGCCAGCGCAAGACTTTCGGCAGCGCGCTGGTGGACAGGCAGGTGATTCGCCACAAGTTGGTGGACATGCAGATGCGCATTGCTTCCACCCAGGCCTGGGTCGATGCGGTGGCCGACCGTGCCGACGCCGGCGACCAGGGCCCCGACTGGGTGGCCCATGTCTGCATGCTGAAAAACCATGCCACCCAAACCATGCAGTTCTGCGCCGACCAGGCGGTGCAGATTCTTGGCGGTATGGGTTTCATGCGCGGCGCCAGAAGCGAGCGCATTTACCGCGAGGTCAAGGTCATGATGATTGGCGGTGGTGCCGAGGAGATCATGAAGGACCTCGCTGCACGACAATTGGGCTTATGACACCTACCACGCCCGCCAGTGCTGGCAATACTGCCAGTGCCGCCATTGAATTCGAGCCCGAGTTTGTTGCCGGCCTGAAAACACTCTTCGAAGAGAAGATTTCCTTCAACCGCGTGCTGGGGTTGAAGATCACCTCGCTCAAACCCGACCGCGTCACCGCGCGCATCACCATGGGTGAACACCTGATCGGCCACTATGCGCACAACCGCATCCATGGCGGCGTGATCAGCGCGGGCCTGGACGCCATGGGCGGGCTGGCCGTGATGGCCGCCATCGGCGCCCGACACATGGACGAGTCGCCGCTGCAACGCCTCCAGCGCTTCAGCAAGCTCGGCACCATTGATCTGCGCGTGGACTACCTGCGCCCCGGCATCGGCGAGTATTTTGAATTGCGCGCCGAAGTGATGCGCCTGGGCTCCCGCGTGGCGTCCACCCGCATGGAATTTCTGGGCGCCGACGGCAAGTTGCTGTCCACCGGGGCCGGCGCCTACATCGTGTCATGAAAGGGGCGTGCTGTGCCTACCGCACCAGCGGAAGGAACACGTGGAATCCCGCTCCCCGGTTTTTCAGGCCGGTAGAAACAACCACACTTCCTCCCATCCGGGTGGTGGCCTGTTTGACAATGGCCAAACCAAGGCCGGAGCCAGGTGTTTCGGGATTCGCGGCTCGGTAAAAACGTTCGAACACAAGTTGGCGGTCTGCGGCGGCAATGCCGGGCCCGTCGTCTTCGACGGACAGCATGAGGCCGCCACCATCGGCGCTGCCCTTTAGCGTCACTGCCACTTGCGCGCCGTCTTGCACATAACGCAATGCATTGTTGAGAAGGTTTTCCACAATCGACTGGAAGGCCAGGACATCGATGAGCGCTGTCAGACTGTCGGGGGCGTCAAGCGCCAGGTCGATGTTGCGCGTCATGGCTTGCGGCGCGGCCTGCGCAATGATCTGCCGCACGAGCTGTGCGGCATCGACCTGCCGGGGCGCTGCGCGCTGCGTGTCATCCAGCGATGCGAGTTCAAGCAACTGCTGGGTGAGGTGGGAAGCGCGTGCGATCGCCTGTTCGAGGTGAGCTTGCGCGCGTTCCCGGTCCTGGCTGTTGGTCGCCCCCGACAAGGCATGCGCCTGGGCGGCGATCACCGCCATCGGTGTCCTTATTTCATGGGCGGCATCGTGAACAAAGGCGCGTTCGCGCTCCACCTTCTGGCGCAGCTGGATCAGCATGGCATCAAGCGCGTGCACCAAAGGTTTGAGTTCGCGGTGCCGGGCCTTGAAGTCCACGGGATCGAGGTCACTGGCACTGCGCCGTGAAATACGCGCAGCCAATTCCTTCAGGGGGCGCAGGCCGTGACGCACCGAAAGCGAAACCGGCAGCATCACGAAGGGCAATGCCAATAACAGGTAAGGCAGTATGAAACGCCCGTTATATGCCAACAGGTCTGCGTCGCTGCGTTTGGGTTCTGCGATTCGTAGTTTCCACCGTGGTGTATCACCCTGGTACACGCGGTAGGTCTCGCCATGCAACACCTGCTCCGCCAGTTGCGCTTGCCTCCGGTCCAGTGTCTGGGTTTCGAGCGCAGCAGATGCGTATATTCGCTGCCCGTCGCGATCCAGCAGCTCAAACAGCATGCGACCCGGCAATACCCCGATTTCCCGGCGACGGATGTTGACCCATGTTGCGGTTGCTCCGACGACGGAGGCAGCTTGCGCGCGGTCATCCACATCAGCCAGCGCGAGAGTCAGTGCATTGCCGAATTTCTGGAAACCCGAGTTGTTGGCTATGGTTTGTTTGGCCTGGATATAGATGTATCCCAGCAGGACAGCCCACACCAGAACAAAGGCCAGCATCACCGCCAGGACACTGCGCCGCGCCAGGGTGGGCTCGACCAGGAACGCGCGGACCTTTTGCAGCCAGGGATTCATGTCGTCAGCATGTAACCCACACCCCGTACGGTGCGGATGCGTTCGGCGCCAATCTTGCGGCGCAGGTTGGAGACATGGACTTCGATGGCGCTGAAGTTCACCGGCTCACCCAGGGGATCGAGTTTTTGGGCCAGCACGCCCTTGGCGACGACCGCACCGGGTTCGCGCGCCAGTTCGAGCAGCAGCTGGAATTCACGTCCAGACAGCTCGATGGGTTCGCCGCACGCTGGGCTTGGTGACGGCGAGGTTCGATGACGAGATCCCCCAGTGTCCACGTCTCGCTGGCCTGGCGCGCCGTGCGCCGCAGCACGGCCCGGATGCGGGAGATCAACTCGGCAATGGCAAAGGGTTTCACCACAAAATCGTCAGCGCCGCCGTCAAGCCCTGCCAGGCGGTCTTCCACCGCAGATCGCGCTGTGATGACGATAATGGGCACCCGGACGCCTTCCCGCCGCCAGCGTGCCAAGAGGTCGAAGCCGCTTCCATCGGGCAAAGTCAGGTCCAGCAGGATGCAGTCCACGAAACTGGCGTCAACACCGCGGGGTGCATCAACAGCCCGGCGCCGCCATTCGCTGGTCAGCCCCTCTACCTTGAGCGCAGATTGCAGGGCCCGCCCCAGATCCAGGTCGTCTTCGATGAGCAGGATATGCATCGCGCGATTGTGCCTGCGCCAAGCTTAAGGATGGCCAAAGGCGGGAGGCCGCCATTTTGGCTGCCGTCAAGGTGTGGGCGACCAGAATCCGCGTATCGAAAGGAGAAATGCCATGAAAAGATCCACAGCGCTTCTTGTCGCGGTGGCATGGGTGCCGATGGTGGCTTCTGGCTTGCCTGGCCATGGCTCTACGCCTGGCCGTGGGGATAGGGCGCTGTTGACGCAGCAGGATGAACACTGGACAAGGCAGCGCCAGAGAGACTCCCGGCCACGTGAATGGCAGGGCGCGCCTGAGCCGGAAAATGCTGGGGTCCTTGCCTGACCATGCGGATCTCTGGTTGGGTGTATCTGCCGGTCAGGCAGAGAAAAGGCATCCAGGGGTGGCGTGAATACTTGCCGTCAATTGCGCCACTTCCCTGGTGCCATCGGGCTGACCGTGGGTCAGGCTGCCGCCAGCAGCGGCGCCGGCTGCGGCCGCAGGTACGCGCGTTCGTGCGCCAGGGCGTTGGCCAGGGGCTGGTTGCCGGCGCGGCGGGCCGCTTCCATCAGCGTGAGGTCGATCAGGTCGCGCTGGGCATGGCTGCCGCCGAAACGCTGGGCGCGGCTTCTGACACTGCGCAGCAGGTCGGCGCACATGGTGTAGTCGCCATCAATGAACGCCTGCATGGCGCGTGTTGCGGCGTAACCTGTCTCGGCAGTGAAGCGCGCGTTGTCTGTTTCGCTTCCCATGGCATCCTGCAGGGCTTTGAGCAGCGATTGCTGTGCCTGGGGGCGCCCGGCAGCGGCCAGCGCCATCATCGCGTGCATGTCATTAAACGCATAGTTGCCCGGTTCCGCGGCTGCCGCCCAGCGCTCCGCCAGTGATGTCCAGCGGTCGCCAGGCTCAACTCCCCGCAGTTGCAGGCGCCAGAGCAGCGCGCTCTGGTCGATGAGGTCGAGAATGACCGACGATCCCGGTCCGCCGATGGCGCCGTCATACAGGCGCAGCACTTCGTCGGTGTGGCCCAGCCCCAGGTGGAACAGCGCCAGATGCCACCAGTTGTGTACCGCGAAGAAACTGTCGTCAGCCCAGATTTCCGCGTTTTTCTCCAGCCAGGCAATCCCCTTTTGCGGCTGGTTTTTCATTTCGTACACATGCGCCACCGCATGCCAGCCCCAGCCGTCACGGGGCTCAAGCTCGACGCTTTGGCGGCCGAGAGCTTCGGCCTGCGCATAGTCGCCGGTTTCTTCCAGGCCGAAAGCCTGCATGCTCAGCAGCGCGTGGTAGCCCGGCATGTCGCGCTGCCAGGCTGGCAACGCCCGAACCATGCGGTCACGCAACATGCGGGAGTCGCCGGTGAAAAAATCAACCTGGTGACCGGCCTGCAGCGCCAGCACATCGTGCGGGTAGAGCAGGCTCAGGTCTTCCAGTGCGCGGCCGGCGTCGTGCCATCGCCCATCGGCCAGCAGGCGTGCCGCGTGCAGGTGGCGTTGTTCGCGGTCGTTGGCCGGCAACTGCGCGGCGGCATCGCAACATTCGCGTGCCACAGCCGGGCCGGTCGGCTCCGTGCCCAGCAAATGCAGCCATGCCTTGAGCAGGTGGGCCATGGTCATGTCAGGGCTGGCATGCAGCGCTGCGTCCGCGCTGGCGACCGGGTCGCCGACGAAGCAGCGGAGCTGGTCGAGCGCGGCCTGGTAGGCGGTCAGGCTGGTGCTGTTGGCGCCGGAGAGGGCGTGGCCCAGGTTGTCTTTCATCGGGAAGCATCCTTGGGAAGGTGGGTGTTGAAGAAGGAAGCCTTGTTCAGGCCTGGCGCCGGACTTGCGGCACCGGTAACATACGAAGCCACAGTCTGAATCGGATGCACGGCTTCAACCAAAGCCATTCGTGCAACAAACCTGACATTCATGCCATGCGCAGTCCTGCCCAGCCCGTCACAGTCGCCCTGCTCGGCATGCCGGACACCTCGGCGGCAACCCTGTACGGTTTTTATGACGCACTGCTGAGCACCCGGCGCGATTGGTCCATGCTGCATGGAGGCCCTCCGGCTGATTCGCCCTTCTTGCCGCAGGTGGTCAGCCGGGATGGCTTGCCGTTCGAGACCGCGAATGGCGTACGTATCACGCCCGCCGCCAGCTTTGCCCAATGCCCCCAGCCCGACGTGGTCTGCGTGACCGATCTGGCGGTGTCGCTGGAGACACCACTTGGCGAGCGCTACAACGTGGAAGTGGACTGGCTGCGCGACTGCCATGCCCGGGGTGCCGTGCTGGCCTCGGCCTGTTCGGGGGCCGTGGTGCTGGCGCGCACCGGCCTGCTTGACGGGTTCCACGCGACATCACACTGGGCTTATTGCGATGCCCTGCGGCGCGCACATCCGCGCACCCGCTGGCACCCGGAGCGTGGCCTGGTCAGCACCGGCGCGGACCAGCGCATCCTGATGGCTGGCAGTGGCGTGTCATGGCACTTGCTGGTGCTGGCGCTGATCGCGCGTTTTGCCGGCCCGCAGGACGCGATGCATGTGGCGCGCATCAACCTGATGGACCTCAACGCCGTGAATCCCATGGCCTATGCGTCGCTCACGCACGGCAGCCATGCGGCTGATCCTGTGGTGGCACGCTGCCAGCAATGGGCGGCCATCCACTATCCGGACGAGGCGCCTGTGACGCGCATGGTGGCACTGTCAGGCCTGGCCGAGCGCACCTTCAAGCGCCGCTTTACCCTGGCGACCGGCATGACGCCGCTGGCTTACATCCACCATGTGCGGCTGGAGGAAGCCAAGCAGATGCTGGAGTCCGGCGACACCGCGGTGGAAGGGGTGGCCCATGACGTGGGCTACAGCGACGCAAGCTTTTTTGGCCGCCTGTTTCGCCGTTCGGTGGGCCTGAGCCCGGCGCAGTACCGCGCGCGTTTCGGCAGGCTTGCCCGCGAGCTGGACGGGTTGGCCCGGCCAACGAAAACGCTATAAGAGAGAGAGCTGCTTGGGCATATTCGACAAGGGCTGGGGGCTGAAATGGATAAAAAAAGCCGCCCGAAGGCGGCTTTTGGCGAGAGGCTGTCCGCTTACTGGATGTACTCGGATACTACTTTCCATTTGCCATCCGTGATTTGCGAGAGGCGCGAAGCATCGCTGCCCAGACGCTTGGTGGCAGAGTAGCTGCCCGGTGCGCTGCCGAACATGTCGGGTGGAATGGTCATCGTGTTCATCACCTTGATGAAGCTGTCCGTCGTGAGGTTGGGGCCGGCCTTCTGCGCCGCCTTGGCAAAAATGTCGATGATGTTGTAGCCGTAGACCGAGAAGACGGTCGGGTCTTCGTTGAACTTCGTCTTGTACTTGTTGGCCCAGAAGCGGATGGGCTGTGAAGCCTCGTCGAGGTAGGGGTTCTGCACCGTCATGGTGGCGTACAAGCCGTTCATGGCGGGGCCGCCCAGCTTGTGAATCAGGTCGGTGTAAGACGCGCTGGAACCGAGGAACACGGGGTTGAAACCGGTCTTGCGTGACGCACCAATGGCGCCAATGGTTTCGCGGATGATGGTGCCGAGCACGACCATTTCGCAGCCGGAAGCTTTCATCTTCGCAACCTGCGAAGAGAAGTCAGTCGCACCACGCTTGTAAGACGTTTTTTCGGCGAATTCCATGCCGATGGTCTTGAGGCCCGCTTCACCGCCGCGCATCACTTCCAGGCCGAATTCGTCGTCCTGGTACATGGTGCAGACTTTCTTGATGCCTTTTTCCTTGGCCAGTTTGGGCGCAGCGTTGCGCATCTGGTCGAAGTAGGTGGCGGCGAAAGAGTATTTGAGCTTGTGGAAGGGCTCGTACATCTCGCGCGCTGCGGTGATGGGGAAGAAGTTGATGACGTTCTTCTCGAACTGGACCGGCATCGCGGCCAGGTTCTGCGCCGTGCCGATGTGGCCGACCATCATGAAAATCTTGTCCTGGTTGACCAGTTTCTGCGCAGCCAGCACTGCTTTTTTCGGATCGTAGGCCGAGTCTTCGACGATGATTTTCAGCTTGCGGCCATTGATGCCACCCTGCTCATTGATCTCGTCGACCCGCAGCAGCATGCCCAGTCGCGCCTGCTTGCCAAACCCCGCGATGGGGCCAGACAGGTCCTGGATGGAGCCCAGGGTGATCTCGGTCTTGCTCACGCCCTGCTGGGCGGCGGCGTAGCCGGTACTGAGCGCCAGGACGGCCAGTGCCAGGGTGGTTTTGAATTTCATGGATGTCTCCTGTAAAACGAAGGTGCTTGCAGCTTGGCATTCTTAACCTTCGCCCGCGCCTGTCAAGCTGGCGTATTCACTTAGGGTGCACCCCTGCCATTGCCGTTCATGTTTCAAAGACAAGGCCGCCCGAAGGCGGCCTTGTCACATGCGCGACCCTGTCAGGGTTGTTCCTGATCCGGGCGCCGGCGCAGGTTTAGTCCTTGAACTGATCCGAACCAATTTTCCAGGTCCCGTTCTTCTGTAGCACGGGGCGCAGGCCATTGAACGCCACGTATTCGGACACCACCTTCCAGCGGCCCTCCTGTAACTGGGAAAGCCGCGAGAAGTTGTTGCCCAGGCGTTTGGTCGGGCTGAAGCTGGACTCGGCGGTGCCGAACATGTCGCGCGGGATCACCATGGTGTCCATCGCCTTGATGAAGCTGTCTGTGCTGAGGTCGGTGCCGGCTTTCTGGGCGCCACGAATGAAAGCATCGATGGCGGCGTAGCCATAAACCGAAAACACCGTCGGGTCGTCGTTGAACTTGGTCTTGTACTTGTTGGCCCAGAAGCGGACCGGCTGTTCAGCTGCGTCCAGGTAGGGGTGTTGCGAGGTCATGGTCGTGAACAGCCCGTCCATGGCCTTGCCGCCCAGCTTGTGGATCAGGTCGGTGTAGGCGGCGCTGGAGCCGAGAAAGACGGGGTTGAATCCGGTTTTTCGGGACTCGCCTATCGTGCCTATGGTTTCGCGAATGATGGTGCCGAGCACCACCATCTGGCAGCCGGAGGCCTTCATCTTCGCAACCTGCGAAGAAAAATCGGTCGCGCCGCGTTTGTAGGAGGTTTTTTCGGCGAACTCCATGCCTATGGTTTTGAGTCCGGTTTCGGCACCGCGCAGGACTTCCTGGCCGAAATCGTCGTCCTGGTAAATGATGCAGACACTCTTGATGTTGCGGTCCTTCACCAGTTTGGGCGTGGCAATGCGTATCTGGTCATAGTAAGTGGCGGCAAACGCATACTTGAGGCGGTGGAAGGGCTCGTACATCTCGCGCGCTGCGGTGATGGGGAAGAAGTTGATGACG
>CAZIYA010000168.1:0-8126 GCA_964543355.1 uncultured Polaromonas sp.
GAGGGGGCGCTGCGCCTGCGGCCTGGCAAAGCCAGATCCGCGGCCCTGGCTGGGCTGAAGACTCGTTCGCTGCGCTTCGCAGGCTTCGACTTGGGGCTGGCTTTGTGCAGGCAGCCGTGGTAACGGTTACAATAAGCGCTTCGGTAAAGCATCAGCTTTTTACATCGAAGCCCCTTATCACGCGGCTTCCTTCTCAAATGCGGCGCTTCCCAGAGCCCGAATTCACAGTGTTTTCAGTGCCCCTACAGCGCTGAACCCTCTCAAGCACTGTTCCATTTCCCCGCGAGCACTTCCCCAACGGTGCCCACGCAAGGCTCAGCAGCCCAGCCCCTGGCAAAGGCGTGGCGGTTAGAAACCGAACACGTTGGCTTGCTCGCAAGCCATTTATTTCCCTATTTATCGAGCCGGGAAACATACCCGGCACAGACGTTATGAACACTGATCACACCAACATCGCGGTGGGCAAGTACCTTGTCTCCCCGCTCGCCAAACCGCAAGGCGCAGGCCTTTACGCGGCTTCGGTCTCCATCCGCTCCGGACGCGGCAGCGCCACGCACGATCGCGTGCTGCGTTTCAGCGGGCTCTTTGACAGCGCTGCCGCGGCGCTGCATTACGCGACCGAACACGCACTAGGCTGGATCCATGAGCGGTCCGCCCCGGCTTGCGCCTGAAGCGAAGCCTGTCCGACAAATTTTTCAAATTCCCAAGGAGTTTTCATCATGGCCAAAGAAGAACTGATTGAAATGCACGGACTAGTCAACGAGGTGCTGCCCGATTCGCGCTTTCGCGTGACGCTGGACAACGGCCACAAACTGGTGGCCTACACCTCCGGCAAGATGCGCAAGAACCACATTCGCATTCTGGCCGGCGACCAGGTGTCGCTGGAGCTGTCGCCTTACGACCTGAGCAAGGGCCGCATCACTTTTCGGCATATCGCCGGCCGTGGCCCGGGCCCGTCGCGCAGCCATTGAACAGCGTTAACAGGCACTAAGCTATTTTGGCTCCCAGCCCTTGATGGATGGGCGTCATCAGCTATCTAATGAATAGCACTTGACGGCCCGCCATCAAGGTTGAGCCACGCTCCCGGTGGAAGCCGGCGGTCGCGCCATCCACGCGAACATCGACGAGCGCATCGCCTCCTCAACCGACATCTCGATCGGCTGCACCCATTCGACAGGCACGAAAACGGTATAGCCGCCAATCATGTAGCCCATGGGCAGGTAGACCGCCACCCGTTCTCCCGGCAAAAAACCTGCCGGCAGATCGGCGAAACTGCGGCGTGTGACCAGGCCGACGATTTCCATGCCGTTGCCCGGCATGCGCAGGATCACCACACTTTGTTCACCCTGTTTTCCCGAAGGCGAGAAATAGTCGGCAAAACTCTTGAGCGACGAATAAATGCTTTTGACGACCGGCAGGTTGGTAAACGGCAGCTCGACAAACGACAGTGCCTTGCGCACGCGGTGTTTGGACATGAGGTAGCCAATCAGCACGATCCCCAGGACGCCGACCACCAGTCCCATCCCCGGTACATAAAAGCTGCCGAAGAGGGGGCGCAGAACCCACAAGGTCATGGCTTCCATCCATGCCAGCAACAAGTACAGCACGTACAGCGTCAGGGCCAGCGGCAAAATGGTGATCAACCCGCGGAAGAAATATTTGTACAGTTTTTTCATGGTGGGTCTGGAAATGGGAAATCCTGCCTGACCAACGCTGTTGGGCCAAGCCTCAATATACCCAAGCTTTGTGGCTGCAGATGCCTTCCGCGTTCCTGCGGCCATGTAGGCCTGGCCCTACCTTCTTTTGGGACCGCTTCCGGCACTTCGGGCCAGGGCGTTTGCTTATCTTTGGCTTCTTACCTATCAAGGAGAAGTCACATGCCCATCATTGCATGGTTACTCGGTGTCCCGATCAGCGTCATCATCCTGCTGATGCTGTTCGGCGTCTTTTAAGAAGTTTTTTCATCTCGTATGCTTCGCAAACTGATTGTTTTCGCCATCACTTCCGGGCTGGCTGCCAAACTCTACCGCCGATACCGTGCCAGGCACGCGGAGCCCCTCGCGCCTGCCGGTCAGCCTGCCACCCGGCGCCGGCGCACGCGTTGATCAGACTTGAAAAAGCCCCTGCCCATTTGTGTGGTGCCGGGGCTTTTTTCTGTGCCCGGCCACTCCCCAGCGCTCATTGAACCCTGGTCAAAGGTCCAAAACAGGCCTTGAGTGATGCGTTCGCGCAGACCAGCAGCTTGTCGAGCTGCGGGCTGAACTGGATGAAACGCGTGCTCTGTTCGCCCGGGCCTTCCAGCAACGCACCGGAACAATCCTTTTTGTCGTTCTGCCGCACCACGGTTTCCACCAGTTTGTAGAAACCTCCTGCGTCCGGCATAGGGGTGACTTCGTATGTTTTCTCCGCGACTTCCTGTCCGCTCGTGCCCAGCATGGTGCGGTTGTTGCGGTACTGCCAGGTTTCCGTGCAACTGCCGCCAAACAGCGACCAGGTCCATGTGCCCACCAGGGGATGGACAGGGGCGGGTTCGCCGGCAGCATGGAGCAGCGGGGCGGCACTGAGCAGGCAGGCCGTCAAAAACAGGGTTCGCAATCGTTTTTCCTCGAGTCAGAAGTTTGTTGGGTCGGGAGGCAAGGCTCCATGCTACTCCCTCGGCGAAGGAGTGCGCCTGGCGCTGTGTGGCTTGCTTGCCGGACGACAGGTTCGGAGTGTTTGAGCCTGCGGCCCCTTCCGGGAGAGCACATGCTGCTATTGTTCTGGAAGCATGCCAGCAGGGCTAATGCTCTGGTCCGGGGCCTTTCAGGCCACATCTGGTAACCAGCTTCACCATGCAGACGGTGCTTCAACACGGCGCAGATACCGCCTGGGTCTTCAATGAGCTGGCAGCCATCAGGCGCTGCAGTCCAGCGCGCTGTCCCGACACCTGTTGCCGGCGGCGCGGAATACCTGACCTACCGGAGAAATGCATGATTAAAAAACTATCCCTTCTGCTTGTTACTGTTACGAGTCTGGCCGGTTGTGTGGCGGTGCCATATGACAGCGGCCGGCCCTATCACCAGCCTCGTGGTGGCCCTTACTACTATGGTGACCGCGACCACGATGGCATCCAGAACCGCGCGGACCGTGACCGCGATGGAGACGGCGTGCCCAATCGTCGTGATAGGCGGCCGGACAACCCACGTCGTTATTAGGGCAGAACAGCGGGCCGCTGTAGCGGCAGATTCAAGTTTTCGGCACAAGGCGTCGTTATAGTGGGGGCAGGTTAGAAAACCGCCTGGAAAGCCCCATGAAGAAACCTGTTCCCATCTTTCTGTTTCTGCTGCTCGGCGTATTCACCCGGCTTCAGGCCCAGCCCATAGGCGAAGTTGATACCGTGTTCAAGTTCATCGGGCCTGATCACAAGATTGTGGTTGATGCGCACGATGACCCCAAAGTCAAAGGCGTCACCTGCTACGTTTCCCGCGCCAAAACCGGCGGCATCAAGGGCGCCGTAGGGCTGGCCGAGGACAGATCGGAAGCCTCCATCGATTGCAGGCAGATCGGGCCACTTTCTTTTACCAGGCCTTTGCCGCTGCAGGAGGAAGTTTTCAGCGAGAGGATTTCGCTGATTTTCAAAAAGATACGAATAGTGCGCATGGTCGATGCGGCTCGCAACACGCTGGTTTACCTGACATACTCTGATCGGGTGATTGAAGGCTCGCCGCAAAACAGTGTGGCAGCCGTGCCCGTCGATCGCGCGGTCAAAATTCCGCTGCAGCCCTGACATGCTCCGAACAGAAGATTGGCTGGCAAATTTTGTCCACGGGCTTTCAGGGCGGCTACTGACACACAACGCGGAGTTATCCCTATTCTGGATTTTCGCAGGAAGTGCACACTTGTCTGTAAACGGCTTGCGCACCTCGATTTGCAATAGCTCAACCTTGTATGGAAGGACATCGGCAAGCATGACGCGCGCACCACTTTGCATACCGGCAGCAATCCTCTATTGCTGGCGTGCGCTCATTGGTGCCGATCGTGCAGTTGTCCGCCCGGGGGCCCAGCGGTGACGCGGGAAGAGGAACTGCTCCAGGCCAACGAAAGGCTGAAAGCCCAGCTGGTTGAACTGGCCGCCGCCAAGGAACGCCTGGCGCTTGAACTCACCGAGCAGAAACGCAAGGTGGATGTGCTCAAGAGCAGCGTGCAGGGCCTGCGCGACCTGGCCACCATTTCTGCAGACTGGTACTGGGAGCAGGACGCTGAACACCGCTTCGTCAGGTTTTCCGGTGAACAGGCAGCGCAAAACCTGGACATCGAACGCGACAGCCATATCGGTACGCGACGCTGGGAGTTGCCAGGTGTTGTGCCCCTCAGCGCTTCCTGGGAAACTCATCGCGCGATCCTTGATGCGCACCAGCCCTTTCGCAACTTCGAGTACATGCGGACACTGGGCGACGACCTGCCGCACTATCTGTCTGTCAGCGGTATTCCGGTGTTTGACGACCAGAACCGGTTTCTTGGTTACCGGGGAACGGTGCATGACATCACTGAAATCAAGCGCTCGGAGGAAGCGCAGCGCCAAGCGTCACTTTTTCTTGACGAAGTTGTCGACAACCTCCCGATTGCCTTTCACCTGAAATCGGTTCACGAAGGTTACCGGATCGTGGCCTGGAACAAGGCTGCCGAGGCGCTTTACGGCATTTCGCGCGAAGAGACTATTGGCCGAACCATGTACGACCTGTGGCCCAAGGCAGACGCGGACCGCATGCTGGCGGCTGATCTGGAACTCGCCGCCGGCGGCGTCCTGCACGACTACCCCGACCGTATGGCCCTGACCCGGCATCGGGGTCCGATCCGCGTTCACATGCGCAAGGTTCCGCTCAAGGACCGCAGTGGCATGGTCACCCATATCCTGATTACCGCTGAAGACATCACGGAACGCCTGGAGGCCGAGGACCGCCTGCGCCGCAGCCAGGAACGTTTTCGCAGCCTGACCCAGCTTTCCTCGGACTGGTACTGGGAGCTTGACGACCAGTTCCGTTTTACCAGGGTCTCCAGTGGGGCCGCCCGTTTTGGCCGGCTTCCTGCCTCGGGGGCAGACCAGGCCCGCATCAGCGAATACATCGGCAAGACCCGATGGGAAATTGACGACACGCCCGGCAACAGGCAAGCCTGGGCATTGCACCGCGCGCAGCTGGAAAAGCACGAAACCTTCCGTGATTTCGAATATGAACGCGTGGACATGGACGGCAGGCGGATAGTTTTTTCCATCAGCGGCGAGCCTGTTTTTGATGCCGATGGCAAGTTCAAGGGCTATCGCGGTGTGGGCACCGACATCACCGCCCGCCTGGAAGCCGAGGACCGCCTGCGCCGGAGCGAGGAGCGCTTTCGCGGCCTGACCGGCCTTTCCTCGGACTGGTACTGGGAGCAGGACGACCAGTTCCGCAATGTCTTTGTCTCCAGCGACCTGGCCTATTCCGTCGGGGGCACCCAGAATGTCGGGGAAGGGAAGTGCCGCTGGGACCTTCCCAGCGCCACGCCGCTTGTTGGCACCTGGGAAGACCACAAGGCGCTGCTCGCTGCCCATTTGCCGTTCCGGAATTTCGAGTACCAGCTGACCGGGAAAGATGGCAGTGCCATCTATCGCAGTGTGAGCGGTGAGCCGGTGTTTGATGCCGACGGGACCTTTACGGGTTATCGCGGCGTGGGTTCGGACATCACGTCGCGCAAGCAGACCGAGCTGGCGTTGCGGACCAGCGAGGCGCGTTTTCGCACCGTGGTGTCCGCCCTGGCCGAAGGCGTGGTCCTGCGCGACGCAGACGGGCGAATCGTCGATTGCAACGCCAGTGCCGAGCGCATTCTCGGCAAGACCCTGGTCCAGATGGCGGGGCAGACCATCGCCGGGCCGGAGTGGGAAATGCTCAGGGAAGACGGCTCGCTGATGCCCGAGGAAGAGCACCCCAACGTGGTTGCCCGGCGCACCGGTTTGCCCCAGTCCAACGCGGTGGTGTGTTACCGCAAGCCTGACGGCAACATCCTGTGGGCGCTGCTCAATGTGCAGCCCCTGTTCAACGGGTCTTCCCGTACCCCGTCCGGCTACGTCACCACCGTCACCGACATCAGCAAGCGCAAGCGCGATGAAATGGAAATCGTCCGACTCAACGTGGACCTGGAAAAACGGGTGATGCGCAGGACGGCCCAGCTGGAAGTGGCCAATACCGAGCTGGAGGCATTTTCCTATTCCGTGGCGCACGACCTGCGTTCTCCACTGAGCACCATCGACGGTTATTGCGCCCTGCTGCAAAAAGCCGTGCCCCCGGAAGCCGGTGAGCGAGCCCACCATTATGTGGACCGGATACGTGGCGGCGTGCGGCGCATGGGCGAACTCACCGACGGGTTGCTCTCTCTGGCCAAATTGTCGCGTACCAGCCTGAACTGGGAGGTGGTAGACCTCAGCGCCGAGGCGACCCGGGTGCTTGCCCAGTTGTCCGAAAACGAACCCGGGCGCGATGTCCGGGCAACCGTTGAGCCGGGCCTGGTGGCAAACGCGGATGCCGCACTGCTCCGGCAGGTGCTCGAGAACCTGCTTGGCAATGCCTGGAAGTTCACTGCAAGAAAACCCACGACCGACATCACGGTCGGCAGGGAAACCGGCGCGGACTTGCAGCCTGTCTATTTTGTCAGGGACAACGGCGCGGGCTTTGACATGGCTTACGCGGACAAACTGTTCGGCACCTTCCAGCGCCTGCATTCTTCGGAAGAGTTCGCCGGCAGCGGCATCGGCCTGGCCACCGTCAAACGCATCATCACCCGCCACGGAGGGCGGATATGGGCGAGCTCCGTCCCGAACGAAGGCAGCACGTTTTATTTCACGCTCGGTGGCGACCAGGGCATTGCTGCGCAGGAAGACGAGGCCACTGAAAACGACTCGGGCATCGCACTGGCGCTTTCCCGCCCCCGTGATCTTCTCAGGGGCACAGGCTCACCGGCCAGTAGCGACAACGACAACCTGGTCAGCGATCAGCTGTTCACCAGTGCCTTCGAGCACTCGTCCATCGGCATGGCGCTGGTGGGCATCGACTCGAACCGGCTGAGGGTCAACAGCGCTTTTTGCCAGATGCTGGGGTACTCCGAAGCCGAGATGCTGGCGCGCTCTGTCAAGGACATCACCCATCCTGACGATGTCGAATGGGACCTGCTGCAGCGCAGACGGGCACTCGCCGGGGAAATTGAAACCTACCAGTGGGAAAAGCGTTACATCCACAAGTCCGGCCGCATTGTTTGGGGTTTCCTGAGCTGCTCGCTGGTGCGCGACGACGACCGCAAGCCGCTTCACTTCATTTCGCAAATCCAGGATATCACCGAGCGCAAGGAGAGCGAGCGGGTTTTGCGGGAGAACGAAGAGCGGTTCCGCGCATTGACCGAGCTGTCTTCTGACTGGTTCTGGGAGCAGGACGAAAACTTCCGTTTCGTCGAGGTGTCTGGCGACGCGGCCCAGGTGACGGCCACCACCCGGAAAACCGCCATTGGCAAGACCCGGTGGGAGCTGGACTATGTGAACATGGATGAAAGCGTCTGGGCTGCCCACAAGGCCCAGCTCGAAAGGCACGAAGTCTTCCGCGACTTTGAAACCACCCGGCTCGATGAAAACGGGAAGATCTGCTATTGGAGCATCAGCGGGGTCCCGATTTTTGACGCTTCCGGGCGCTTCACCGGTTACCGCGGCACCGGCCGCGACATGACTGAAATGCGGCGGGTCAGCAACGCACTGCGTGCCAGCGAGCTGCAGCTGCGCGAGATCACGGATACCGTGCCGGCCCTGATTGCCTATGTCGACAAGGAAGGGTGTTTCCGCTTTCACAACCGCGCTTACGAGGAAAGCTTCGGTTTGTCCTATTCGCAGTTCGACGGCAAACATCTGCGCGAGGTCATGGGTGACGAACTTTATGCGGTCGTGCGCCCCCGGGTCGAAGAGGTCCTGTCGGGCTACCCGGTGGTTTACGAGCGGACCCAGACCACCGCACGCGGCGACCAGCGCGACTACGTGGTCAACTATTTCCCGCGTTATGGCGATGGCAATGAGGAAGGGGAAGTCATCGGCTTTTATTCCCTGGCTTCCGACGTCACCGAACTCAAACGCATCGGCC
>CAZIYA010000169.1:0-8086 GCA_964543355.1 uncultured Polaromonas sp.
GTCTGGTCGGACAGCACCACGCCCCAGCCGAAGGTGTCAAACGGGCGGTTGCGTTCCACCACCGTGATCTGGCTGGCCGGATTCTGCAGCTTCATCAGCACCGCAAAGTACAAACCGGCGGGCCCGCCGCCCAGGCAAAGGATGTGCATAAGTCCCGCTCGTTGATTGATCGAGTCTTAATTGTTTAGGTTTAAACTATTTTCGTCAAGCGGTTTTGTGAACCGGCGTCTCATGGTTAACGCTGCCTCTGACGGGAACGAAATAGAGAGTGCGAAGGATAGTCTTCGCAAGCAGGGGCCGCGGGTCCGGCTCCGCCGGTGCGCAGGCGCAGCGCCCCCTCGGGGGGGCAGAGAGCTAAGCGCAGCGAGCGAACGTGGGGGCTCAGGGGGCCTGGAAGCTGCCCGCGCGGTAAGTCAGCACCAGGGTGTCGCGGTGCCCGTCCAGTACGCCCGTTTCCTGGGGCAGGATGGGCGTGGTTTCGTGGATCACCCGGGCGTCGTCCAGCAGCAGCGTGGTCAGCGGCTCCTGCATGACAAAACGCAGGCCATGCGGGCCGTTGGCGTCGAAGACGCGGGTTTCGCCGCCCTTGACGCCGCGCCGCGCCACCAGCATGACCACCACAAAATCCACACCATCCCGGTGCGCGCCTTCCGGGGTCGGTCGGCCCACGCCGCCCGTGGTGTCGATGCGGAACTGGTGGGCCTCGATGTACCAGCGCGGGACGGGCCGCACCTGGCCGAACAGTTGCCCGAGCCCGGCCAGCAGGCTGCCCCAGGCGGGCGCTGTGGCCACCGCAGGATCGACCGGTTCAAACCATCGCTCGAAGCCGCCATGCAAGGCGTTGTAGTCGGTGGGCTGCCAGTGCGCACGGTGTGGCGTCTGCACCAGCTGACCGCCGGGCAAGTCCTGGATGAAGCAGCTGTGCCGGCGCCGCCGGTAGTGGCCGCCATCCTTGAGGTGGGTATCGGGTGGCAATTGCTCCCATGAAGCGCCCAGCGCTGGCCAGTCCCGCGCCCAGCCGGCTGGCAGAGTTGCGGCAAGGTCGGCGGGCGACAGCAGGGCGAGGCCGTCCTGGCTCAGCCCCTGGACGGCGGGTTTGGGAACGCTGGGAATATTGAACATAGCCGCTTATTTTGCTTCACGGCGGTTGTCCCGCACGGGAAAGCCGCCTACAGGTCCAGGCCGCGGACGCGACCATAATCGGGTTTATTCACGCAACCACGAGGAGTCGTTCATGCTCTACAAATTCAAGTCCAAAGCTTCCGGCGACCTCATCATGCTCGAGGCGAATGGCCGTCGGGTACTGGAAGTCATAGGCAAGGAGGCGGGAGTCAAAGGCATCATCCTGCCCGAGCAGATGCCGGCGGCCATCGCTGCGCTGCAGGCGGCCATTGCGCTCGAAGAGTCCCACGATGAAGAGGCCCCCGACACGGTGCCCCGCGAGGGTCTGGGTTTGCGCCAGCGTGCCCTGCCGTTCATCGAGATGCTCGAGAGGAACCACAAGGCCGGGCACGAGGTGGTCTGGGGAGTCTAGATAGAGCCCCCACGGTCGCTCACTGCGTGTAGCTCCCTGCCCCCCGAGGGGGCCGCTGCGCCTGCGGGCCGGCAAAGCCGGACCCGCGGCCCCTGCTTGAAAAGAAACCCGCTCGCGGCGCACGCGAGTCCGCAGGTTCGTTAATCGACCTTCGCGCCGGAGGCTTTGACCACCTTGGCCCATTTGGCGATTTCAGCCTCAATCAGCCTGGCGAACTCCTGCGGGGTATTGCCGCTAGGGATGGCACCCTGGGCCAGCATTTTTTCCTTGATGGCCGGTGTGGCCAGGGCCTTGGCCACTTCCTGCTGGATGCGGCTGACGACCTCGGGCGGCGTGCCGGCCGGCGCCAGCAGGCCGAACCAGCTGCTGGCCTCAAACCCCTTGAGCTTGCCGGCTTCTTCCACCGTGGGCAACTCGGGCATGGCGGTCGAGCGCTGGGCGCTGGTAACGGCAAAGGCCTTGAGTTTGCCGCCCTTGATTTGCGGCATGGCAGACGGCAGGTTGTCGAACATGACGTCCACATTGCCGCCCACCAGATCGAGCAGGGCCGGGCCGGAACCGCGGTAGGGAATATGCGTCATGAAAATCCCGGTCTGCGACTTGAACAGCTCGCCAGCCAGATGGATGGATGTGCCATTGCCGCTGGAGGCCATGCTGAACTGACCCGGGTGCGCCTTGGCATATTTGACGAAGTCGGCCACGCTGTTGATACCCAGCTTGGCGGCTTTCTCGGCGTTCATCACCATCACATTGGGCACGCCGGCCACCAGCGTGATGGGTGCAAAGTCCTTCTGCGGGTCAAAAGGCATCTTGCTGTACAGCGACTTGTTGATACCGTGTGTGCCTACCGTGCCCATCAGCAGGGTGTAGCCGTCTCCAGGCGACTTGGCCACCAGGTCGGCACCCACATTGCCGCCGGCGCCAGCCCGGTTGTCCACGATGAAAGGCTGGCCAAAGGCCCGGGTCAGCTCGGGCGCAACGGCGCGCGCAAGGATGTCGGTGGTTCCGCCGGGTGCAAAGGGCACGACGATACGCACGGGCTTGGTGGGCCAGGCCGTTTGCGCCACGGCGGCTGTTGTTGCTATGAAACCAATAGCTGTCAGCGCAATACTGGAAAGGGCTAGGCGCCGATTTGTCTTGAAAATAGGGAGCATCAAAATTTCCTGTCTGAAGGTATCAAAGGTAGGCTTTACCTTAAGGTGAGGAGGCGGCCGTTTCAATCAGTGCAATCCCGGCCAGAAAGGCAGCCGGGCGCGGGTTGCACCTGCTGGAATCGGCTGCGGTGATCCGGCTCCGCGGTCGATGCTACGGCCGGCAGGGGGTAAAAAAAAGCCGCCAGGCTTGCGGCCGGCGGCTTTTTTGCGGGGTGGCGCAGATCAGTCGGCAAACTTGCCGGCGGCTTCGATCACCGGCTTGAGCTTGGCAATCTGCCCTGCGACAAAAGCTTTGTGAGCTGCCGGCTCCACACGGTTGTCTGTGACGACCACGGCGCCCAGGCCATCCTGCTTTTTAATGAAGTCGGCATCTTTCAACGCGGCTTTGAGTGTCTTGTTCAGCTGGGCCAGGACGGCCGGTGGTGTGCCTTTGGGGGCATACAGGCCGTGCCAGATGGTCAGGTCAAAGCCTTTGAGCCCCATTTCCTGCAACGACGGGTAGTCCTTGAGCAGTTTGTGCTTGCTCAATGGCTTGGCGGTCGTCACCGCAAAAGCCTTGACGCGGCCGGCTTCGATCTGGCCAGTGGTGTTGGTGGTCTGGTCGCACATCAGGTCTACCTGGCCGCCGACCAGCGCATTCATTGCCGGACCGGTGCCGCCAAAGGGAATGGTGGTCATGGCTTCCTTGGCGTTGATGGCCGACTGCCACATCAGGCCGCACAGGTGCGAAGCGGAACCCAGGCCCGCATGGGCAATGTTGAGCTTGCCCGAGTTGGCCTTGATGTAGTTTTCGAAGTCACGGTAGGTGTTGGCCGGCAACTGGGGTTTGCCGATCAGGGTCATGGGCACCTCGTTGACCAGGCCGAGGTATTCGAAGTCTTCCAGCGGCTTGTACTGCAGCTTGCGGTACAGGGCAGGGGTCGAGGCCATGCCGATATGAAACAGCAGCAGGGTGTGGCCGTCCGGGTTGGCCTTGGCTACCTTGGTGGCGCCAATCGTGCCGCCGGCACCGTTGACGTTTTCCACAACGAAATTGGAACCAGGCATGGCTTTGCGCATGGCCTCGGCCAAGTCGCGCGCGACGCGGTCGGTTGGCCCGCCCGCTGCGAACGGCACCACAATGGCAATCGGCTTGGAACCGGGGAAGGTTTGGGCATTGGCGAACAGAGCTGTTGCAGCCGCTGCAAGAACTAACAGGCGTTTCATGAGATCTCCTTTGAAATGGACCTCGCCAGTGTAGGAGCCCGCGGAGCTCCGTCCATCGCGGGAACTACGTAAGGGCAAGTCCTCAGGCCCGGCGAAGCGCGGAGCGGGCTTGGCCGGGCCGCAGGCGACGGCGGTGGTTTTTCTTTACCAGCAGGGGCCGCGGGTCCGGCTCTGCCGGCCCGCAGGCGCAGCGCCCCCTCGGGGGGCAGAGAGCGACACGCAGTGCGCGAACGTGGGGGCTCTACTTGTAACTACGGGCATCCTCAATGACCTTGCCGTCGTTCGGCAGGCTGCCCGGCGCCTTCAGTTCGACATGGCCGCGCAGTTTGGTCACATCCCGGATCGCCTCGCTGATCCGGGTCTCCAGACCCTGGGGCACAGAAGCGGCTTCCACCTGGAGGGTCATGCTGTCATTGGCCATTTCACCAGTGACGATCAAGCGGGCCTTGAGCACCTCCGGGAAGCGCCGGGTGATGTCGGCCACCTGGCCTGGGTGCACAAACATTCCCCGGATTTTGGTGGTCTGGTCGGCCCGGCCCATCCAGCCTTTGATACGTGTGTTGGTCCGGCCGGTCGGGCATGCGCCCGGAAGCACTGCCGAGAGGTCACCCGTGCCGAAGCGGATCAGCGGATAGCCAGGATTCAGGGTGGTGACCACCAGTTCGCCGACCTCCCCCTCGGGTACCGGGTCACCGGTGCCGGGCCGGACAATCTCCACAATCACCCCTTCGTCAAGTACCAGACCCTCCCGGGCGCTTGTTTCGTAGGCGATCAGGCCCAGGTCGGCGGTGGCATAACTCTGGTAAACCGCCAGGCCGTGCCCGGCAAACCAGTCGCGCAGGCTGGGCGGGAGGGCTTCGCCGCCGGTCAGGCCTTTGCGGATGCTGGAGATGTCGCTGCCGGTTTCCAGCGCTTTCTCGACCAGGATGCGCAGGAAACTGGGTGTTCCCATGTAGGCTCCGGGCCGGAGCTCGGCAATTGCCTGGAGCTGCTGCTCGGTTTGCCCCACACCGGCTGGAAACACGCTGCAGCCGATCGCATGGGCGCCGGATTCCATGATGAAGGCCCCCGGCGTCATGTGGTAACTGAACGCGTTGTGGGCCAGATCACCGGCGCGGAAACCGGCGGCAAACAGGGCCCGTGCCGCGCGCCAGTAATCTTTCCCGGTGCCTTCCGGTTCATAGATCGGGCCGGGTGATGAAAACACGCGTGGCATCTGCGGACCCCGCAGGAGTGTGGAAAAACCGCCGAATGCATCGGTGGCTCGGCCTGCCTTTTGCAACTCGAACAGCTCGTGCTTGCGGGTCACCGGAAGCTGTGCCAGCGCCTCTCGCGAGTTGATGCTGCCGGCTTGCACGCCGGACAGGATGGCGGCAAACGCGGGTGCAGCCTTTTGCGCATGCGCCACCTGCATCGGCAGCGCCGCCATCAACGCAGCCTCGCGGGCGGCCGGGTCCCGTGTCTCCAGGGCGTCGTAATACTCAGTCATAAGATCTCCGAGGGAGCGTTGGGCTCCCCTCTTTACCAGCAGGGGCCGCGGGACCGGCTTTGCCGGACCGCAGGCGCAGCGCCCCCGAGGGGCTGGAGCCTGCGGCTCCAAAGCTGCTTGCGCAGCTTTGGACAGGCGACAGAGGCGAAGCGTCTCGCAAGCCGCGGCCTGCAAGGCCTCGGGCGCTACACGCAGTGAGCAACCGTGGGGGCTTCATGCAAGCCAGCGCTTGCGGCGCTTGTAACTCTTGACGTCCTTGAAGCTCTTGCGCTCTCCGCCGCCAACGCCAAGGTAGAACTCCTTGACGTCCTCGTTGTTCGCCAGATCGTTGGCCTGGCCGTCCATCACCACCCGGCCGCTTTCCATGATGTAGCCGTAGTCGGCATATTTCAGGGCCATGTTGGTGTTCTGCTCGGCCAGCAGAAAGGTCACTTTTTCCTTCTGGTTGAGGTCTTTGACGATTTCAAACACCTCTTCGACTATCTGCGGCGCCAGGCCCATGGAGGGCTCGTCCAGCAGCACCATGGTGGGGCTGGCCATCAGCGCACGGCCGATGGCACACATCTGCTGCTCGCCGCCGGAGGTATAGGCCGCCTGCGAGGTACGCCGGGTTTTCAGGCGCGGAAAGTAGGCGTACACCTTCTCCAGGTTGGCCGCCACTTCCGCCTTGCTTTTGCGCGTGTAGCCGCCCGTCAGCAGGTTTTCCTCAATCGTCAGGTGGGCGAAGCAGTGGCGTCCTTCCATGACCTGCACCACACCGCGCTGCACCAGATCGGCCGGAGACAGGTTTTCGATGCGTTCGCCACGCAGTTCGATGGAGCCCTTGGTGACCGCGCCGCGCTCGCCCTGGAGCAGGTTGGACACGGCCCGCAGGGTGGTGGTTTTTCCGGCACCGTTGCCGCCCAGGATGGCCACAATGCGGCCTTGCGGTACTTGCAGGGACACGCCCTTGAGCACAAGGATCACGTGGTTATAAATAACCTCGATGCCATTGACGTTCAGGACGATATCGCTGGCGATGTCAGGTTGTTCCATAAGAATGTTTCTGCTTGTTGCTCCAAACGGCAGCGCTGCAACAGGGGCTTGAAGCGCTGCCGTTTGGCGGCTCGCTGGAGCCGCGCCCCTCCCGTCTGTCGGGAGGGGTGTTTCACTGGAAGATCAGGACTGGCAGTCCGCCGGGGTGCGCGGCGTGAGTTTCTTCTCGGCGGCATACTTCGCAGCGGTGGTCTTGACCATCGGTTTGATGATCTGCTCATCAGCCTGCAACCAGTCAGACGTGAACTTCCAGGCCTTGCCGTCCCAGGTATGGATACGGGCCCATGCCGCACCCATGTGGTCCATGCAAGAGGTGCTGATTGGCCGCATGACGCCGGCAAAACCGAGTGCGTCCAGCTTGGCCTGGGTCAGATTCAGGTTTTCCAGACCCCAGCGGACCTGCTCACCGGTCATGACCTTGCCTTTGCCGAAACGCTCCTGGGCGGAGCGAATGCCCTCGAGGCCCAGCATGGCACTCATGGCACCACGCATGTAAAGCACCTGGCCGACTTCGTCTTTGGGACCTGTGCCCTGGCCCTTGCCGTGCACCATGGACAGGATGTCCTTGACGACCTTGGAGTTGGGTTCCGCACCGTGCTGCATGGTCACCGCGTTGTAGCCCTTGGCTCCGTCGGCCACGTCCTTCACATCGGGTTCAGCGCCGGACCACCAGACGCCGTACATCTTCTCGCGCGGATAGCCGGTGGCCTGGGCTTCCTTGATGGCGGTGGAGTTCATCACGCCCCAGCCCCACAGTGCCACATAGTCAGGGCGGGCCTGGCGGATCTGCAACCAGGTGGCTTTCTGCTCGACGCCGGGGTGCGTCACCGGCAGCAGCTGCAGGTCAAAACCATGCATCCTGGAGCGTTCCTGCAACAGGGGAATCGGCTCCTTGCCATAGGGGCTGTCGTGGTAGACCAGCGCTATTTTTTTGCCTTTTAGTTTGTCGAAGCCACCTTCCTTCTTGGCAATGGCCTGCAGGATGGCGTCGGCGGCAACCCAGTAGGTGCCGGCAATCGGGAAGTTCCACTTGAACACCGATCCGTCCGCGCTTTCGCTGCGGCCATAACCGATGGTGACCACCGGGATTTTGTCAATGGGCGCTTTTTCCGTGAT
Organism: uncultured Polaromonas sp.; assembly: GCA_964543355.1. Lineage (GTDB taxonomy): Bacteria > Pseudomonadota > Gammaproteobacteria > Burkholderiales > Burkholderiaceae_C > Polaromonas. The sequence goes on from CAZIYA010000169.1 coordinate 7,535, forward strand.
GGCAAAGGTGGCGCCGGTGGACAGCGGCTGTACCAGCGAGGCCCCTCTGCTCTTGAGCCGCTCATAACACTCCACGCTGCGAGCGGTGTCATAGCCGGTTTCACATTCTTCGAAAGTGATCTTCACGCCATTGAGACCGCCGCGCGCATTGACCAGCTTGATGTAGTCAACGTAGCCGTTGGCCCAGGGGGCACCGTTCGGACCGTAAGGGCCGGTGCGGTAGGACAGCACCGGAATGAACTGCTCCTTGGCCTGAGCAAATGCGCTGGTCGCCACGATGGACGATGCGCCGGTGGCAAGGACTGCCGCCGCCAATATCAAGTTGCGAACTTTCATTGTTGTCTCCTAGAAATTAAAAATACACCCAAAAAAACTGACTCACCAGTAAACGACCTAACAGCTCACAACGCATCGGTGATTTCGAGCATCGCGAGGGATATCCCCTCTTCGCCAGCAGGGGCCGCGGAACCGGCTTCGCCGGGCCGCAGGCGCAGCGCCCCCTCCGGGGGCAGCGCAGTACACGAAGTGACAAGCGTGGGGGCCATATATTCA
>CAZIYA010000170.1:0-8080 GCA_964543355.1 uncultured Polaromonas sp.
TTACTTGGTTGGTTGAGGGTGTGTTGCACTTCAGATTTGAGCGGGCCAAGGGCTGGGGTCTATTTTCTCTTGTAAGAACGGGAGAAATCAGAACTTCGGCATGCCTTTCATGCCGCCCATGCGTTTCATCATTTTCATCATGCCGCCGCCCTTCATCTTTTTCATCATGCCCTGCATCTGCTCGAATTCGTTGAGCAGGCGGTTCACGTCCTGAACCTGCACGCCTGAGCCGGCAGCAATGCGTCGCTTGCGCGTGGCCTTGATCAGCTCAGGCTTGCGGCGCTCCAGCGGCGTCATGCTCTGGATGATGCCTTCCTTGCGGCGTATGTCTTTTTCGGCCTTGTCCATGTCCACCTGGCCTGCCTTGGCCGCCATCTGCGCCGGCAGCTTGTCAAGCAGGCTGGACAGGCCACCCATGCTTTTCATCTGCTGCAGCTGGCTCAAAAAGTCGTTGAGGTCAAAGCCGCTGCCGGACTTCATCTTGGCGGCAAGTTTTTGCGCCGCCGCCATGTCCACGCCGGCCGTGACCTGCTCGACCAGCGCGACGATGTCGCCCATGCCGAGAATGCGTCCGGCGTGGCGCTGGGCATCGAAGACTTCCAGCCCGTCTATTTTTTCACTGGTGCCCGAGAACTTGATCGGTGCGCCGGTGATCTGCCGCACACTGAGCGCCGCGCCACCGCGCGAGTCGCCGTCGGTCTTGGTCAGGATGATGCCGGTCAGTGGCAGCGCTTCCTTGAAGGCCTTGGCGGTGTTGATCGCGTCCTGGCCCTGCATGGCATCCACGACAAACAGGGTTTCGACCGGATTGAGCGCCGCATGCAATGCCTTGATCTCGGCCATCAGGGCTTCGTCGATGGCCAGCCGGCCCGCGGTATCGACTAACAGCACATCAAAGAAATGCCTGCGGGCATAGTCCAGGGCGGCCAGCGCGATGTCCACCGGCTTCTGGTCGGTGGAACTCGGAAACCATTCGGCGCCGGCCTGTTTCGTCACGGTCTTGAGCTGTTCGATGGCCGCCGGACGATACACGTCGCCCGAAACCGTCAGCACCTTCTTTTTACGCTTCTCGATCAGGTGCTTGGCCAGCTTGGCCGTGGTGGTGGTCTTGCCCGCACCCTGCAGGCCGGCCATCAGGATCACGGCCGGCGGCTGGGCCGCCAGGTTGATGTCGCTGACACCTTCGCCCATGGTCGCGGCCAGTTCGCCGTTGACGATGCTGACCAACACTTGACCGGGCGACAGCGAAGCCATGACCTCCTGGCCGAGCGCCTTCTCCTTGACGCGGGCGATGAAGTCGCGCACCACGGGCAAGGCCACGTCAGCCTCCAGGAGCGCCATGCGTACCTCGCGCAGCATGTCCTGGACGTTGGACTCGGTGATGCGGGCCTGGCCTCGCATTTCCTGGACGAGGCGGGATAGTTTGTCGGTGAGGGCAGAGGCCATGAATAAGCTCCACAACTGGAGCGAAAAGGAGGTGAAAGAAGGACCAGGCGTCTGGCGCAGAAGCTAAACTGTAGCCATGATTTTAACTTTGAGCGCCTGGTGGGGACTGGCCATGGCCATGGGCGCCGCACTGGCCTATGCCATTCTGGCGCTGGCCACCCCGCGTTTGAGCAATGGCGCCACGCGTGGCGTGCTGTTCATCGCCTGGCTGCTGCATGCCCTCACCCTGGCAGAAGGCCTGCTCGGCAACCCCCCGCGCTTTGGTTTCGCGCCGGCCCTGTCCATGACCGTCTGGCTGGTACTGAGCGTCTACGCCGTGGAAAGCCGGCTGTTTCCGCAACTCAAGGCGCGCTGGGCCCTGGCCGGCCTGGGCAGCGTCGCCGTCGCACTGGCGCTGGTATTTCCCGGGACCCCCTACCACGTGATTGCTTCCCCTTGGTTGCCCCTGCACTGGGCGCTGGGCATTGCCTCCTACGGGCTGTTCGCTGCAGCCGTGGTGCATGGCTGGCTGATGAACCGGTCCGAGCGCTCCATCCGTTCGGCCACGCAACCCGACACGGGCGTGCCGCTGCTGACGCTTGAACGGCTGACCTTCCGTTTTGTACAGGCCGGCTTTGTACTGCTGACCGCAACGCTGCTGGTGGGCTGGCTGTTTGCCGAAACCCTCTATGGTCCGGGGCTGGCCGGACAATGGAACCACAAAACCATTTTTTCGGTGCTGGCCTGGGTTACTTTCGCCGGCCTGCTCGCCGGCCGGGCACGCCTGGGCTGGCGCGGGCGCCAGGCGGTGCGGGTGCTCTACCTGGGTTCGGGCCTGTTGCTGCTCGGTTATGCGGGTTCGCGTTTTGTCCTTGAAGTCATCCTGAAACGCGTATGAAATACCTGATCGTGATTGCGCTGGCGCTGGTGGTGGTGTGGATCTGGCGGAGTAACCGACAAGCCGGACAACCAGACAGGCCGCCACGGCAACCCGCCCGCCGCCCCGACCCGCCGGCCACCGAGGTGGTGGCTTGTGCGGTCTGCGCGGTGCATCTGCCCCGTGCTGAAGCCCTGCCCGGCGGCCAGGGGTTTTATTGCAGCGATGCACATCGCCGGCAAGCTGAAGGCGGATGAAAAAAGACCTCGCCGAAGCACCCAGCTCCTGGTTCGGTCCGGTAGAAAAGCAGGCGGGCGCCTGGGAATCGGAGCCCGGCGGCGAATCTTTTGGCCGCCTGTGGCGTGCCTTCATGGCGGCGCGCGTCATGTTGGCCGGCGTGCTGCTTGCCCTGCAGGCTTTCATTTATGCCCTGGGCCAACCGGTCGGCAAGGCCATGGTCGCGCTGTGTGTGGCTTATTTTGTGGCCGCACTGGCGGTGCGTGTATGGGCACATCCAAAGCCGCCCGGCAGCAATTTCGACGCGCAGTGGGTCTCCACGGTCGGGGTCGATGTGCTGACATTTTCGGCACTCAATTTTCTGCAGTCCGGTGCCATCAACTACACCGCGCTGTTTGCCCTGCCGGTATTGCTGGCCTCCGTGCTGGGGCCCATCTTGCTGGCACTCGGCACCGCCGCGAGTGTGACGCTGCTGTTGCTGGCCGATGCCTGGTGGTCTTCCCTGCAATTGCCGGGTGATTCAACGGCGCGCTTTCTCCAGGCCGGCCTCAGTGGTTCCGGCTTTTTCATCATTGCCCTGCTGGCCAACCAGCTGGCCCTGCGCCTGTCTCGGGAAGAAAAACGTGCCCGGAGCAGCCAGTCGGCCGCGCGCATGCAGACCCAGGTCAATGAGCTGGTCATCGATACCCTGGTCGACGGTGTGCTGGTGATTGACACGCACGGCATTGTCCGTGCGGCCAACCCTGCCTCGCGGCGTCTGCTGGCCACCGAGGGCATCGCCCGTTCGGCTCCTTTTGTACTGGCTGCCGAAGCGGCATGGCAACCACTGGCCGAACTGGCGCAAATGACCTTCGGGGAGCACAGCCCCCAACAGGCTGATGTGAGCCTGGAGCACGCATCACGCCATGCCCGCCGCCTGCAGGTGCGCACGCGGCTGGCCGCTTCGCGCGATGGCTCGCACGAAAGCCTGTGTGTGATGTTTCTGGAAGACCTGCGTGAAATGGAGGCGCGGGTGCGTACGGAAAAAATGGCGGCCATGGGGCGCATGTCTGCCGCGGTGGCCCACGAAATCAGGAATCCGCTGGCCGCCATCACGCAGGCCAACGCCCTGCTGGAAGAGGACCTGCCCGATCCCGGGCACCGTCAACTGACGAGCATGGTGCGGCAAAACGCGCAACGGCTTGCGCGGATTGTCGAGGAAATCCTCAACATCTCGCGTGTCCAGGAGCAGACACCTCTGGAACAGACCGACAGCCTGCCGCTCGATGGCATGGTGCAGCAGATCTGCTCCGACTGGACACAGCAAACCGCATCAGGTCACCGCCTGCAGGTACACGCGGGCGCCGGGCGGACTGCCGTGTTGTTCGAAGCCGAACACCTGCGCCGCCTGATGGTCAATCTTCTCGACAATGCCGCGCGTTATGCCAGCGCAACGAACGGCGCCATACAGGTCGCCACCGACATCACGGCATCAGGACAAGCCAGGCTCTCGATCTGGAGCGACGGACAGCCCCTTGAAAAAACCGTGCAGTCGCATCTGTTCGAGCCTTTTTTCTCGTCGGAAAGCCGCTCCAGCGGCCTGGGCCTGTATATCTGCAGGGAGCTCTGCGAACGTCATGGCGCACTGATAGGCTACCAGCGGATCATGCACGGTACCGTGGAAGGCAACGAGTTTTTTGTCCTCTTCCGGTCCGCGCGGGCTGGAGAGGCTTTCCCCCGGACAGGTTTTGACACAATGTCGGCCTGAACTGACGAGCACACCATGACCCTCCCGACTCCGGCGCACATACTGGTGGTGGACGATGAGCCCGACCTGCGCACCCTTTACGAACTCACGCTGCTGCGCGAAGGTTATCGTGTTGAGGCGGCGGCCGACCTGGCCCAGGCACGCACCCAGTTGCAACATCGGCGCTTCGACGCGGTGATCACCGACATGCGCCTGCCGGACGGGCTGGGGCTGGAACTGCTGCGTGACATGCTGGCCCAGCAGCGCTCCGAGCGCTGTGTGGTCATCACGGCCCACGGGTCCGCCGAAAACGCAGTGGAAGCGCTGAAGGCAGGCGCCTTTGACTACCTGACCAAGCCGGTGGACCTCAAGCAGTTCCGCAGCGTGGTGGCGGCGGCAGTCCAGGAACGCGGCAAGCCCGATAACGAAGCTGGCCCGGCCCCGGCGAAAGCAGCCCGGCCCGGGGAGGTGGCGCCTACCCTGCAGCGACTGGTCGGCGAATCAGCCGTGATGCAGGCGGTCAAGGCCCGCATCGTCAAGGTTGCGAGCAGCATGGCCCCGGTATTGATCCAGGGTGAGTCAGGCACCGGCAAGGAACTGGTCGCGCGTGCCGTGCACGACTGCAGCCATCGCGCGGCAGGACCGTTTGTCGCCGTCAACTGCGGGGCCATCCCGGAGAACCTGCTGGAGGCAGAGTTTTTCGGGGCACGCAAAGGGGCGTATACCGGCTCGGCGCAAGACAGGCTTGGCTATTTTCAGTCGGCCAAAGGCGGCACCCTTTTTCTCGACGAAATCGGCGACCTGCCGCTGGCCATGCAGTCCAAGCTGCTGCGCGCGATTCAGGAGCGGGTCGTCCGGCCGCTCGGATCCACCCAGGAGGACATGGTCGATGTGCGCATTGTCAGCGCCACTCACAAGGACCTGGGTGCCGCAGTGACGGCCGGTACCTTCCGCCAGGATTTGTACTACCGGCTGAACGTGATCGAAATCAGCGTGCCGCCGCTGCGCGAGCGCCGCGAAGACCTGCCGGCCCTGTGTAAAGAGCTGCTGGGAAGGATTTGCAGGGAATCGGGTTTTGGCATGCCGGACATTTCAGGCCAGGTCCTGGCCACCTTGCAGCGACACCCTTTCAACGGCAATGTCAGGGAACTCGAAAACATCCTGCACCGCGCCGTTGCGCTCGGTGACAGTGGCGACCTGCACCTCGAATCCCCGCCGGCGGAATATGTCGCCGTGCCGGAAAACCTGCAGGACTTCCTTGACGGGCAGGAACGCAACATCCTGTCCAAGGTGCTGCAGGAAACCGGCTTCAACCGCACGGCGGCGGCAGCCAAGCTGGGCATCAGCCTGCGCCAGATCCGTTACCGCATTGCCCGCCTGAATATCGTGACGCCCAATGGCGATGAAGCAGCCGATGAGCAGGCATGATGCAGCGCAGGCGCTGTGGCGGCAAGGCTGGTACCGTTATGCCAGGTCGCAGGCTTCCCCCAACTTTGGTCCACGCCCCACCGCAAGCGTCATCGACCTGATCGTTGTCCACTCGATCAGCCTGCCGCCGGGTGAATTTGGCACCGGCCAGGTGCAGCGCCTTTTTACCAATACGCTGGATTGGGATGCGCATCCCTATTTCCAGAGCCTGCGGGGATTGCAGGTGTCCTCCCATTTCTTCATCACCCGATCCGGCGAGCTGTGGCAGTTTGTCAGTTGCGATGAACGCGCCTGGCATGCGGGCGAGTCCAGCTACCGCGGCAGGAGCAGTTGCAACGACGACTCGATCGGCATAGAACTCGAAGGACTGGAAGGTGGATTGTTCGAAGCCGCGCAGTACGAAACCCTGGCGAGCATTTGTTCGGCGCTGCTGCGCCATTATCCGGTGACCCATCTCGCCGGCCACGAACACATCGCGCCGGGGCGCAAACACGACCCGGGCGCAGGCTTCGACTGGGCCAGGCTGCAAGCTTCGCTGGGTTTGCCGGCTAAGTGTTTTCCCGCAAGGCCCTGACAGCCCTGGCGGTGCCAGCTTGAGCGCCGTCCATGAACATCCACGACCATGGCAACCCCTGATCGCCTTGCAAGGCGCATGAACACGTGATCGGCACGTGTCCGGCTGATCGATGCCCAGCTTCTGGGCCCCATGAAGACCCAAGCCTGTGCATTTTTTCCTGCAAAAAAAAGCCACAAAAAGTAAGCGGGATGTGACGGAGCGATTCAGGACCGATACACTACCTGTAGTGCTTGAAATCACTCCAGACCCTAGGTATAGTGTCTTAGCCCATATTCCCCATGGATGGATTCAGGTGCTCACAGCCCAAGGAAAGCCCGCCACCAAGCCAGCCACAGGCAACAGTCCGCCCTTCGCCCTTCCCTGAATCACATCGAACTCACCAACAACAAAGCACAACGAGGAAAACATGCAAACAGCCCAACATGCAGCACCCGCTCCCGCCGGCATGCCCGCCGCACCCCAGTCTCCTGCCAGCAGCGCCCACGCCAGTTCGCTGGCCCACTACCAGATCATTCGCCGCAACGGCGCCGTGGTTCCCTTTGAGCCGAACAAGATCGCTGTCGCGATGATGAAAGCCTTCCTGGCAGTGCATGGCACCCAGGGTGCAGCTTCGGCCAGCGTGCGCGAAACCGTCGACGGACTGACCCAGGCCGTCATGCGCGCCCTGATGCGCTCCCGTCCGGGCGGCGGCACCTTCCATATAGAAGACGTGCAGGACCAGGTCGAACTGGGCCTGATGCGCGGCGGCCATCATGAGATTGCCCGCGCCTATGTGCTGTACCGCGAAAAACGCACACAGGAACGTGCCCGCCAGCCGCAGACGCCGGTGCCCCAGGCAGCACAACTGCATGTGCTGGACGGCGGCAGGAAAATTTCCCTGGACATCGGCAAGTTGCAGGCCCTGATCGAAGCGTCCTGCGCCGGCCTGGGGGCCGATGTCAAGCCCGACCCCATCGTTGCCGAGACGATGCGCAACCTGTATGACGGCGTGCCGATCGACGAGGTTTACAAGGCCTCCATCCTGGCGGCCCGCACCCTGATCGAAAAAGATCCCGACTACACCTACGCCACCGCACGCCTGCTGCTGCACACCATCCGCCGCGAAGTGCTGGGCGAGGAGGTCACCCAGGAAGACATGGCCACGCGTTATGCCGAGTACTTTCCGGAGTTCATCGCCAAAGGCGTGGCGAACGAGCTGCTCGACGAAAAACTGCAGCAGTTTGACCTCGCCCGCCTGGGTGCCGCGCTCAAGCCCGAACGTGACCTGAAGTTTGATTACCTCGGCCTGCAGACCCTGTTCGACCGCTACTTCCTGCATGTGCGCAAGCAGCGCATCGAACTGCCCCAGGCATTCTTCATGCGGGTGGCCATGGGCCTGGCGCTTGATGAAATCGACCGCGAAGCCCGCGCCATCGAGTTCTATGAAATCATGTCGTCGTTCGATTTCATGTCGAGCACGCCGACGCTGTTCAACGCCGGCACGCTGCGTTCGCAGCTGTCGTCCTGCTACCTGACCACGGTGGCCGACGACCTGGGCGGCATTTACGATGCCATCAAGGAAAACGCGCTGCTGTCCAAATTCGCCGGCGGTCTGGGCAACGACTGGACCCCGGTGCGCGCCCTCGGCGCCCACATCAAGGGCACCAACGGCGAGTCCCAGGGCGTCGTGCCTTTCCTGAAAGTCGTCAACGACACCGCAGTGGCAGTCAACCAGGGCGGCAAGCGCAAGGGGGCCGTCTGCGCCTACCTGGAAACCTGGCACCTGGACATCGAGGAGTTCCTGGAGCTGCGCAAGAACACGGGGGATGAC
>CAZIYA010000171.1:0-8043 GCA_964543355.1 uncultured Polaromonas sp.
CTCACTGCGTGTAGTTCTCTGCCCCCCGCGGGGGCGCTGCGCCTGCGGCCCGGCAAAGCCGGTTCCGCGGCCCCTGCTGGTACGGGGAGCTAGTTACCTTTGGTTGGCCGCGTGCAAGCCCCAAACGCTCAGCCTAGCAGACGCTCCGGATTGGCATCGAGCTTGGCCAACGCCTCGCGGGTGGCGCGCACGGTGAGCGCTTCCTCTTCGGTCGGCACCAGCAGGCCGGCCTGCAGATAGGCCGCCAGGCGCCGCGCCTGAATCAGGAAATTGCGGCCGTCGGTCGACGCAAACAGGTGCAGCTGCTTGCGCTCACTGCGCCACGCGAACTGCACATGGCTGACCTGGCCGTTATGGTCCAGGCTGAACCAGGCACCCAGCTGCAACTCCTGCGCCCAGGAACGCATGGCTTCGCTGGGCTGGCTGCCGCCATCGGCAATGACTTCGATGTCCGAGGCATCAATGCCGATCATCATGACCAGGTTTTCGGTGTCCAGCGGGAGGTCACCAACATCCTCGTCCGACAGGTAATCCTCCAGATTCGCCAGCCGCTTGGACATCTCTTCGATGCGCTCCAGGGAAATGGCGTCGGTCTTGGACATGAAGGCGTCGGCCAGCGTATCACTGATGATTTTGAGGTGCTGATCCTGCACCGGCAAGGTCATGCCCAGCATGGACATGCCCAGCCGCAGCAGGTGCAGCAATTTGGGCAAGTCGGCAATCACGCGCGCCCTGTCATTGCGGTTGGGCTTGGCACTTGCTGCCCAGACAAGATCGGCCGCAGCCTGCTTGAGCGTGATGGTGTCCTTGTGCTGGGGCCCGTTTTTCATGGCTGCAATGGCCAGCACTTCAGCCCAGATCTTGAACAGGAATTCGCGGATCTCCTCGCGTACCGGCATGTCATTGAGCATGCTGCGCATCTCAATGGTGTACTGGATGGCCATGGTTTCCTTCTGCTCCATCTGCTGGGCCACGCTCACCACGCGGGCTGCGCTGCCTTGCCCGGACAGGAACTTCGAGAGGAATTTCTGGAATTCGTCGTACACGAGCTGGAACACACGCCGGCCCGTCTCCGGGTACTGTTCGATGACCTGCACGATGCGCTTGATTTCAATTTCCAGGGCGCCACCCGAAACGGTCGCATCAAACCCCAGCACACAGGAGCCCATGCGGTCGATCAGGCGGCGCGCCGGATGCTGCAGCGAGCCAAAAAATTCGGGTTCGGAAATCGCCACGCGCAGTACCGGCATCTGCAGCCGGGCGAACCACACCCGAACTGCAGGCGGAATGCGGTCTTCAGCCAGAATGCTCTGGAACATCAGCGCCACGATCTCGATGATGGCTTTTTCACTGGAGGTGCTGGCCGCCTGTTTGAGATCACTGCTGCGCTGGCGCAAGGCGCCTGCCGCCTGCTCCACATCGGCAGATCCGTAGATCTGGTCGGGCGCCTCCACCAGGGTGCCTTCATAGGCATTGCCTGGAACAGCTGTTCGGGTCTGCACCTTGGACAGGGCCTGCGCCAGTTGCGGTGAAGGCTGGTTGACATGGGTGTGGTCAAAATCAACGGCATGGTCCGACAGCAGGCGTTTGAGATGGCCCATCACGCCCTGTGCCCGCATGCGCGCCCGCGCCAGAGGCGAAGTCCCGGTTTGCATGCGTGTTTCGTCGTGAATCGCGGCTCTGGCTGCAGCAGAGTCCGAAGGCGCCGCGCTGCCCCCCGGCAAACCGCTGCGGCCTCCCCCCGTACCCGAAACAGTCCCCGCACCTTTCGTCGCGCCTGAACCTGAACGCCCGCCGCCTGCAGCCCCTCCGTCGGCACCGCGGATTCGGTCACCCCCTGCGGCTGGAAGCCCTGCACCCGGCGCGCCCGCGCCGGAAGTATGCCCTGCCGCTGGCGCAGCGCGGCTTCGGGTTGTCGTGGATTTGCTGCCCGCCGATGATGAACTCTCGGCAGAAGGCGTGCGTTTGACAAGCCCCCGCAGGTCAATGTCCACCATCACGTTTTCCTTGATCAGGAACTCGTTGGCCGCACGGTAGGCGTCGAGCAAATGCGTGGTTAATTGCTGCTGGATCAGGTCCTGCACCATCAACCACAATTCGCGCGACAAAGGCGTCAGCGTCCACTGCTCCACCAGGTTTTGCGAAAGGACTTCGGGGCGAAGAATGTCTTCCTTCGCAAGTTCAGAAACCCCTTCCAGGCTCTGGATACGCAGACGCAAATCGTTGAGCTCCCAGCTGGCGCTGTCCAGCAGACGCAGGGCCAGACGTGAGGCGAGGATCTTGTTTTCCATCACCTCGTTGCCCATCAGCTCGAATTTTCCGGTGTCCACCGCCATGCGGACAGAGGCGGTTGGGGGAGCCAGCGCCTTTTTCCAGGCGGCAATGGTCGCGTTGACCCAGATCGCCTCATTGTCCTGAAAAGACAACCACGCATCACGTCTGTCCTGCATATCGCGGGCATTGCCGCTTTGCTCCATCAGACCGGACAACTTGACGCGAATGCCGCTGGCCAGCTCCGGAAGAATGCGTGCGGCATGCCCCACAAACCGTTCGCGGGCCTGCCTGGCAAGAAGAAGATCTCTTTTGGTGTTTGCGGCCACGAAGGTATTGGTCTTGTTGCGACTTTCCTAAACCGTTGCTCCGGCATTCGGATCGTTGGGGTCTTCGTCCTTTTTACCCGTTGGTTTGACCAGGTCTTCGCGTTTGATGCCCAGCCACATGGCAATGGCCGCAGCCACAAACACCGAAGAGTAGATGCCGAACAGGATGCCAATGGTCAGGGCGAGCGCAAAATAAAACAGTGTCGGCCCCCCGAACAGCAACATCGACAGCACCATGATCTGCGTGGACCCATGGGTGATGATGGTCCGGCTGATGGTGGAAGTGATCGCGTTGTCGATGATCTGCACCGTGTTCATTTTGCGGTAGCGCCGGAAATTCTCCCGGATCCGGTCGAAAATCACCACCGATTCATTGACCGAGTAGCCCAGCACGGCCAGCACGGCGGCCAGCACCGAGAGAGAAAACTCCCACTGGAAAAATGCGAAGAAACCGAGAATGATCACGACGTCATGCAAGTTGGCAATGATGGCCGCCACCGCATATTTCCACTCGAAGCGAAAGGCCAGGTAAATCATGATGCCGACCACCACCATGGCCAGCGCCTTCAGGCCATCCTGGGCCAGTTCTTCACCAACCTGGGGGCCGACAAATTCGGTCCGTCGCAAGCTCACCTGGGGATCGTCGGCTTTCAGGGCGGCCATGACCTTGTCGCTCTGTTGGGCTGTGGTTATCCCTTTTTGTGCGGGCAACCGGATCATCACCTCGCGCGCGGTCCCGAAATTCTGCACCTGGACATCAGTAAAGCCCAGGCCGGCCACGGTCCCGCGTACTTTTTCAACGTCGGCCGGCTGCGAATAGCTCACTTCCATCACCGTGCCGCCGGTGAACTCCACCGACAGGTGCAGCCCGCGCGAAAACAGGAAAACGACGGCCAGCACAAAGGTCGTGAATGAAATCACGTTGAAGACCAGGGCATGCCGCATGAACGGAATGTCCTTGCGGATCTTGAAAAACTCCATGGCGTTCTCTTCTCGTTATTCTGTGGCTAGTTGACCGTGGCGGCGGATTTGCCCGTCCTGGCAGGCAAACCGGCGTCTCCGGGCGGGCGCCAGATGGTGCCAATGGAGACCGATTTGAGTTTTTTCTGCCGACCATACCAAAGATTGACCAGTCCGCGCGAGAAAAACACTGCCGAGAACATGCTGGTCAGAATGCCGATGACGTGCACCACCGCGAAACCCCGCACAGGCCCCGAGCCGAAAGCCAGCAAAGCCAGTCCGGCGATCAGGGTGGTGATGTTCGAGTCCAGGATGGTGGCCCAGGCACGCTCATAACCGGTATGGATGGCAGCCTGCGGCGCCGCACCATTGCGCAGCTCTTCACGCACCCGCTCATTGATCAGCACGTTGGAGTCAATTGCCATGCCCAGGGCCAACGCCATGGCCGCCATGCCCGGCAAGGTCAGCGTCGCTTGCAGCATGGACAGTATCGCCACGAGCAGCAGCAGATTGACGGCGAGTGCAAGTCCCGAAAACAGGCCAAACAGCATGTAGTACACAGCCATGCAGGCCACGATCACCAGGAAACCCCAGGCGACGCTGTGAAAACCCTTGGAAATATTTTCGGCACCCAGTGTCGGGCCGATGGTGCGTTCCTCGATGATTTCCATGGGTGCCGCCAGTGATCCGGCGCGCAGCAGCAGCGCCAGGTCATTGGCTTCCGTCACGCTCATGGAACCGGAAATCTGGAAGCGATTGCCGAGTTCGCTCTGGATCACCGGTGCCGTCAGCACCTCGCCCACGCCTTTTTCAAACAGCACGATCGCCATGCGCTTCTTGACATTTTCCCGGCTCACATCACGCATGATGCGTCCACCTTTGGCGTCCACAGTCAAATCCACCTTGGGCTGCTGGCTCTGCGAATCAAAGCCCGGCTGCGCATCTGTCAGGCTCTCGCCCGTCAGAATGACCTGCTTTTTGACAATCACGGGCCGGCCATCACGTTCAAGGAAGCGCTCCGAGCCAAAAGGAACAGCGCTGGAGCCACTCTCGGCGGCGCGGCCTTCGGCACTTTCATCAACCAGACGCATCTCCAGCGTCGCCGTGCGCCCCAGAATGTCTTTCGCCTTGGCGGTGTCCTGAACACCCGGCAACTGCACCACGATGCGGTCCAGCCCCTGCTGCTGGATCACCGGCTCGGCCACACCGAGTTCGTTGATGCGGTTGTGCAGCGTAACCATGTTCTGCTTAAGCGCCTGCTCCTGCACCAGCCGTGCAGCCTCGGGCTTGATGCGCGCAGTGAGCTTGTAGTCCGTCCCCTCGGGCGCATCTACCGTCTGCAGATCCGGGAACTGGTCCTGCACCAGCCCGCGGGCGGCCTCCAGCGTGGCCATGTCGCGGAACCGGATGTCAATGGCCTGGCCATTGCGGGTGATGCCGCCATGGCGGATGTTCTTCTCGCGCAAAACCACCCGCAGGTCGCCCGCCAGAGATTCCGCCTTTTTTGTCAATGCCGCCTGCATGTCCACCTGGAGCATGAAATGCACCCCACCGCGCAAGTCCAGCCCCAGGTACATGGGCCGGGCATTGAGCGCAGTCAGCCAGGCAGGTGAGCGCGACAGCAGATTGAGGGCCACAACATAAGAAGATGCCGCCGGATCGGGCGCCAGGGCCTTTTCGATGGCATCCTTGGCTTTGAGCTGGGCATCCGTGTCGCCGAAACGCGCCTTCACCGAGGTGGCATCCAGGGTCACCGCGTCGGCCGTGATATTGGCCTCCCGGAGCACCTGCTCAATCCGCGCCACGGTCGTGCTGTCAATTTTGAGGCTGGCTTTGCTGCTGGACACCTGGACGGCAGGCGCTTCACCAAAAAAATTGGGCAGCGTGTACAGCGCGGCAATCAATACCGCAATAACAAGGATCGCATACTTCCAGACCGGATAACGATTCATGAGTGTGCTGTTCCTGGGAAAACTGGTGGACGGTAAAAACGGCCGGCCCGTACCGGTCGGCCAGAGAGGTGTTACGACCTGATGCTGCCCTTGGGCAAAACCTGAACGATGGCGCTGCGCTGCAGCTGGACTTCAACGCCCGTGGCAAGCTCCAGACTCAGGTAGGCCTCGCCCAGCTTGGTGACGGTACCGAGCAGTCCGCCAGCGGTCACTACCTCATCGCCCTTGGCCAGCGCATCAATCATGGCGCGATGCTCTTTCTGTTTTTTCATCTGCGGGCGAATCATCACGAAATACAGAACCACAAACATCAGCACCAGCGGCAGCATGCTGGTGAGTGACGACAACATACCGCCTTCGGCAGCGGCGGCAGGGGCGGTTTGGGCAAACGCAGAAGAAATGAACACAGCAGACTCCACAACAAAAAATAGGGCGCCCCCGGGTCGGCCAGGGGTGCTGAGAGAGCCTGATTGTATGCGGCTGAATGGCGTAAGGATTTGTAACCCGCGGGTGCGCAGGGGCTCTTCATGCACCCGTCAGGCCGTACCTACCACCAAGCCTCCTGCAAGAGGGCGCTGCGCCGCGGAGAAGAACTCAAGCCGCCTGACGCACGTCCAATGCCGGCTGGCGAAACGCCGCCATCGCTAGCACCCACTGCTGCTGCGCCTGTTCGACATTGCGCGCTTTGACGTGGCCATAACCCTTGATGAGCTCCGGAATACGTGCCAGCTCTACAGCAGCTGCATGGTTGCCGGCGTTCAGGCCTTTCAGCACCTCTTCCAGGCTTGCCAGGTATTGGTCGATCAGCGCACGTTCCATCTTGCGTTCTTCGGTGCGGCCAAACGGGTCCAGTGCGGTACCACGCAGCCCCTTCAGCCTGGCCAGCACCCGGAATGCTGTCAGCATCCAGGGACCGAACGGCTGCTTCTGCAACTCACCCCTGTCGTTCTTCTTCGCAATCATGGGCGGCGCCAGGTGGTAGTTGAGCTTGAAGTCGCCCTCAAACATCGCACCTACCTTGTCGTGAAAACTGCGGTCGGTGTGCAGGCGAGCCACCTCGTATTCGTCCTTGTAGGCCATCAGCTTGAACAAATACCTCGCCACTGCCTGCGCCAGCAGCGTCTTGCCAAGCACCGATTCGGCCTCCTGCACGCGCTTCACAAATTCCTCATAACGGCGGGCATAGGCCGCATTCTGGTAATCCGTCAGAAACGCGACGCGGCGCGCCACCAGGTCCGCCAGGCCTTGGCGCGGCGTCGGCATGACAATGACCTGCGCGGAAACAAACAGCTTTTCAACCGACGCCGGGTCGTGTGCCGCGCGGCGGCCCCACTCAAAGGCAGTCTTGTTGTTGTCCACCGCCACGGCGTTCAGCTCAATGGCCCGCATCAGCGATGCATACTCCAGTGGAATCCAGCCTTTTTGCCATGCGTACCCCAGCATCATCGGGTTGGTATAAATGCTGTCGCCCATCAGCTTCGTCGAGGCAGCATCGGCATTGAAGGCACCCACGCCAGCCACGCCCACAGCCTTGACAATTTCCGCGGCGCAAGCTTCGGCCGGGTTCTGCCAGTCGGCGTTGTGCACAAAGGCTGCTGTCGGCGTGCTGTAGGAGTTGAGCGCCACATGGGTGCGACCCTCGCGCATGCGCATCACCGTTTCCTTGCCGGCCGCCACGATGGGATCGCAGCCGATGATCAAATCGGCGCCGGCCATGCTGACACGGGTAGTGCGGATGTCGTCCTGGTTCGCGCCAATCAGCACATGGCTCCAGGTCGCGCCGCCTTTTTGCGCCAGGCCACCCGCATCCTGCGTGACGATGCCTTTGCCTTCAATATGCCCGGCCATGCCCAGCAACTGCCCAATGGTGATGACGCCGGTGCCGCCCACGCCGGCCACCACAATGCCCCAGACGTCACCGTTGACGCCGCGGGTCGAAGGAATCTGCGGCTGGGGCAAAGGGCTCATTTCAAAAGGTGAAGCGGCCTTGCCTTTGGCCTTCTTCTTGAGTTGGCCGCCTTCAACCGTCACGAAACTCGGGCAAAAGCCCTTGAGACAGGACATGTCCTTGTTGCAGGTGGACTGGTTGATCTGGCGCTTGCGGCCGAACTCGGTCTCCAGCGGTTCGACGCTCAGGCAGTTGGACTGCACGCTGCAGTCGCCGCAGCCTTCACAGACCAGCTCGTTGATGACCACGCGTTTGGCGGGGTCCACCATGCTGCCGCGCTTGCGGCGCCGGCGCTTTTCAGTGGCGCAGGTCTGGTCGTAAATGATGACTGTGGTGCCCTTGATCTCGCGGAACTGCCGCTGGATGGCATCAAGCTCGTCGCGGTGGTGCACCGTCACGCCTTCGGCCAGCGCCACGCCGTCGTATTTTTCCGGCTCATCGGTCACCACCACAATTTTGGCCGCGCCTTCGGCCCGCATGGACTGGGCGATCTGCACCACCGACAGGCCCTCGGGTCGCTCGCCGATCTGCTGGCCGCCGGTCATCGCCACCGCGTCGTTGTAGAGAATCTTGTAGGTGATGT
>CAZIYA010000172.1:0-8029 GCA_964543355.1 uncultured Polaromonas sp.
AAGCGACAAGCGTGGGGGCCCATGGCCTGAGCTGCCAGACGCTGAACCAGCTCACCAGCAGCATCAGCACACCCACGCCGACCATGATGCGAAAGGCCCAGAACACCGGCGCCACCGGCGGGTGTTTTCCTTCGAAATCATTGAGGCCCTTGACCTCGCCGTTCCAGTCGTGGGTGAGGTAGAACGACGCAAATTTGGGAATGGAAATTTCAAAATCGTTGCTGCGGCTTGTTGCATTGGGCAGCGCAAACAAGACGGCGGGCGCGCCCTTCTGCGTTTCCCAGATGCCTTCCATCGCGGCGAGCTTGGCCGGCTGGTGCTCCAGCGTGTTCAGCCCGTGCAGGTCGCCGGCGATGATCTGCAGCGGAATCAGGAAGGCCGCGAGGTACACGCCGGTGCGCAGCGCGGCCTTCACATCGGCGCCGCGGTCCTGCTTCAGCCAGCGGTAGGCCGACAGCCCGGCCACCAGGAAAGACACCGTCAGGCCGGAAGCCAGCAGCATGTGCACCAGGCGGTAAGGGAAAGACGGGTTGAAGATCACTGCCAACCAACTTGTCACATGGGCCTTGCCCTCTATCATTTCAAAACCGGCGGGTGTCTGCATCCAGGAGTTCAGCGCCAGAATCCACACCGCCGAGAGCGTGGTGCCGGCGGCCACCAGGAAGGTGGCCAGGGTGTGCACGCGTTCGCTGACCCGCTCGCGCCCGAAGAGCATCACACCGAGCATGGTGGCTTCGAGGAAAAAGGCGGTAAGCACTTCATAGGCCAGCAGCGGACCGGCGATGTTGCCCACCGTGTTCATGTAGCCCGGCCAGTTGGTGCCGAACTGGAAACTCATGGTGATGCCGCTGACCACGCCCAACGCGAAGGTCAGTGCAAACACCTTGACCCAGAACTGGTAGGCGTCCATCCAGTGCTGTTCTTTGGTTTTGACAAAACGCAGCTTGAAAAACAGCAGCACCCAGCCCAGCGCGATGCTGATGGTCGGGAACAGGATGTGAAAGGTGATGTTGGCCGCAAACTGAATGCGCGCCAGCAGGAATGCGTCAAGTCCGTCCATCGTCAGCTCCGGTTGTCGTCAGGCATGTCGGCAGGCTGTGCTTGCACTGTGTTCGGTACCGGGCGCCCTGTCAAACCCGCTTTGACCGAACCGGCCACCTTGTCTTTCACTTCCAGCAGTTTCTGCACCTTGGCCCCCATCTTCATCAGCTTGACCAGCGTGGCCGGGTCCATCTTCTGTACATCGGCCAGCCAGCCGGTCATGAGCTCAATCAGGTCGTGCATCTGCTTCATGCGCGCCTGGGCGTGGATGTCATCAGGAGCCGAAGGCTGCTCCATCAACGCGTCGCGCAGCATGGACAGCGTGGGGTCGATCTCGCGCTTGCGCCGCTCTTCGGCCAGCGTGCGGAAGATTGCCCACACGTCTTCGGGGGCCTGGAAATACTCGCGCCTGTCGTTGGGCAGGTGCTGCAGGCGCACCAGGTTCCAGGACTGCAGCTCCTTCAGGCCCATGCTGACATTCGAGCGCGAAAACGCCAGCGCCTCGCCAATATCGTCGGCATTGAGGGCGCGCGGCGAAACATAAAGCAGCGCATAAATCTGCCCCACCGTGCGGTTGATGCCCCAGCGGCTGCCCATCTCCCCAAAGTGCAGAACAAAACGCTGGGTCAGGGGGGCGAGGTTCATGCTTTGGCTTACTGAGTTTTCAGGAATTACTGAAATTATAGGAAATCAATGATGCAGATCAAGGTTCAAGGTTTTGCCATGGCGATCCAAGGGGTTTTCCGGTCGGGCCAAAAAACGAGGGCCGTCCAAATGGGGGATGCGCGGTGCGCTCAGCAGCGCCTAAACTCCGGCTGCGGGGTTCGGCGCTTATTTATCTTGCTCAGGAGCAGCGGAAAAAATGGAATATTCTTTGAAGAACAAGGACTTGTGCGCGTTTGGTAGGGCCAGGATATCGAGCACGCGCCGGTTTATCGAGCAAGCCGTGCTCTATACGTTACGTCAGGACTTTCATGAATCCATATGCCAAATTAGCCGAAGAGCTAGAAGAAGCAGGAATTGATTTGAGGAGCATAAGAATCAACGAAACACCTCAAGACTGCTGTTTCTGCATTCTGAATTACGAGCCAGAAGTTGAGTGCTTTTATTCTGAGCGTGGCACCAAGTACGAACTAGTAGCCTTTTCTGACTCAGAGTCGGCAATTAGGCACTTTAAGGGGTGGGTATTGTCCATGGAGCATCTCCATAAAAACTGGAGTGGCACCATCGGTGCGCCCTAACCTGGCGTTCCAGGCGACGCGGAACATTCGGTTTTTTGGCGACCGTCACCAGCGCGCGCCTGAACTCCACGCTGAACGTCATGCAAACCGAGCGCGATTTCATCACCCTTGAGTCTTTCCTCAAGTCGATTCCCGGCGTGCATCCGTCCCTGGGTCACGGATTTGAGAACGATGGCCGGTGGTGGGTCAAGTTCTCCATCGACATTGACAACAAGCTCGCCTGGCATGTGGTTCAAGAACTTGGCCATGTCTTGAACTATCTTTCAGTCGATGAGCGCCTGCCAACCGTATTCAAACCCGTCTCGCCGCCGCCTTACATGAACGGTGGGCCAAGAGAGTTTCTTTCCTGGGTCATCGAGTGCCCAGAGCCCTCTTTCAAGCCTGGCGCCGTCGCCAAGTTGCTTGAGGAGCGTCTTCCGCAACCCGTCGACGACATCAGCCAGTGGGGCCATGGCGAGTGATGTCCAACCCTGTCCACACCAAAAAATGCTCCAACCCGATACCCCTCCTCAAGTCCGCCAGGCCATCATCCTGCTCTGGGTCACGCAACTGCTGGTCGTGATCGATGCCGTTCTCACGATGATTTATCCCGAGCCCGACATGGCTGGTGAAACAGCCTTTCTTGTCGTCGTATTTGTGATTGTCCTGGGTCTCTATGCCACGCTGATCACCTTTGCCTCAAGGCGAAAAAATTGGGCGCGAATCACTTTGCTCGTCTTCGCATTCATCAGCGCCGCTGGGTATTTTTTATTGCCATCTGAAACGCCTGCCCCCTGGTGGACCGAGGCCAATATCTGGCTCAGTTCCATTCTGGAAGTGATCGCGTTGTACTGGTTGTTCTCAGGGGCAGGCGCTCGATGGTACGCAAGCAAGGCGGCAGAGTAGCCGCTCCATACTCAACAGGTGCTCAACGATGAACGGGTTTCTCCAAAACAGATACCAGAACTATGTACGCTGGAAGCGCGCCCCGGTGACACGACGTGACCGCATCATGGGCGCCGTCGTTGGAGGCATGGGCTGCTTCTGGATCGGCATTCTTGGCAGGCTCGCGCTGGGCCCGCTACCGGTGTCTTTGTCTAGCTTGGCCTGGTGGGCGCTGGGATCAGTGCTCCTCGGGGTCGTGCTCGGCATTTGTTTTCCAAAAAGCGTTTCCGTGGTTTGTTTTCCGTTTTCGAGTTTTGGGGGAGGCAGTTGACTTTCTCCCGAGAAACTTCCATTCGCCACTGACAATAGCAACTGCGAGCAGGCCAACGGCCATCGTGCCGATGAATCAACCCCCTGGCGTCCGGAGGCGCCGCACCATGAAAAAACAGATCGAACGCTTTTCCCCGCACCAGAACGCCAAGGTTTTTGCGGTGCTCATGGCCGTGAGCTCCCTGGTCTTTGTGGTTCCCTTCATGCTCATCGGGTCTGCTTTCTCGCCCCCGGGCATGGGTATGGGCATGTCGGCGATGGCCGTTCTGGCGTTTCCCGTCATGTACCTGGTGATCGGCTACCTGTCGGTGGTGATCGGTTGCTGGGTTTACAACCTGCTGTTCCCCTACATCGGGGGTATTGAGTTCCAGGCGCGGGACACCGACGACTGAAGTCGTTCATCTGGCCGGCTTGGGCTCCACCGCCGCGACGCCGTATTTCGGCTTGGCCGTGGTGCCCACGCTCAGGTAGTTGACCACGCCCATGACGTCATCGACCAGCATGACGGCCTGCTCCATGGCCCTGGCCTGTTCCTGTGTCTGCACACAACCCATCAGTGTCACCAGCCGCCGCTCGCCGAGCACCCAGACACTGGTGTTGTTGAAGCGCCCGTCCTGCTGCAGGTAGCTGACCATGCGGGGAATGATCTCCTTGTCGTAAAGATAGGAGTTGGGCAGGCGGCAGCGGCCCGAGCGGAAGCAGCTGCCGCCGTGCTGGGCACGCACATGCGCTTCGGCGCGCACCTGTTGCTGCGTGAACATCGGGCCTTCGGGCACGGGGCAGCCGGGCATGGCAGACGTAACCTGCAGGAAAGGATCGTTGAAATGATTCCCGCGCTCCTGTTGCGCATTCACCTTCTCCTGCGCAGGCACAGCGAACGGCAGCGCCGCCAACCCGACGAACAACAGAACCCGGCCGCGAAGTTTCATGTCTGCCTCCTGTGACACGCCACGATAGCGGGTATTTTCAGGGCAAGGGCTTGGGCGCACCCACCAGTTCGGCGAGCTGGTCGGCACACTGGCCCCAGCCTTCATGGAAGCCCATCTTTTCATGCGCCTCGCGGTCGGCCACCGTCCAGTGCAGCACGCGGGCGGTGTAGCGGGTTTTTCCGCCTTCGTCTTCAAAAGTCAGCACTGCCGTCATGAAGGGTTTTTCCGAGGGCGTCCAGGCATCGGTGTAGGCGTCGGTGAACACGAGCCGCTCGTTCTTCACCACTTCGAGGTAGATGCCGGGGTTGGGAAACTCCTGGCCTTCCGGGCTGCGCATCACCACCAGGCTGGAGCCGCCGGGACGCACGTCCATCTCGGCGCGCGAGGTGCTCCAGGGCCGGGGCGCAAACCATTTCACCACCAGCTCGGGCTGGGTCCAGGCCTGGAACAGCTTCTCGCGCGGGGCATCGATCAAGCGGGTCAGGACCAGCTCGCGGTCGGAGGCGGGCTTCTTCGGGGTGTTTTTGCTGGAGGCGGTCATGCAGTTTTCCTTTCAGTTGGATTGAACAAGGGCAAGGGCCTTTTCAGGCCTTTCACCTTCACGACGATCAAGGCGGGGCCTTTTCGACAGGAAAAGGCGAAACCAGATGTAAATACCCGACTCCTGTCATCCGCGCCTGTCCATCGGGCAGCACAGGTGCTATGTATTCAGGAGCTGCTTGCGCCCGCTCCATAAGGGCTGGAGGCAGATTTGATGCATGGAACCCGCCGTTGCCGGCGAGCTTTGGCAGCTATTTCAGCGGGCCGGCTTAGGCGCGCGCTGGCCGGTGGAAGGCGTCGGCGTTTCAGTCAAGGCCGGCGTGGACGCCGGCACCAGCAACAACACGTCCTTCACGCCCAGGCCCAGCATGCCAATCGCCTCGGCCGCGGCGCGGCTCAGGTCAATCACCCGGCCGCGGCTGAAGGGTCCGCGGTCGGTGATGCGCACATCCACCTCTTTGCCGTTGACCAGGCTACGCACACGCACCAGCGTACCGAAAGGCAGCGTCTTGTGCGCCGCCGTCAGTTCGTGCATGTTGTAGCGTTCGCCACTGGCGGTGCGGCGTCCGTTGAAGCGCGGGCCATACCAGGAGGCTTTGCCCCGCTCGAACTCCGTGAGCGCCGCATCGGCCGGCAGTAGCGGCGCGACAACGGGAGGAGGTTCGGCCGGAACGCCTGCCTCAGCAGGCGGCTTGGCGGCCGGTCGGGCAGCGCCGGGAGCTGAACGCGCGGTGTCGGACGCAGGTGGCGTAGTGCAGCCTGACGACAGCGCCAGCAGGCTGGTCGCGATCAGGAGCCTTGCAGCGCCGGTAGACAAAATCAATCCCTCATCCAGCCGACTGAAGACGGCGAATGATTTCCACCGTCGCCTGCGATTGGTTCATGGTGAGACATCGAAGCGTGGGACGAGGGGCCCCGCTTGCGGGGATCGACCAGCGTAGATGGATCCGCACCACATTCACCTCTCAAGCCGCTTCAAGATTTCAGTCGTGGCGCCGGATTGGTTCATGGTGTAGAAATGAATGCCGGGCACGCCTGCGCTGCGCAGCTGGTCGCACAGGTCGGTCACCACGTCCAGGCCGAAACTCTTGATGGAAGCCAGGTCGTCGCCAAAGCCCTGCAGGCGCAGGCGGATCCAGCGCGGGATTTCCGCGCCGCAGGCGTCGGAAAAACGCATCAGCTGCGTGGAACTGATGATGGGCATGATGCCGGGGACAACCGGCACATCGAGGCCCATCTTCTTCGCGTCATCGACAAAACGGAAATAGGCGTCTGCATTGAAAAAATACTGGGTAATCGCCGAGTTGGCGCCGGCCCTGACCTTTGCGGCAAACGCCTGCAGGTCGGCGTCGGCCGATTTGGCCTGCGGATGGATCTCGGGGTAGGCCGCCACTTCGATGTGGAAGGCGTCACCCGTGAACTCGCGGATGAAAGCCACCAGGTCGCTCGCGTAATGGAACTCGCCACCGGCGCCGTAGCCGCTGGGCAAATCACCGCGCAGGGCCACCAGGCGCTTCACGCCCATGGCTTGCAGGGCAGCGAGCTGCTGGCGCACCGTGGCCTTGGTGGCACCCACGCAAGAGAAATGACAGGCTGCGTCAACGCCTTCTTTCAGGATTTCACCGACAGTGCCGAAGGTGCCGTCCTGCGTGGAGCCGCCGGCCCCGAAGGTGACCGAGCAGAACTCGGGCTTGTACGCGTACAGCGCCTTGCGCGCCAGGCGCAGCTTGTCGGCGCCTTCTGGCGTCTTGGGCGGGAAAAATTCAAAGCTGATGGGAAGATTCATTGCCAATCTCACTCGTTGTCGGTTTTCTTGTCGCGGCGCTTGCCGCGGGCCGGGCCGTGCTGGCCGGCGTGTGCTTCTTCCGAGTCCTCGTGCGCCTCATGCAGGGCGCGCAACTCGCTGCGTGGCGTGCGCTTGGGCAGGTTGCGTGCGGGTGCCGCCAGCAGGGGCTGGTCTTCACCCACAACGTTGTGGCCTTTTTTTGCATGAACAAAAAACTCGCGGTTGCCGTCGCCTCCCGCTATCGGCGAGTCCAGCCAGCCCAGCACGTCCAGGCCCAGCGCGGCGCAGGTGTCACGCAGGCGTTTTTCGACAAACTCGAAGTGCGCCGGGTCACGCACAATGCCGCCTTTGCCCACCTGGCCGGGCTGCAGTTCAAACTGTGGCTTGACCAGCATCAGCAGGTGGCCATCGGCCTTCAGCAAACGTACCACGGCCGGCAACACCAGCGTCAACGAAATAAAGGACAAGTCGCCCGTGAGGAAGTCAAACACCGGATTGAAGCCGGAGTCCGCCTGGCGATCTTCGTGATCTGCGTGGCCGTCATCATCGCCATCCTGGATGGCGCGGCTGTAGTGCGCCGCCAGGTCATCCGCCGTCAAGGAGCGGGCATTGACGCCCTCAATGCAAACAACCCGCGGGTCATCACGCATGGTGCCGTGCAATTGGCCATGGCCCACGTCCACGCCCACCACCTGGGCAGCGCCGTGCTGCAGCAGGCAGTCGGTAAAACCGCCGGTGGACTGACCGATGTCCAGGCAGCGCAGGCCGGCCACATCAACACCAGTGGCTTTGAGGGCACCTTCCAGTTTCAAGCCACCACGCGAGATGTATTTGGCTTCGGTGGTGTCGGGCACCTGGATCTCGGCCCCGTCCGGCACCTCGTCGCCGTTTTTGGCAACCTTCTTCCACGGCGCGCTTTCTTCGGCACGCCACTGCACACCCGAAGCAATCAGGCGCTGGGCCTGGGAGCGGGTGGCGGCATGGCCGTGTTCGACGAGGAATAAGTCAGCGCGCATGATTTTCCAACAGGTGGTTCGGCGCGTAGCGAGCGGCCGTCAGGCTAGGCGCGGGCGTCGGGCAACCGGAGTGCACTTCAGGTGCATGAGGATTGCCCGATCGGGACCCGCAACGACGCATCACGGCCGCGCAGTAGCGCAGCTCAATAGCGGTAGGTGTTGGCTTTGTAGGGGCCAGCTTTTGACACACCAATGTAAGCAGCCTGCTCATCGCTCAGCTCGCTCAACATCGCGCCGACCTTCTTCAGGTGCAGACGCGCCACTTTTTCGTCGAGGTGCTTC
>CAZIYA010000173.1:0-7992 GCA_964543355.1 uncultured Polaromonas sp.
CTGGGCCAGGCCGCGACCACGCTGTCGGGCGGCGAAGCCCAGCGCGTCAAGCTCGCGCTGGAACTGTCCAAACGCGACACCGGCCGCACGCTGTACATCCTGGATGAGCCGACCACCGGCCTGCATTTCGCCGACATCGATTTGCTGCTCAAGGTGCTGCACCAGTTGCGCGACGCGGGCAACACGATTGTCGTGATTGAACACAACCTCGACGTGATCAAGACCGCCGACTGGCTCATCGACATGGGTCCCGAGGGCGGCGCCGGCGGCGGCAGCGTGGTGGGCGTGGGCACGCCGGAAGACATTGCAGCCAATCCGGACAGCCATACCGGGCGTTACCTGAAACGGCTACTGTGAACCGGCGGCATGTTTCGTCGCCCATGCAGCCACTGACACCCTGGCTCGAATTCAGGCGTTGAGCTTGCGGTAAAGCGTTTGCCGGCTGATCCCGAGGCGCCGGGCGGCTTGCGAGATGTTTCCGCAGCTGCTTTCCATCGCCTGCCGTATGGCCACACGGGACAACTCTTCAAGGTTGTGCGATAGGCCACCTGCGGCCGGAAGCATCGCCGGCTGCGCCAAAGCGCGAAGTTCTTCGCGCATGTCGTCCGGCAAATGCTGCCTGTCGATATATTCCTCGTGCGGCTCCAGCATGGCACTGGCGGTGCGCAGCACGCTGGCATATTGACGCAGGTTGCCGGGCCATGCGTACCGGCTCAACTGCGCCATCAGATCAGGCGCGAGGCGGATGTCGCCTTCGGCGTTGAAACTGGTCAGCAGGCGCTCGGTCAACACCCCAACATCGCTGCGCTCGCGCAAGGGCGGCAGCTGTACAGCCAGTCCGTTGATGCGGTAGTAGAGATCGCTGCGAAAGCGGCCCTGGTCGGCTTCTTCGCGCAGATTGCGATGGGTGGCGCAGATCAGGGCGAAATCGACTTCGACCGGCCGGCCGCCGCCGAGCGGTGTGACCTGCCGCTCCTGCAACACGCGCAACAGGCGGCTTTGCATGCCCTGCGGCATGTCGCCAACTTCATCCAGGAAAAGTGTGCCGCCGTGTGCTTCACGCAGGCGGCCAACACTGCCCTCGCGGCGCGCGCCGGTAAACGCGCCCGGCGCATAGCCGAACAGTTCTGCCTCGATGAGGTTTTCCGGCACAGCAGCACAGTTGATGGCCACAAAAGGGCCCTCACGGTGGGGGCCGCTATCGTGCGCGGCGCGTGCAAAAAACTCCTTGCCCACGCCGGACTCACCCTGAATCAACAAGGGGATGGGTTTGCCGGCCACACGCCGGGCTTTCTGGGCCGCAGCCCGCCAGCGCAGATCGCCGGTGTCGAGGCGGGCCAGCGCATCCAGCGGCATGGCGCTGGCCTTGCCAATATCCGACACCGGGCCGGCGGCCAAGGCCGGTTGCTCCGCATACACCTGCACAAAAAGCATGCACCCGTCGTGCAGGCGCACCTGCGCCGGCTGGCCGGGACGGCGTGTGTGGCGGGATAACAGTTCTTCGAGACGCACATCCATTGCCCGGACCAGCGGCGTGGCGCCCAGGTCGGGCCAGCGAAGATGCAGCAGGTCCAGCCCCTTGCGGTTGGCGCCGACAATCCAGCCGTCCTCCGAGAGGGCGATGATGCCTTCAGCCACGGTGCCTATGCCTTCCAGTTGCGCGTGAAGATGCAGGCGGATATGGCGCCGGCAGGAAGAGATAACCAGGCGGTTTTCGATCATGCATGCCGCCGTGCTGACCAGGCCCAGGGTATAGGGATGCCGGCTGCGCTGGTCTCCGGACAGATCGAGAATACCCATCAACTCGCCGCTGGCCGACATGATGGGCGCGGCGGCACAGGTGAGGAAACTGTTGCGTTCCAGGAAGTGCTCGCTGCCGTGAACCTCCACGCCGCTGGCTTCGGCCAGTGCCGTGCCAATGGCATTGGTGCCGCGGTGCTGCTCGTGCCATGAGGCGCCGGAGGTCAGCGCGGCGCGCGCGGCCTTGTCGAGAAAACCGGTATCACCCAGCGTGTTGATCAGCATGCCCCGCGGGTCCGCCAGCACCACCATGCTCTGGCTGTGCCGCACCTGTTCGAAGAGGTACTCCATCACCGGCCGGGAGTGGGCGAGCAATTCATGGCTGCAAGCCAGGGCATGGCTCAGATGGCCTGCGCTGGCATGTTCGGTATCGGCCAACCGGTCCGTCGGCGACAGGCCGGCCTCCAGGCTCCGCCGCCAGGAACGGGCGAGGCGTTCGTCGATGCTGCCGGATGGGCAGTCGCCATATTCCAGCAGATGCAGGCGCGCCTGGCGCAATGCCAATGCGGGCGATAGTGTTCGCACGTTGTCTCCTGACGGAGTGGTATCCGTTCCCGATCAAGTGTAGCGAGATGACCGTCCTGCGCAATGGCCGCGGACCGGCCCACCTGTACCGTTTTGGTACAGGTGTCGCAAGGTGGAACGTTGCACGGATCAGGAGGCACTTTGCCCGGGTTGCCAAAAGCTGTTTTGAATCAACGCTCTGGCGCTTTACACGGGACTGGCACGGGACTTGAGATGAAAGTCCAGGCCCGCTCAGGGCCGCTTTGATCCATCGCAAACAACCCGGAAATCAGGAGACAAGATGCTTTACCCAGCCCCAGGCGCCACCGGCGCCAAAATTGCCTACAAAGCCCGCTACGACAATTTCATCGGCGGCAAATTCGTCGCCCCGGTCGAGGGCGCCTACTTCGATGTCATCACGCCGATCACCGGCAAGCCCTACACCCAGGCGGCTCGCTCCGACGCCAAAGACGTCGAACTGGCCCTTGACGCCGCCCACGCCGCGGCAGACGCATGGGGCAAGACCTCGCCCACCGAACGCTCGAACATCCTGCTGAAAATTGCCGACCGCCTGGAAGCCAACCTGGAACTGCTGGCCTACGCTGAGACGGTGGACAACGGCAAACCCATCCGCGAAACACTGAACGCCGACATCCCGCTCACCGTCGACCACTTCCGCTACTTTGCCGGCTGCGTGCGCGCGCAGGAAGGCGCCCTTTCCGACATCGACGGCGACACCGTGGCCTACCACTTCCATGAGCCATTGGGTGTGGTCGGCCAGATCATTCCCTGGAACTTCCCTATCCTGATGGCCGCCTGGAAACTGGCCCCTGCCATTGGCGCCGGCAACTGCGTGGTGCTCAAGCCGGCTGAATCGACACCCATCAGCATCCTGGTCATGGCCGAGCTGATCGCAGACCTGCTGCCGCCCGGTGTGCTGAACATCGTCAACGGCTATGGCCGTGAAGCCGGCATGCCGCTGGCCAACAGCAAACGCATTGCCAAAATCGCTTTCACGGGCTCCACCGCCACCGGCCGCCTGATTGCACAGGCTGCTGCCGGCAACCTGATTCCCGCCACGCTGGAGCTCGGCGGCAAGTCGCCCAACATCTTTTTCGCCGACGTGATGGACAAGGACGACGGTTTCCTGGACAAGGCCATCGAAGGCATGGTGCTTTTTGCCTTCAACCAGGGCGAGGTGTGCACCTGTCCCTCGCGTGCGCTGATTCACGAATCCATCTACGACAAATTCATGGCGCGTGTACTCAAGCGCGTGGCAGCCATCACGCAGGGCAACCCGCTGGACACCGACACCATGATGGGCGCGCAGGCTTCCAAGGAACAGATGAGCAAAATCATGTCTTACATGGATGTGGGCGCACAGGAAGGGGCGCAGTTGCTGATCGGCGGCAAGCAGGCGCATCTGGGGGGCGACCTGGAAAGCGGCTACTACGTGCAGCCGACGCTGTTCAAGGGCCATAACAAAATGCGCATCTTCCAGGAGGAGATCTTCGGCCCGGTGCTGGCTGTGACCACCTTCAAGAACGAAGCCGATGCGCTGGCCATTGCCAACGACACGCTGTACGGCTTGGGCGCCGGCGTCTGGAGCCGTGACGGCAATGTGGCCTACCGCATGGGCCGCGCCATCAAGGCCGGCCGCGTCTGGACCAACTGCTACCACGCCTACCCGGCGCATGCCTCCTTCGGCGGCTACAAGGAATCAGGCATCGGCCGCGAAACCCACAAGGTCATGCTTGACCACTACCAGCAGACCAAGAACCTGCTGGTCAGCTACAGCGAACAGAAACTCGGCTTCTTCTGATTCTGCGCAGCGGACGGTGGTTGCCAGGGCTACCGTCCGGCGTCCGCAGGGACCCCGACCCCCGCTGCCGGAGCGGGAAAGGGGAAGCAGCCGCGTGGGTCATGGGTGACAATAGCTTGTGTCGCGTGCCGGGTTTCCCCCTCGTGCGTCGCCTGTTGCAACCCACCTGAGACCTTCCATGTCATCGATCACCCTGCGCTTCCTGGCTGAACCCAGCACCATCAACTTTGGCGGCAAGGTCCACGGCGGCACCGTCATGAAATGGATTGACGAGGCCGGCTACGCCTGTGCCACACGCTGGGCCAAGCGTTACTGCGTCACCGTCTCGGTGGGCAGCATCCGCTTCCAGCGCCCCATCATGATCGGCGACCTGGTGGAAGTGCAGGCGCGGCTCGCCTACACCGGCAGCACCAGCATGAACATCACGGTCGAGGTGCGTGCCGGTGACATGAAAACCGGCGAGATGGAAGTCATCACCGAATGTGTGGTGGTGTTTGTCGCGGTGGATCCGAACGGAAAAACCATCCCCGTGGAACCCTGGCTGCCGGAAACGCCGGGCGACATTGCCCTGGCACAACACGTCAGGACCCACCTGAACGCTGCACGCGCCGCGCTGCCGGGCGTTTGATGCGGCCGAACGCCCTGACCGGCCGCGACCTGGCAGCCGCCCTGGCCGTGGTGGTGGTCTGGGGCGTCAACTTCGTGGTCATGAAGTTCGCCCTGCGCGATTTCACACCCTTCCAGCTGGGTGCCGCTCGATACGTGTTTGCGGTGTTTCCGCTGGCGCTGTTCATCCGTCCGCCCAACATTCCGTGGAAGTGGCTGGTGCTTTACGGGCTGTTCCAGGGCGTCGGCCAGTTCGGCATCCTGTTTGTGGCACTCAAGGTCGGCATGACGGCGGCGCTGGCGTCGGTGCTGCTGCAAACCCAGGTGTTTTTCACCGCGCTGTTTGGTTTTGTCCTGCTGCGCGAACGCGCCAGCCGGCCGCTACAGGCGGGCATGGTGCTGGCCGCCCTGGGCCTGTCGTGTTTTGCGCTCAACTACATCAACCCCGGCAGCGGCGCCGCGTCGGCCACCACGCTGGCGGGCTTTGTGCTCACACTGGGTGCTGCCTCCATGTGGGCGTTGTCCAACATCGTTGCACGGCACGCCCAGCAAAGCGGGGTGGCCTACTCGCCCCTGGCTTTTGTGGTGTGGAGCGGCATCTTCGCCATCCTGCCCTTCGCGGCGCTGTCCTGGGTTTTTGACTCCGAAGCCGTGCGCTGGCAGTGGACGGACGCACGCGCCTTCAGCTGGCTGGCCGTGGCCTACCTCGGATGGGTCGCCACCCTGCTGGGCTACAGCCTGTGGACCGGCCTGCTCAAGCGCCACCCGGCCAACCGCGTTGCACCCTTCGGCCTGGGTGTGCCGGTGGTGGGCCTGGCCACCGGCATGCTGGTATTGGGCGAAACCATCACGCCCTGGCAATGGGCCGGCATCGCCCTGCTGGTGGCGGCACTGGCCTGCGTGATGCTGGGCGGGCGGCTCAAGCCACTCTGATACGCGCGTCCGCAGGGCCTGGCTTGTTGAACCACGCAGCCAGCAGGTCCAACGCGTGGCGCACCTTGGCGGGTTGTTCGCCGCGCCGCGGCGTGATGGCATACACCGGCAGGTCGGGCAGGTGCCAGCCCGGCAGCACCGGCAAGAGGCGGCCGTCGGCCAGCGCCCGCCGGTCGTCGTCGCTGACCACGATGCTGATGCCCCAGCCGGCCACACACAGCGCATGCAGGGCCGTGACCTGCGTGGCCTGCACCCGTCCTTCCATGCGCACTGCCTGCTGTTCGCCCCCGGGACCCTGCAGCTCGAGCAGTTCACCGCCCGCGGCACCGGGCCGGCCGCCCAGCCAGTCGTGCGACAAAAGGTCCTGCGCTTTGGCCGGCCAGCCGCGTTCAGCCAGGTAGCTGGGGGCAGCACACAGCTGCCGCTTCATGCTGCCGAGCTTGCGCGCCACCAGTGTTGAATCGGCCAGCGCACCCACACGCAAGGCGATGTCCACCCGCGCGGCGATCAGGTCGATCACCGCGTCGTCCAGCAGCAGGCGCAGCAACAGCTTGGGGTGACCGCGCAAGGGCGCGAGCGCCGTGGCCAGCAGACCGCCAAACCCGATGGGGGCCGCCAGCCGCAACTCGCCTTCGGGTTCGTCGCGCAGGCGGGCCAGCGACTGTTCGGCAGAACGCGCGGCGGCCACCATGGCCGCGCAACCCACGTGGTAGCGCTCGCCAGCTTCGGTCAGCGTCAGGCGCCGGGTTGAACGGTGCAACAAGGCCAGGCCCAGCGACTGCTCGAGTTGCCGCAGGTGCTGGCTCACGGCCGAAGGTGTCATGCCCAGCTGCCGCGCAGCAGCGGTCAGAGAACCGGCTGCCACCACCTCGGCAAAGATGGCCATGCGTTTGAATTGGTCCATTTTTGATCTGATTGATTAGCTGTACTTCACGGTATTAGCCAATTAAGCCATCTATTCAGCAACTTGTGAAGCAAGCAGACTAGGAACCTCTTTCACCTTCAGGAGTTTTTTCATGAACATCGCACTCATTGGCGCCACCGGTTTTGTCGGCTCCCCTGTCCTTGCCGAACTGCTCAGCCGCGGGCACCAGGTCACCGTACTGGCCCGCACGCCGTCCAAGCTACCCGCACAAACAGGCCTGACCGTGGTGAAAGCCGACGCGCTGGATTCAGCGCAGGTGGCCAAAGCCGTGACCGGCCACGACGCTGTGATCAGCGCCTACAACCCGGGCTGGAGCGAGCCGAAGATTCATGACCTGCACCTGCAGGCCAGCCGGGCGATTGTGGAAGGCGTCAAAGCCTCGGGCGTCAAACGCCTGCTGGTGGTGGGCGGTGCCGGCAGCCTGTATGTGGCCCCCGGCCTGCAGCTGGTGGACACGCCGCCGTTTCCGGCCGAATACAAGCAGGGCGCGCTGGCCGCCCGCGAAGCATTGAACGAACTCAAAAAAGAAAACACACTGGACTGGAGTTTTGTCTCGCCCCCGATCGGCCTGGCGCCGGGCGAGCGCACCGGCCAATACCGCCTTGGCGCCGACGACCTGCTGCCCGGCCAGGGCGACCAGCCGGCCGGCATTTCAGTGGCCGACCTGGCTGTGGCGATTGTTGATGAAATCGAGACGCCGCGGCACGTGCAGAAGCGCTTTACCGTAGCTCATTAACCAAATCAGCATCTGGTCCATGCGGCACGGGCGCGTGTAGCTATTAAAAGCATAGCGAGTGAATTGTGTTGTGGCGCCCGACTGGTCCGGCGGCGCCGCAGCACAAGGTCACAAGGGCCGCCGTCGCGCGAAGCGCACCACGGTAACACCCGCACGGGCCTGGCGCACCGAGGGCATGACGAGTACGCAGTCGTCGTAGGGCGTGGTCACGGGCTCGCTGTCGTTCCAGCCGATCACCGTGCCGGCCTGCTTGATCAGCTCCAGCCCCTGGAAGGGATGGGTAAAACGAAACCGGTCGCTGCGCGCCACCACCGGGCCGGTCACTTCCAGCACCCACTGGCGCGGCGCATCACTTTGCAGCCATTCCGGCAGGGTGCGCTGCAGGGCTTCTGCGTCCAGCGTATCGGCAGCTTGCAGGAAACGCACACACATGTCCTCGGCCACCACGCGGCTGCTCAGGTCGCCATGAAAGCCGCATTCCAGCAGGAGCGAGCGGGTCGCCGCGCCCTCGTCCTCACTTTCCGGATTCATCTCGCCAAAACGGCCGAAGTCGCGCATGCGCACGCCATCCTTGTGCCCGGCATCCACCACCACGTGTTCAGGCGCCCGCAAGCGCCGGGCCAGCGCCAGGTTGCGCGGCTGCATTCCGGCCAGTAGCAGGGGATC
>CAZIYA010000174.1:0-7981 GCA_964543355.1 uncultured Polaromonas sp.
GCATAGACGGAGAGCTTGAGCGGCCGGCAGCGCGTCCAGATGTCCATGAAGATGCGCTCGACACACTGCTCATGAAACTCGTTGTGGTTGCGAAAACTCACGATGTACTGCAGCAGACCTTCCTGGTCGATCGGTGCGCCTGAATAACTGATCTGCACGCTGCCCCAGTCGGGCTGGCCGGTCACCAGGCAGTTGCTCTTGAGCAGGTTGGACACCAAGGTCTCGCTGACCGGTGGCTCCTCATGGTCGGCAAACAGCAGCTCGGGCGCCGGTGTGTAGTGCTGGCATTCGACGTCGAGCCGGTCCAGGTTCAGGCCGTCGAGTTCGTGCACGGGCTCCTGGTCGAACAGCTCCGGCCCCAGCGTCTTGACACCCACGCCCGCACCGACCACGGCGTTCAAGTCGGCGCGAATGCGCTCGCGCACTTCGCGGGCGTCCAGGAAACGCGTGTTGTTGAAGCTGCCCAGGTACAGCTTGAAAGACTTGCTCTCGACGATGTTGGGCGACTCGCAAGGCACGGTGATGTGCGCCAGCGCCACCTGCGGCTTGCCGCGCAGGTTCAGCCAGCTCAGCTCGAACACGGTCCACATGTCGGCCCCGAAAAAAGGCGGGTTCTCGCCCAGGCCCAGTTCTTCGCGCTTGACGGCGCGGGGGATGGGAAACAGCAACGAGGCGTCGTACTGGTCGATGTAGGGCGTGGGCTTGCCGAGTTGTGATTTGTCGGGCGTGTTCATGATGCGGCCTCCGCAGCCTTGAGGTGGGGAATCAGCGGCTCGAGCAGGCGTTCAACCACGCCTTTGGGCAGGTCGTGGCCCATGCCCTCGATGCCGACCAGGCGGGCGCCGGGAATGCGGCGCGCGGTGTCTTCACCGCAGGCAAACGGCACCAATGGGTCAGCCTTGCCATGCACCACCAGCGTGGGCAGGCGCAGGCTGGCCAGTTCGGCAGCGCGCCGGCTGTCGGCGGCGATGGCCACCATCTGCCGCACCGTGCCCGCGGGATGAAACCCGCGCTGCGCTGCCGACATGATGCGTTCACGCAGCTCGGCGTCGTCCACCGGAAAACCCGGGCTGCCAATCGCCTTGAAGAGCCTGACGTAATGGTCCGTCACCGCGGGGATGTCCTTGCCGGCGGGCCGGCTCATCAGCACACGCATCACACGCGGCTCGGCCTGGGGCAGCCCGCGCGCGCCGCTGGAGCTCATGACGCTGGTCAGGCTCAGCACACGTTCGGGGGCTGCCAGCGCCACCCGCTGGGCAATCATGCCGCCCATGCTGACGCCCACCACATGCGCCTTCTGCACACCCAGCGCGTCCAGCACGGCCAGCGCATCGGCCGCCATGTCGTGCAGCCCGTACGGCGCCGTCACGGCGAGCCCCAGCTTGTACTTGAGGCCTTCCCACAGCAGGTTGGGGTGGCCCAGGTGGTCGAATTTCTGCGACAGGCCGATGTCGCGGTTGTCCAGGCGGATCACGCGGTAGCCGGCGTCCACCAGTGCCTGCACCAGGGCCGGCGGCCAGGCCACCAGCTGCATGCCCAGGCCCATGATGAGAAGCACCACAGGACGGCGAGTCGCGTCGCCCTCATGCGTGTCTTCGATTTCGATGTCGATGCCGTTTGCTCTGATTTTCATCCAGTGATTATGTACACCCCTGTCAGCGCGGAGTAGACGGACTCCTCAACAGGGGCCGCGGAACTGGCTTCGCCAGGCCGCAGGCGCCGTCCCCTGCAAGGGGAGAAGGCACTACACGCAGTGAGCGTCCGACAGGGGTGTGACAAAAAATCCTGGACGGGGGTGTTACACAAACTCTTTTTCACGCAGCCATTTGGTGGCCACCCATTTTTCCCCCGCCAGCACCGGCGCGCCGCCATGCAGGCTGAGCGTCGAGGCGTGCGGCTGGTCGTAACTGAAAAAAACCGCATGGCCGCGCTGCGGTGCCACCTCCAGGCCGACATCGGGGAACACTGTTGCACCGCCGGCTTCCGGCGCGCTGAGGTAAAGAATCAGGGTCGCGACCCGCTGCCCGCCGCGCTGCAGGATGGAAGGCGTGCCGGACTCGGCGGGATCGAAATAATCGTAATGCGGTTTGTACTCGGCTCCCGGCAGATACTGCAGCACCTGCAGGCCTTCGCCGTTTTCAATCGGCCAGTCCAGCAACCGGGCCAGGCGCGCCTCGATACGGTTCACCAGCTCATTTTCGCCCCGCGTGAAAAACATGCCCCGGCTGGTGCGGTCGTCGTTGAGTTCCTCGCCGCCTGTCTTGACGGCCACGGTCAGCGAACGCGACAGGCGTGGCCTGGCGGCTTCCATCAAGGCGCTGCATTCGTCGTCGCCGAGCACATTGCCGAACACCACGATGTGCGGCTGGCTCATCTGCATCAGCACGTCGACCTGCCGGTCGCCGGCGTCGATCCGCAGGGCAGAACCCGGGGCGGGCAGCGGCACCGGCACGGGTGCCTTCAAGGTGCCGGCGATGACACCGCGTGCCACGTCGGTTTGCCAGCCTGCAGCCCGCATCGCCTTGAGCATGGTGGCCACCGAGTGGCCCAGGCCGGCCTGCGTGCGTACCCAGGCCTGCACCTGGGGCGTCACGCGTTGGGGCTGGTCCGGGGAAAGGCTCATGGGTCAGGCGTCCAGGTGCCGGCGAAAAACCAGCCGGTCGGGGCCGGACGCCGCGGGCGCAAAACGGTAGCCTTCGGCCTCGAAGCCTTCGAGCTTCCTGACCGTGGCCAGTTTTTTCCCGATGGCGTAACGCGCCATCAGGCCGCGCGCGCGTTTGGCGTTGAAGCTGATGATCTTGTACTTGCCGCCCCTGAACTCTTCAAAGACACAGCTGACCACGCGGGCCTTGAGCGCCTTGCGGTCCACCGCCTTGAAATACTCCTCGCTGGCCAGGTTGACGATGACGGGCGATGTATCGGCGGCCGCGCGCTCGTTGAGGTAGCCGGCGATCTGCTTGCCCCAGAACTGGTAAAGGTTGTTGCCCTGCGCCGTGCCTAGCCGTGTGCCCATCTCCAGCCGATAGGGCTGCATCAGGTCCAACGGGCGCAGCACGCCATACAGGCCGCTGAGGATGCAGACGTGCTCTTGCGCCCAGTCAAGCTCTTTGGCCTTCAGGCTTCTCGCATCCAGCCCGCCATACACGTCGCCATTGAAAGCCAGCACTGCCTGCCTGGCATTCTTTTCGGTGAACTTCGGCGACCAGGCCTGGTAACGCGCCACATTCAGGCCGGCCAGCGTGTCCGAGAGCGACATCAGCTCACTCACCTGCGCAGGTGTTTTCCCCCTGAGTACCTTGATCAGCTGGCTGGATTGTTTGACGAACAGGGGTTGGGTGTGGGTGGCGACATGGGGCGGTGTTTCGAAATCCAGGGATTTCGCGGGTGAGAGTAAAAAAAGCATGGGAGGGCGCGCAGTGAAATAAGGCAATCCCCGACTTTACGACAGCGCGGCACCCTGGGGCCGCCGATGCCCGGGAGGTGCCCGTTCAGCGCAGGTCGCTCGCTAGCGAGGCCAGGGTTTCGGCGGGAATCGTCACATGCGCGGGGTAATAGGTGTGGTCGCAGCCGAGCTTGACGCCGGCACCGGCCTTGACCGCCGCACACATGGACGCATCGAGCTCGAAGCGCACAAAATGCACGGCCGAGGTTTTCTCATCGTTTTCCCGGTCCATGTCTTCGTCCGCAATCGCGTACACCCGGGCGTGGCCTTCAACCTCGACAAAGAGGTGGTCTTCCACGCCTATCAACCGGGCCAGCTCGCGTTTGCGTTCGTTGACGTCGGGGTACTCGATCAGCATGGTCGCCTTCCAGTTGCTGCCCTCAGGTACCAGCGGCGCGTAAGCTTCGATTTCCTGGTCGATGGCCTCTGCTTCAAAGATTTTTTCAAGGCGCAGCATCTCCTGGATCTGATAGCGGATGCTGGTTTCGCTCTCGAACTGCACATTGATGTGCTCGCCCAGATGCACACTGCGCAGCTGGCGGTGCGCCATGATGGCGGCCTTGTTTTCCTTGCGGTATTGGCTGTAGGCCTCCAGGGACATGAGGCTGTCGCGGGTGATTTTTCCGGTGACTTGCATGGCGCTTCCTTTGGGCAGCTACTTCAGTCCGTAGGCGGTACGGACCAGGGTCAGCGGGTGTTTCTGCGGCGGCGTCCCGAGCTGGTTGACCTCGAAACCCTGGGCGATATGGTGGCCGCCCAGTGGGCAGTCGCTGCTGATCACGTCAGGCAGGCCGCCATCCTTGTGGCTAGCCATGGCCTTGAACAGCGGCTTGCCGATTTTCATGGCCTGCTGGTGGTAGGGCACCTTCACGCCGAAAGTGCCGGCGTGGCCCGAGCAGCGTTCGTGCGTGTCCACGCTGGTGCCCGGCACCATCTTGAGCATTTCCTCGGTTTTCTTGCCGATGTTCTGCACCCGGCCGTGACAGGGGATCTGGTAGCTGATCTTGCCCAGCGGCACCGGGAACTCGGTCTTGAGCAGGCCGTCGCGCTTGCGTGCCATCAGGTACTCGAACGGGTCCCACATGTGTTCCTTGACGAGCTGCACGTCGGCATCATCGGGATACATCAGCGGGATTTCCTGCTTGAACATCAGGGTGCAGCTGGGCACAGCGCTCAGGATCGCAAAGCCGTCCCGCGCATAACGGGCCAGCACCGGGATGTTGGCCTCCTTGCTGTTGTTGACCGAATCGAGGTCGCCAAGCTCCAGCTTGGGCATGCCGCAGCATTTTTCTTTTTCGACCAGCACATAAGGCACTTCGTTGTGGTCCAGCACCTTGAGCAGGTCGTGGCCGATGCCGGGCTCGTTGTAGTTGATGTAGCAGGTGGAATAGATCACCACCTTGCCGGGCGTCTTGGCGCCGTCTTTCACCGGATGCGGCGGTGACTCCAGCGCGCCGGACCGGAATTTCTTCGTCGCCAGTTCGGGCAGCCAGGCATTTTTGTCCACGCCCAACACCTTTTCCATCACGGCGCGCGCCGGTCTGGTTTTGTTCACCGCGTTGGCCACCTGCACCACGATGGGAATGCCGGCAAACTGGCCATGCACGTCGGTGGACGATAAAAACTTTTCGCCGGCGCCCACATCACCCTTCTTGAACTTGATGGCCTTGGCGCGCAGCATGGTGTGCGGAAAGTCAAGGTTGAACTCGTGCGGCGGCACATAGGGGCACTTGGTCATGTAGCAGAGGTCGCACATGTAGCACTGGTCGACCACCTTCATGTAGTCCTTCTTGTCCACCCCATCGACCTCGCCGGTCTTGCTTTCGTCCACCAGATCGAACAGCGTGGGGAAGGCACCGCACAGGCTCACGCAGCGACGGCATCCATGGCAGATGTCGAAGATGCGCTCCATCTCATGGAAGGTCGCTTCCTCGTTGTAATAGTCGGGATTCTTCCAGTCAATTGCGTGACGGGTGGGCGCTTGCAGATTGCCTTCTGTGGCCATGACTTGTCTCTTCTTGTCGTTGGATTTACGAAAGAGTTCGGGCAGGAACCCTTTCGTAAATCGCTACGCCTCGCGGCATAGCGAGAGGTGAGTCAGTCCACCAATTCAGCTAAAGCCTTGGTATAGCGGTTCGCGTGTGAACGCTCGGCCTTGGCCAGGGTCTCGAACCAGTCGGCCACTTCGTCATGGCCTTCGTCACGAGCGGTTTTGGCCATGCCGGGGTACATGTCGGTGTACTCGTGGGTCTCGCCTGCAACGGCGGATGCCAGGTTCTGGCGGGTGGCGCCAAATGGCATGCCGGTGGCCGGGTCGCCGCACTGCTCGAGCCACTCGAGGTGGCCGTGTGCGTGGCCGGTTTCGCCTTCCGCGGTGGAGCGGAACAGCGCTGCGACATCAGGCTGGCCTTCAACGTCAGCCTTGTTTGCGAAATACAGATAACGGCGGTTGGCCTGTGATTCGCCGGCAAATGCGGCCTTCAGGTTTTCTTCCGTCTTGGAGCCTTTGAGAGCAGCCATGGAAATCTCCTTCGTGGTTGTAAAAGTCATGCATGCCCCGGCGTTTGTCGCCAAAGACCAGAACACCATAGCCCCATTGACGGGCAAGGTCTAATTGCTTGGCTCAATACAAAAAGTTGGAGAAAACTATCAACTTATTGCAATTGACAATTATTCTCAACTAATTGAATTGCGCGCGGTAGCGCGGTGCTTGGCACGGGTCAGCAGTTACGTTATAGTAAACGCATTATGAATAGGTGAATTCAGACCCTCGCCTCGCCCGGGTTCCTGATGCATGCCCCCCTTTCAATCTGGAGATTGCCATGTCTGCCCTGATGAGCTCCCCCAGCCTGTTTTCCGCAGCGTCCCCGCTGCTGCCGGCGCCGGCCCCCATCCAGCAACTGCACCACTACGCCTACCGCGCCAAGGATGCAGAGGAAACGCGGCATTTCTATGAGGACATCCTGGGCCTGCCGCTGTACCACATCATCCAGAGCGACCACGTGCCCAGCACTGGCGAGTACTGCCCCTACACCCACTTTTTCTTCCGCCTGCAGGATGGCTCCTTCATCGCGTTTTTCGATCTGGGCAATGACGAAGCTGCCCTGCCATCGCCGAACACACCGCTGTGGGTCAACCACATCTCGTTTCGCGTCAACACGGTGGCCGACCTGGAAGCCATGAAGGCGCGGCTGGAGGCCGGCGGCATCGAGGTGCTGGGCGTGACCGACCATCACATCTTCAAGAGCATCTACTTTTTCGACCCGAACGGCGTGCGCCTGGAGCTCACGGCGCAACTTGCCGATGAGTTCCAGATGCTGCAGGAGAGCAAAACCGCGCACGCCCGCCTGGCCGAGTGGACAGCGCGCAAGGAGCAGTGGCGCAAGGAAAAAGCCGCCGGCAAGGCGCTGGACGCGCTCAAACCGCAGCAAAACGACAGGCCCGAAGTGGGCGGCGGGCCGGTGGCCTGAACCCGGTTTCGCTATTTATTTGATAGCTTCTCACGCCCGTCCTTAAAGGGCTAAAGCCGTAAATCATTCATAAAAACCAACGCAAAGGGCGAAAAGCCATGCTGGAGACAAAAACCGCCTACACCCCACCGGCGTTCACCAACGGCTACGAGTTCACTAAAGGGAAGGGCTACGCCCTGCCTGAATACCCGTTTGTCGCGCCGTCCGAACTGAATTCGAAAGAAATCACACACCACCCGGTCGTCATTGTGGGCGGCGGCATCACCGGCCTGAGCCTGGCCTGCGCGCTGGCACGTTACGGCGTCAAAGCCGTGCTGCTGGACGAAGACAACACCGTGGGCGTCAAGGGTGCCTCCTCGCGCGGCATCTGCTACACGCAGAAGTCGCTGGAGATCTTCCACCGGCTCGGCATCTACGAACGCATTGCCGCCAAGGGCGTGCAATGGAGCGTGGGCCGCACCTTTGCGGGAAAGGACGAGGTGTACTCCTTTGACCTGCGCCAGCAAAGCAACTTCAACCTCTCGACGCAGCCGCCTTTCATCAACATCCAGCAGTTCTACATCGAGGGTTACCTGGTCGAACGCATTTACGAGCTGGGCCATGTGGACCTGCGCTGGAAATCGCGCGTGACCGGTTTTTCGCAGAACGCCGAAGCCGCCACGCTCACGGTGGAAACACCTGCCGGCAGCTACCAGATAGCAGCCGAACATGTGATTGACGCCAGCGGTTCGCACACGCCCTTTCACCAGTGGGCCGGTGCCACCATGCAGACCCGCAACGGCGACGACCGCTGGTGTATTGCCGACGTGCGTTTTTCCAAACATCCACCGGTCGAACGCCACACCTGGATAGAAGCGCCTTTCAACGAAAACCGTGCCGTCTGGCAACACCTGATGGCCGACGATGTCTGGCGCATCGACTACCAGATGGCGCCCAACGCCAACCCCGAAGAAGTCAGCCGTGAAGACGTGGTGCGCGAGCGCCTGCAGCGCCAGTTCGGCAAGGACGTCGAGGTCGAGATCGTCTGGGTCGGCCCCTACGCCTACCGCAGCCGCTGCCTGGACAAGCT
>CAZIYA010000175.1:0-7863 GCA_964543355.1 uncultured Polaromonas sp.
GGCAGCTGGATGTAGCGGAACACCGCAAATTTGCTGGCCCCGTCGATGCGTGCGGCCTGGTAGTAGGCGTCCGGGATGGAACGCAGGCCGGCATAACAGAGCAGCGCAACCAACGGTGTCCAGTGCCAGACGTCCATGATCAGCACGGTGATCCAGGCATGCAGCGCATTGCCGGTGTAGCTGTAATCGAATCCCATTTCCTGCAGCATCCTGCCAAGCAGGCCGATATCTGCGCGGCCGTAG
This sequence comes from uncultured Polaromonas sp., assembly GCA_964543355.1. Lineage (GTDB taxonomy): Bacteria > Pseudomonadota > Gammaproteobacteria > Burkholderiales > Burkholderiaceae_C > Polaromonas. The sequence continues at coordinate 244 of CAZIYA010000175.1, forward strand.
ATCTGCCAGATGGTCCCGACCACGTTCCACGGGATCAGCAATGACAGCGCCACCAGCACCAGCACGGCAGAAGCTTTCCAGCCCTGGGCCGGCATCGAGAGAGCGAGCATGATGCCCAGCGGAATTTCAACGGCCAGCACGGCAAATGAGAACGTCAGCTGGCGCCAGAGCGCCGCATGAAGGTCCTCGTCGCGCATGACGGCGGCAAACCATTCGGTGCCGACAAACACGCGCCTCTCCGGCGAGATGATGTCCTGCACCGAATAATTGACCACCGTCATCAGGGGAAGGATGGCCGAGAAGGCCACACAGATGATGACCGGCAACACCAGCAGCCATGCTTTCTGGTTGACGGGTTTCGTGGTGGTGCTCATGGCGTCCCCACGCTTTCTGGCCTGGAACGGTTTCGTGCTGCGCTCATGCGATCAGCTCCTCATTTTTGTAGAAACAGGTATGGGTGCCGAGCAACTGCAGCCAGGCGGTGTCGCCCGCTTGCGGGGCTGTTACGCCGGAATGCAGGCGAACCTTTACGGCGCCTTCCCCCACCGTCGCCGTCAGCATCAAATGGGTGCCGATGTCCTGCACGCGCACAACGCTCGCAGGCACAGCGCCCACAGCGCCGGCCGCCGCCAGGGTGACATATTCAGGGCGTATGCCGAGCTTGTAGTCGCCGGCCGGCAGTTCCCGTCCGGCGGGCATGGACAATGCGTGGCCCGCGATATCGAGGGCATCGCCGGCAGCCCGGACGGGCAAAAAATTCATGCCGGGTGAACCGATGAAATGACCCACAAACGTGTGCTGCGGCCGCTCGAACAATGCGTCGGCCGACCCGATCTGCACAGCGCGGCCGCGGGTCATCACCACCACCTGCTGGGCGAAGGTCAGCGCCTCCACCTGGTCGTGCGTGACATAAATCAGCGTGAGCTTGAGCTCGTGGTGAATCTGCTTGAGCTTGCGGCGCAGTTGCCACTTCAGGTGAGGGTCGATGACGGTCAACGGCTCGTCGAAAAGAACCGCCGAGACATCGGGCCGCACCAGGCCGCGTCCCAGGGAAATCTTCTGTTTCGCATCGGCCGCGAGGCCGGCTGCACGCTGGTTCAGCTGGCCACTCATCTCCAGCATCTCGGCGATCTGCCCGACACGTTTTTTGATCTGGTCTTCCGGCATTTTCCGGTTGCGCAGCGGGAAGGCGAGGTTTTCAGCCACCGTCATCGTGTCGTAAATGACAGGGAACTGGAACACCTGCGCAATGTTGCGCTCCTGCGGCGTCGCATGTGTCATGTCCTTGCCATCGAACTTCACCGTGCCCTGCGACGGCGCCAGCAGGCCGGAGATCACATTGAGCATGGTGGTCTTGCCGCAACCCGAAGGGCCCAGCAGCGCGTAAGCGCCGCCGTCCTCGAAGGTCATTTGTAGGGGCAGCAGCGCGTAGTCCGCATCTTCGCGCGGATTCGCCTTGTAGGAATGAGCAAGATCCAGGTCGATGCAGGCCATGTCAGTACCCTCCCTTGCGTGGTGGTGCGACCAGCAATGCGCCCCCGGCATCAAACACATAGGCCTGCGAAGGATGCAGATACAGCGTGATCGCAGCACCAAGATCGAAGTAATGCACACCCGTGAGCTGGGCCACGAGTTCGCCAACGCCCGTACTCACGTGCACAAAGGTGTCGGAGCCGGAAATTTCTGCCAGCTCGACCTTGCCGGCCAGCGTGATGTCGCCATCGCGCCGGGTTTCGCGCAAGGCACTGGCGCGCACGCCGACAGTCAATGCAGGCGATGCAGTTGGAGCCAGAGCGATGGTCAGTTCGGGACCGCCCACCAGCTGTACCCCCTGTCCGCTGGCCGTGGCAGCCAGCAGGTTCATGGGCGGGTCGCTGAAGGCGCGAGCGACACGCAGCGACTTCGGCGCATGAAACACCTCCGCCGTCGGGCCGTACTGCAGCAGTTCCCCGCCATCCAGAACCGCCGTATAGCCGCCCAACAACAAGGCTTCACCGGGCTCGGTGGTCGCATAAATCACCGTTGAATCCCCGACCGCAAACAGCTGCGTCAGCTCCTCGCGCAGCTCTTCGCGCAACTTGTAGTCCAGGTTGACCAGCGGTTCGTCAAGCAACATCAGGGGCGCACCTTTCGCGAGTGCGCGCGCCAGCGCAACGCGCTGCTGCTGCCCACCGGACAGCTCAGCCGGGTAGCGGTCCAGGAACATGTCGATATGCAGGCGCCCGGCAATCTCGCGCACCCGCTGGGTTATGTTTTTTTCGCCGCGCAGCTTGAGCGGCGAAGCGATGTTGTCGGCCACCTTGAGCGAGGGGTAGTTGATGAACTGCTGGTAGACCATGGCCACGTTGCGCTCGCGCACCGCCATGCCGGTCACATCGACGCCATCCACGCGGACATGGCCCGCGCTGGGTACGTCCAGGCCGGCCATCACCCGCATCAGGCTCGTCTTGCCGGCCTGCGTGGCACCCAGCAACACCGTGACTTCGCCCGGCCGCGGCGCGAGGCTCATGTCATAAAGCCAGGTTTCGGGACCAACTTTTTTGCTGATCTTGTCGAGCAGGAGTTGCATCACACGCCTTTTCGGGCGACAGAGCGCGTGGGAGCCGGGGAAGGAGATGCGTACAAGTTCTGTCTACCTTAGTTCGTATTTTTTCTATTTTTCTTCCTTTTTACGCGTTTTGAATACATGATTTCCCTGATTTGTTTCTTTTTGTTTCGATATACAGTCGTGTGACCTACAGACCTGAATACCGACCTGAAGCACGCGTGAACTCCAATCCCCGGCAACTCAAACTCCTCGACGTCGTCCGCGCCCGCGGTTCCGTCACTGTTGAACAACTCGCCGACACGCTGGAGGTCACCTTGCAGACGGTGCGCCGGGATGTACAGCGCCTGGCGGAAGCCGGCCTGCTGACACGTTTTCACGGCGGCGTGCGTGTTCCAAGCTCGACCATTGAAAACCTGGCGCACCGCCAGCGTGAAAACCTCAACGCCGATGGCAAGGCGCGTATTGCGCTGGCCGTCGCGGCAGAAGTGCCGGACAACTGCTCGCTGATCCTCAACATCGGCACCACTACCGAGGCCATTGCCCGGGCGCTAATGCATCACAAAGGCCTGCGCGTCATCACCAACAACCTCAACGTCGCTGCCATCCTGAGCGGCAACCCGGACTGTGAGGTCATCGTGGCCGGCGGCGTCGTGCGCGCGCGCGACCGCGGCATCGTGGGCGAGGCAGCCGTTGACTTCATCCGCCAGTTCCGGGTGGACATTGCGCTGATCGGCATTTCGGGCATTGAAGGCGACGGCTCGCTGCGCGACTTCGACTACCGCGAAGTCAAGGTGGCGCAAACCATCATCGAGCATGCGCGCGAAGTCTGGCTTGCCGCCGACAGCAGCAAGTTCAACCGGCCCGCCATGGTCGAGCTCGCCACCTTGTCGCAAATCGACCGGCTGTTCACCGACCAGCCGCCGCCCGAGCCCTTTCCCGCACTGCTGGCCGAAGCTGGCGTAAGCTGCGACGTGGCCCACCCCTGAGCTTCACTCCCCCACCCAGATTTCGACGCCAATGACTTACCTGCTCGCCCTGGATCAGGGCACCTCCAGCTCCCGCAGCATCGTGTTTGACGAAAACGGCCATATCGTGGCTCTGGCGCAGCAGGAACTGCCGCAGATCTACCCCAAGCCGGGTTGGGTCGAACATGACCCCATGGAGATCTGGCGCACCCAGCTGGCCACCGCGCGTGAAGCCCTGGCCAAGGCAAACCTCAAAGCCGGCGACATCCGTGCGCTGGGCATCACCAACCAGCGCGAAACCACCGTGGTCTGGAACCGCAAGACAGGCCAGCCCATCCACCACGCCATCGTCTGGCAGGACAGGCGCGCTGAAGCCACCTGCGCGCAATTGCGCGAGGATGGCAAAGCCGACCTGATCCAGGCCAAAACCGGGCTGCTGGTCGATGCCTATTTCTCCGGCACCAAACTCAAGTGGCTGCTCGACAACGTACCGCAGGCGCGGCAACAGGCGGCACGCGGCGAACTTGCTTTCGGCACCATCGACAGCTGGCTGATGTGGCAGCTCACCGGCGGTACCCTCCACGCCACTGACGTGACCAATGCCTCGCGCACCATGCTGTTCAATGTGCACACCAACAGCTGGGACGCCGACCTGCTGGCCCTGCTGGACATTCCAGAGAAGCTGATGCCCCGGGTCCTGCCCTCCAGCACGCATTACGGCGACGTGCAGCCGGACCTGCTGGGCGCAGCCGTCCCGATTGGTGGCGTGGCGGGCGACCAGCAGAGCGCGCTGTTCGGCCAGGCCTGCTTCAAGGAGGGCATGGCCAAAAACACCTATGGCACGGGTTGCTTTTTGCTGATGCATACAGGCAACAAGTTCCAGACGTCGCACAACGGCCTTCTCACCACCAGCGCGGCGCAAGTCACGCAGCAGACCGAATTCGCCTTCGAAGGCAGCGTATTCGTCGGCGGTGCCGTCGTGCAGTGGCTGCGCGATGGCCTGCATGCCATCCAGGGCAGCGGCGAAGTGCAGGCGCTGGCGCAGAGCGTTCCGGACTCCGGCGGCGTCATGATGGTGCCGGCCTTCACCGGCCTGGGCGCCCCCTACTGGAAACCCGATGCGCGCGGCACCATCACCGGCCTGACGCGCGGCACCACGGTGGCCCACATTGCGCGAGCTGCGCTGGAAAGCATTGCCTACCAGAGCGCAGCCCTGTTGCAGGCCATGAGCCGCGACGCGGTGGCTGCCGGCGCGGCGCCGGTGGCGGAACTCAGGGTGGACGGCGGTGCCTGCATCAACGACCTTTTGATGCAATTCCAGGCCGACCTGCTGGGCATCCCCGTCGTGCGGCCGGCCGTCACCGAAACCACGGCGCTCGGCGCCGCCTACCTGGCCGGCCTGTCCAGCGGTGTCTACGCCAGCACCAGCGAACTGTCGGACATGTGGCGAGCGGAGCGCAGGTTTTTGCCCACCTTGAGCGCCGACCGCGCGGCCGGCCTGATGGCGCAATGGGAACACGCGGTGCGGCAAACAGTCGCGCTGTAAGCCAGCGCCGGCGGAGGTCCATTTCCTGTCCCCGTGTCACAACCCGTACCGCCCGGCGAGCCTAAACTCGCTTCATGCCCTCGCCGCACCAACCCGCGACAGCCGCGTATGAACTGACACGGCGCCGGCTGCTGCGCTACGGCGCCGCCGCAACGCTGGGTCTGGCGGGCCTTGCACCCGCCAAGCCGGCGCTGGCATCCTCGGCGCCACCGCGCTCCCGCCTGCGCCTCATCGGCGAGACCCGGCTGCCTCACAGGCTCCAGTTTCAGGGAACCACCGTCGGCGGCCTGTCGGGCATCGACTACGACGAGGCCAGCGGCCTGTACTACCTGCTCAGTGATGATGGCTCGAACATCAACCCGGCGCGGTTTTACACCGCACGCCTTCCGTTTGAGGCGGATCGGCTGGGTGAGCCCGTCCTGACGGGCGTCACCACCCTGCGCCAAGCCGATGGCAGCACGTATCCCGCAGCATTGCGAGGCATCCAGGTTCCCGACCCGGAAGGGATCCGCTGGCGCCCGGCCAGCCAGACGCTGTTGTGGACCAGTGAGGGGCATGCGTTGACGGGAGCCGCACCGGCGCTGCGTGAAAGCCGCGCTGACGGCACGCTGGTGCGCGAATTTGCGCTGCCAGCCATGTTTGACTTTCACCTCACCCAGGGGCCGCGCATCAATCTGGCGCTGGAAGGCCTGGCCTTGAGCCCGGACGGCAGCCGCGCCTGGATCGCCATGGAAGGCGCCCTGCGCCAGGACGGCCAGCCGCCTACCGTACAGGCAGCCGGCGGGCCGTGCCGCTTCACCCAGCTGGACCTGACTACCGGGCAGATCGTGCGGCAAATAGCCTACGTGCCCGACGCCATTCCGCGCGCACCTGTCGCGCCGGCCACCCATGCCGACAACGGCGTCACTGAAATCCTGATGTTCGATGCCGACCGCATGTTGGTGCTGGAGCGGGCCTACATGGCGGGGCACGATGCCCTCACGGGCAATTCGCTGCGCCTTTACCTGATCGACACCCGTGAGGGGACGGACACGCTGAATATCCCGGCGCTGCAGCCCGGCGCCTACCAGCCGGTTGCCAAGCTGCTACTGGCCGATTTTTCGGCCTTCACCGGCGCCGGCCCCGGCCACCGGCTGGCCCGCCTGGACAATACCGAGGGCATGAGCTGGGGCCCGCGGCTTCCCAACGGCAGCCGCAGCCTCCACTTCATTAGCGACGACAATTTCAATTCGCGGCAAATCACCCAATGGCTGGCTTTTGAATTTTTTGACTGAGCATTCATGACTTCACCCCTTCACCCAGACACAAGCGCCATCGCCTTCATCGGCGGCGGCAACATGGCCAGCGCCATCATTGGCGGCCTGCTCAAGCGCGGCCTGACCGCCGGCCAGATCCAGGTGGTGGAACCCTGGGCGGAACAGCGGGCCAAACTCAGGAAGCAGTTTGGCGTGCAGGTGAATGAAAGCCCCGGCGAATCGCTGGCCAGCGCCACCCTGGTGGTCTGGGCCGTCAAGCCGCAGACCTTCAAGGACGCCGCCCTGCTCACCCGCTTTCACACCAAGACCGCCCTGCATCTGAGCGTGGCGGCCGGCATCCGCTCGGACAGCATCGCACGCTGGCTGGACACCCAGCGTGTGGTGCGCTCCATGCCGAACACGCCCGCGCTAATTGGCAAAGGCATCACAGCCCTGTTCGCGCGGCCCGCAGTCAGCGCCGATGACCGCCTGGCCGTCGAGCGCGTGATCCACACCACCGGCGACTTCGTCTGGCTGGACGACGAAAAACACCTCGACGCCGTGACTGCCCTCTCGGGATCCGGCCCGGCCTATGTGTTCTATTTCATTGAAGCCATGGTGCAGGCCGGTGTGGACATGGGGCTCAGCCGTGATCAGGCCCACAAGCTGGCGGTGGGCACCTTTGTCGGCGCGGCAGAACTGGCGCGCTCGTCGGACGAGCCGCCGGAGATCCTGCGCGCCCGGGTCACTTCCAAGGGCGGCACCACCTACGCGGCCCTGACTTCCATGGAACAGGACAACATCAAGCAGCAGTTCATGCGCGCCATGCACGCCGCCCGGCGGCGCGCCTCGGAACTCGGTGACGAGTTTGGCACGGCCTGAGCTCCTTGAACAAAATCAGGCTTTAGCCCTTATTACACGGGCGCCACCAGCTACTCTTTTAATAGCAAATCACCAACAAGCCGTTACACACCGGCCAGCGCATACGACAGCGCAATGCCGGCAAACACCGTGAAACCCAGCCAGTGGTTCAGGCGAAAAGCCTTGAAGCAGTCGTCGCGCCCGCGCTTGCGGATCAGCCAGCCATGCCACAGGGCCTGCGCCAGCGCCAGACCAATAGCCATGAAATAAATAACGGGCTGCGGAGTAGCCACAAGGGCCCAGGCCCATATCGACAGGTAAGCCAGGTAACTCGCCATGACAGCGGCCACGTCGAAACGGCCCAGCGTGATGGCCGAGGTTTTCATGCCGATCCTGAGGTCGTCGTCGCGGTCCACCATCGCGTATTCGGTGTCGTAGGCAATCACCCAGAACAGGTTGCCCAGC
>CAZIYA010000176.1:0-7773 GCA_964543355.1 uncultured Polaromonas sp.
CTCGGCTATGTGGTGCGCTGGATCGACCAGGGTGTGGGCTGTTCCAAGGTGCCCGACATCCACAACGTCGGCCTGATGGAAGACCGCGCCACGCTGCGCATCTCCAGCCAGCACATCGCCAACTGGCTGCTGCACGGCGTGGTCACGAAGGCGCAGGTGAAGGAAACCTTTGAACGCATGGCCGCCGTCGTGGACGGACAAAACGCCGGCGACCCACTGTACAAAAAGATGGCCGGCAACTTCGAAACCTCGGCCGCCTACAAGGCCGCCTGCGACCTGGTCTTCAAGGGCCTGGAGCAGCCGAGCGGCTACACCGAGCCGTTGCTGCATGCCTGGCGGCTGAAGGTCAAGGCCGGCGCCTGAATCAGTCGCTATTGAATTCATAGCTGGTTACGCCCGTGTTTATTGGGCCCGTGACGCATTTAGCTTGATGAAGTGGCCCGAATGGCGTTTGCTGCCCGGGCCTTGAATTTCCGTCAGCTGAGGCTCCTGTTGACGCGCTGCCAGAGCGTCAGTAACGCGGGCTCACGCCGGAAAACCCCGGGTCGTACTTGCGCATCTGGGCCAGGTCGTTGCGGTTGCGCACGCCGCAATCGAGGTACTGCTGATGCAGCTTTTTCAGCTGCACGTAATCTAGCTCCACACCCAGACCTGGCGTGGTCGGCACCTTGACCGAACCTTCATGAAAGGCGATGCGGCCGCCTTTGATGACTTCTTCTTCCTGCCAGGGGTAGTGCGTGTCGCAGGCATAGGTAAGGTTGGGAATCGCAGCGGCGGCGTGCGTCATGGCCATCAGGCTGATGCCGAGGTGCGAGTTGGAATGCATGGACATGCCCATGCCGAAGACGCTGCACATGCGCGCGAGTGCGGCAGTGGCGCGCAGGCCGCCCCAGTAGTGGTGGTCTGACAGCAGGATATTCACCGCATGCGTGGAGGCGTTGCGCCTGAACTCCTCCATGGTGGTGACACACATGTTGGTGGCCAGCGGCGCGCGGCAGTGCCTGGCCAGTTCGGCCATGGCTTCCTGACCGGGGGCCGGGTCTTCGTAATATTCCAGCAGGTCGTCAAGCTCCTTCGCCGCGGCGATGCTGGTCTCCAGCGACCAGTTGGCGTTCGGGTCCAGCCGCAGGGGTACGCCGGGGAAGGCTTTGGCCAGCGCTTTCATCGCGGCAATTTCCTGGTCCGGCGGAAAGACGCCGCCCTTGAGCTTGATGCTCTTGAAGCCGTACAGGTCCACCATGCGCTGCGCCTGCTTCACCACCTGCTCCGGCGTGACGGCCTCGCCCCATGCGTCAGGTGCATAGGGCTTGCCGGCGTGTTCGGCGTATTTGTAGAACAGGTAGGCGCTGTAGGGCACCTCGTCGCGCACCGCACCACCGAGCAAATCGCAAATGGGCAGGCCCAGAATCTGCCCCTGCAGGTCGAGCATGGCGACTTCCATCGCGCTGATGACCTTGTCGGCGTTCTTGGCGGTGTGCGAGCCGGGGGCGAGTTCAAACTGCACGCTGCCGTCGGCCTTGTGGCCCGGTTTGATGGCGGCGCGCACGTTTTCTTCCATCACGTTCAAGTCAAACGGTGACAGCCCCATCACCAGAGCCCGGGCCTGCTCCAGCACCTTGACCATGGGCTCGTCGCCATAGGTTTCCGCGATGCCGACCCGGCCATCCGAAGTTTCGATTTCAACAATGCTGCGCAGGGCCCAGGGTTCGTGAATGCCGCTGGCGTTGAGAAGCGGGCCATCGCGGAACGCAATCGGCGTGATGCGCACCTGCGCGATTCGAATGTCTTTTCTCATGTCAGCTGGCCGTCGCTCCGGATTTTTTGACCAGGTCGGCCCAGCGGGCGATCTCTGTTTTCATGTGCGCGGCGAGTTCTTCGGGTGAACTGCCGATGATTTCCATGCCGAGCTGGCCGTTGAGCTTGGCCACCACATCGGGCGTCTTCAGGATCTTGACGATCTCGGCGTTGAGCCGCTGCACGATGGATTGCGGCGTGCCTTTGGGTGCGTAGACAGCCTGCCAGGACGACATCTCGAACTTCGGCACGCCGGACTCCATCATGGTCGGCAGTTGGGGCGCCAGTGCGATGCGTTTGCCGGTGGTGACGGCCAGCAGCTTGAGCTTGCCCGCCTGCACCAGCGACACCGCGGCCGTCATCTGGTCAAACATGAAAGGCACCTGGCCGGAGGACACGTCCATCATGGCGGGCGGCGTGCCCTTGTAGGCAATGTGCGTCAACGGCACACCAATCAGGTCGGCAAACATTTCGCCGGCCAGATGGGTGGAGGTGCCGGCGCCGGACGAGGCAAAACTGCGCTTGCTGGGGTCGCGCTTGAGCAGCGCGACCAGCTCCGCCACCGAGTTGACGCCGAGCTCGGGGTTGACGATCAACACGTTGGGCAGCATGGCCACCAGCGCCACGGGTTCAAAGTCCTTGACCGGGTCGTAGGGCAGGTTTTTGTACAGGCTGGCGTTGATGGCGTGGGTGCTGATGGTGCCGCCGAACAGGGTGTAGCCGTCGGGTTTGGCGCGGGCCGCCGCCGTCGCGCCGACCGCGCCAGCGGCTCCAGGCTTGTTGTCCACCACCACCGGCTGGCCCAGCACCTCGGCCAGTTTCTGCGCGAGGGTGCGGCCGATGACATCGGTCGAACCCCCGGGTGTAAACGGCACGATGTAGGCAATGGGTTTGGTCGGCCAGCCGGGCGTGGCCGGTGACGTACCCTGGGCGCGCAGCGGCAGGGGCAGCATGGTCGCCAGGCTGAAACCGGCCAGGCCCTGGAGGGCGGCACGGCGGGTAGGACGGATGGTCATGGAAGTCTCCAGTGGATAGGCGCGACACGCCCTTTTTTTGACAAGAATGAACAGCAGGCCGGGTTTGGCCTGCATTATGTTAGCGCTAACAATTAGATGTTAACGACACCGCCCGGAAGACGTCAAGCTAGACGCTGGCTCTTTTGACTATGGAAAACCCGAGATCGCGGACCCTGGGGCCGGGGTCGCGGTTTTCGACCCGGTCGAGGATGAAACGCGCCGCCTGCCGGCCAATTTCAGCGCCGTCCACCCGCACCGTGCTGAGGGGCGGGTGGGTATGGCTGGCAAACGGCATGTCGCCAAAACCCATCACCGCCACATCGTCAGGCACAGCCATGCCGGCAGCCTGCACTTCGGTCATCACGCCATGGGCCAGCATGTCGGAGCTGCAGACCACCACGTCGATGCGCTGGTCCTGCTTGCGCAGTTCGGCCCAGCCGGCGCGCCCATTGCCCAGCGACGATGGCGCGGGCACCACGCAGGCCGCGGCGGGTCCCAGGCCCAGTTCGCGCAGGCGCTGCTCAAAACCAGCCCGGCGCAGGCCGGCGCGGTGGTCGTCCGCCGTCACGATGGCCGGGTGGCGGTGCCCCTGTTCGTAAATGAAATCGGCCACCGCGCGGCCAACTTTCTCGTGGGAAAACCCGACAATCATGTCGATCGGCGTGGGCGTGAGATCCCAGGTTTCAACCACCGGGATGCCGCAGGCCAGCAGCTTGCGCCGTGCTTCGGCCGAATGCATGATGCCGGTCAGCACAATCCCGTCGGGCCGGCGCCCGACGATCGCGTCGATCAGCGCGTCTTCGCGCAGCCCGGTGTAACCGCTTTGCCCCAGCATCAGCTGGCAACCCCCTTCGGCCAGCGCATCGGTCAGCGCCTGGATGGTTTCCAGGAAAACAGGCCCGGCAATGGTGGGTACGAGCGCCGCCACCAGCCGGCTGCGGTTGGACGCCAGGCCGCCGGCCACCAGGTTAGGGACATAACCGCTGCGCGAGATCGCACCCCGCACCCGTTCCAGGGTGTGCGGTGAAACGGCCGCCGGCGTGTTGAGCGCCCGCGACACCGTGATGGCCGAAACGCCGGCCAGCCTGGCAACGTCGGCCAGGGTGATGCCGCCCGTGCCGGGACGAGCGGCCCGGCGGTTCTTTTCAGGGCTGGTTGGCGGTGTTTTCACCCGGAGATGTTAACGCTAACCTGCGCTCTGCATCACCCGGCTAAACGCCTTGGCCAGCCCAGGGCCGGCAAACCGCCACGGCTCAGTGGACGGTCCAGTCGCGTGTCCAGCCGCTGTAGTCCTTGTCGGTCAGCAATGTCCACAAGGCCAGCACGACAATGGCCATGCCGGCAATCACGGCGTTCAGCATGGCCTGCTCGTGCGTGTTGAACCCAAGGCCCCATGGCGAGACGAGCAGCCAGAGGCCGAGCGTCCCCTCCGTCCACTCTTCCCATGCACGCGGTACAAAGATTGCCCCCAGCGCCACGGCGACCAGCGCCGCGCCGACGATGACCGCATTCAGCATGATCACCCTGTCATCCTGAAAACCCAGTGCCCAAGGCGAAAGAAGGACCCAAAGACCCAACAAGGCATTCACCGGGTCTTGCCAGTGTTTCACTTGCTCCATGATTACACCTCCTGACAGCGGGAAGGAAAGCCGCTGCACAAGGTTCGACCCGACGCGCCCCGGCTTTGTTCCTTTCTGGAACTGCCAAACCGGCCCGACGGCGGCAAGCGGCCTTCGGGCGACCCGGCACGGCGGGCAGGCGTGACGGCCCCGGGGCCGCGACAAACTGCAACGGTTTGTTGTGGTCCAGGTCACTGACGGCCTTCCGGCGCGCATTGTCTGCGCATGGGCCGGCAGATACTGCCCGGAAGCCACCCCGTCTGTGGTCGCTATACAAACCATAGCATCCGACGCGCACAGGATTTGGGCTGTTGCCCGGTACGGGCATGTCTGCCGGCGACCCATCGCGCCGCCCCGGCAGACGGCCGTGAGGCATGGTTGCTCTCGTCCGGATGTAAGTAGCGTCTCTTTGATCCCGGGTTAGTTAGAAATCGTTACAAGATACTTCGCCCGTTCTTGCAGCTGGCGGCGACTTCAGCCCACACTTCACGGTCGGTCAAGCCGGAATTTTTTCCCAAAAATTCCGCTTGACGTGTTTTTCCACTTCATTCAATTACCGACCTAGCCTCCCCCTATGGCATTGCAAGCCGACGTTTTTCATCGCTGTCTGCAGGAAGCCGCCACGGCCGCCAAACCCGCGCTCGAACGCTGCATGGACCATGCGGTGGCGGCGCTTCAGGTGGCCGAGACCCAAAGCATGAAGGCTGTCGAACGGGACGAGCTGGGCCTGGCCTGGCGCGAACTCCTGCGTTTTCGCAACGGCTGGTGCACGCAATACCCGATCGACCTGCTGGCAGCCTTCAACCGGCCAGCCCACCTGGCCACACCGGGTGTGGTGCCCGTCTCCCGCGCGGTCGCACCTGCCCTGGCCGGCGCCGACATGTTTTCGCTGGTGGATGACACCGAGGTCGAGGAAGGCATCGAATCTTCACGGCTGTTGCAGCAGGTGGTGCCCGTGGTCGAGCAGGTGCTCGCCGAGCTGGATAGCCTGATGAGTTCGGCGCAGGGGCTGGTCAATGTCAGCCCCGAGTTCAACCCGGTGCGGCCCGAGGTGTACGCACAGACCTTGCGCGCCCTCCTGGCCAGTGCGCCGGTGGCGCCGGCCATCCACGCCCTGTGGATCAAACACCTGGCTGAACCGCTGGGCCGTGAACTCAAGCGGCTGTATGAGCGGTTGATCAACATGCTGGAGCTGGCCCAGGTGCGGGCCGCCAGCTACCGCGTGCTGCAGACGCCGGCCAGCACCGGCAAAATACCGGGTCGGGCCGCTGGCACGGCTACGCCGGGAGCTGCCAATGGCGAACCTGGCGGCGAGGGTGACGAGGACGCAACGGAAGGTGGCCCCATCGGTTATGTCTCGGACGAGCCCATCGCCAGAGTCCCGTCGCAGTATGCGGACCTCTCCAACTACGAGGTCAAGGACGCGCTGTTCCAGGATTTCCTGTTTCGCGGCGGCAGCAATGCCAACCATGGCCTGGCGCCGTCCTACTACGCCACCATTGAAGAAGAGCTGATTGCGCTGAAAGCCACGTCGGATTCGGCGCACGCAGCCCTGCAGCCCCAGCCCCAGCCGCAACCCGGCGGCGGTGACGACACCGACCACGGCTACCACGGCACCCGCAGCGACCCCCGCCGGCCGACACTGCCAGCCACCGACGCCTGGGAAGAGCCGGAGGCCTGGGAGGAAGGGCCGGGCGGCCCGTCGCGCATTGTGGATGTGCTGAGCCAGCTCAGCTCGCAGGTCTGGGGCGTTTACGGCCGCGCGCGTGAGCGCGCACTGGTGCGCACGCAGCTGAAAAAAGACGCCACCCGTGTCGGCCAGGTACTGGGCATGGAGGTAGTGAAAAAGCTGGTGAACCAGGTGGCGCAGGACCCGCGCCTGCTGGTGCCGGTGCGCGAGGCCATCGTGGCGCTGGAACCTTCGCTGCTGCGCCTGGCCATGGTGGACCCGCGTTTTTTCAGCGAGGAAAGCCACCCCGGGCGCCGCCTGATGGAGCGCGTGGCTCAGCGCAGTTTCAAGTACAACGACGAACACAACCCGCAGTTCGACATCTTTTTCCATTCGGTCACCGAGGCCTTCAATGCCCTCAATGCCCTGGAGATTGAAGATGCGAAGCCTTTCGGCGCCGCGCTGACCGAACTCCAGAACCTGTGGGACGAGCAGGACCAGCACGAGCAGTCGCAGCGCAGCAACATCCGCCAGGCCATGCAGTTTGCCGAGGAGCGGCAGGCGCAGGCCGACCAGATTGCCTTTGACATGAGCCTGCGCGCCGACCTGGAGGGGGTGCCCGGTGTGGTGCTGGACTTCCTGTTCGGCCCCTGGGCACTGGTGATGGCGCATGCCCGGCTGACCGACACCGCGCGCCAGATCGACCCCGAAGGCTACGGCTCACTGGTCACCGATCTGCTGTGGAGCGTCAAGCGCGAGGCCACGCTCAAGCGCCCGGGCAAACTCATCACCATGATTCCCGGCCTGCTCGGCAAACTGCACACCGGGCTGGCGTCGCTGGGGCTGGACCCGCGCGAAACCGAGGCTTTCTTCAGCGCCGTGGAAAAGCTGCACCGTCCGGTGCTCAGGCTGCGCCGCGTGCGCAGCCGGCGCGATGCGGTCGAATCCGACCAGGCGCCACTGGAAGCCGCGCTGGCCGAAACCGAATCATCCGACCTCAGTGACATCCTGCCGGCCACACCCGAGCAGCGCAAAGCCAAGGCCGCAGGCCAGCCCTGGCTGGCCCCCCAGGAACTCGACAAGGCCGGCTTTGAAGACACCTTGCCCTCGGGGCCGGCAGAACTGAGCGCCACACCCGACGACGAACCCTCCTCCGAGGCGCCGGACGACGGTGATGGCGATAGCGACACGCCACCGGCATCCAGCAGCGACGATGACAAACACAAGGCCGAAGAGGTGTTGATGGGCCTGCGCGAAGGCAGCTGGGTGGACCTCTACTCCAAACGCAGCTGGCTGCGCGCGCAGCTGATCTGGGCCAGCAACCGCGGCACCCTGTTCATGTTCGTCAGCCACGGTGGCCAGCCGCACTCCATGACCAAACGCAGCTGCATTCGCCTGATCAAGGACCGCCTGCTGCGCCCGGTCGAAACCCACGGCGTGGTGGCGCATGCGCTGGACAACCTGGTCAGGGAAGCTGCTCCTGTGGATGCCGAGGGAAGCGCCGCGTAGGTCGCCTCCCCGTCTGATTCAGCTTTTTCTTTCAGATCAGCGGCATCACGCTGCGCCTGCGGTTTGCCTTGGACAGTGGGCGCAACTCCCCACTCCCTCCCCCCGCCCTCCCTCGCCCCCCTGGGCGATGGCGGGGAGCTTCCTTTGGCCGTGTGTGCTGCGCTCG
>CAZIYA010000177.1:0-7765 GCA_964543355.1 uncultured Polaromonas sp.
CTGCCCCAGACCAGCTTGATGACGTTCCAGCCCGCGCCGGCAAACAGTTTCTCCAGCTCGTCGATGATGCGGCCGTTGCCGCGTACCGGCCCGTCGAGCCGCTGGAGGTTGCAGTTGACGACCCAGGCCAGGTTGTCCAGTCCTTCACGCGCGGCCAGTGTCAGCGCGCTCATCGATTCGGGCTCATCCATCTCGCCGTCGCCGAACACGCCCCAGACTTTTCTTCCGGCGCAATCCAGCAGGCGGCGGTGCGTGAGGTAACGCATGAAGCGCGCGTGGTAGATCGAACTGATCGGACCGATCCCCATGGAGCCGGTCGGGAACTGCCAGAAGTCCGGCATCAGGTAGGGGTGCGGGTAGCTCGAGAGGCCTTGCGCGCCTTGCGTCGCCGCCGAGAGCTCCTGGCGGTAAAACCCCAGATCCTTCTCGTTCAGCCGGCCTTCGAGGTAGGCGCGGGCATACACGCCGGGCGCGCTGTGTGGCTGGAAAAAAACCAGGTCGCCGCGGTGCTGGCCATCACCGAGCCCTTCACGTGCATGAAAGAAGTGGTTGAAGCCGGTTTCGAACAGATCCGCCGCGCTGGCATAGCTGGCGATGTGGCCGCCAAGTTCGCTAGAGCCGCCCGACTCGGCCTGGTTAGCGCGCACCACCATGGCCAGCGCGTTCCAGCGCATCAGCGAGGCCAGCCGTTCCTCCAGCGCAAGGTCGCCCGGAAACACCGGCTGTTCGTTGACGCCCACGGTGTTGACGTAAGGCGTGGCGAGTTCGGGCTTCCAGCCGATGCGCTGCTCGCGTGCGAGGCGGGCCAGTTCATTGAGCAGGTAGCGCGCGCGGGCCGGGCCCTGGGTTGCGGCCAGCGCAACAAAGGCTTCGCGCCATTCGGCGGTTTCCTGCGGATCGGAGTCGGGGGCGTTCATGTCGGTGGACAGCAGGGCGTGGAGGGGAACGGAGGCATTCATGCCTGTCAATATAGGCCTCCCGGCTCAACATGAGCTGTTAAAAGACGTCGCAAGAAGTATATTTGACGGCATAAAATGCTTCAAATTGTCGAAATAAAACATCATGAAGCTGGATGCACTCGATTTACGGATACTCGGCGAATTACAGCGCGATGGTTCCCTCTCCAATGTGGAGCTGGCCAGGCGGGTGCATTTGAGCCCCTCGCCTTGTCTGGCCCGGGTCAAGGCGCTGGAGGCGGCCAAGGTGATCGACCGTTATGTGGCGATTGCCAGTGCGGCGGCGCTGGGCCTGGGTTTGAGCGTGTTCATTTCGATCAGCCTGCGCTCGCAGAACAAGGACTCGCTGGCCGCGTTCGAGCAGCGCATCGTCGAGCATGACGAAGTCATGGAGTGTTACCTGATGACGGGTGACAGCGACTACCTGATCCGCGTTGCCGTGGCCGATATCGCGGCGCTCGAAAAATTCATTCTCGAGCAGCTCACGCCGATTCCGGGCATTGAAAAAATCCGCTCGAGCTTTGCGCTCAAGCAGGTGCGCTACAAAACCGCGCTGCCCTTGCCCGCACCGTGAATACGGCGGGTTCTATACCGAGCGTACCGGTACCCGCCGCGGCGCCAGCTTGTCGCCATGCAGGGCCGGGTGCGAGGTTTCGATGGCATTGATTTTGGCCACCAGGTCTTCCCGGCGGATGCTGTCCTCTGACGGAATACTTGCCGGCTCGCCGGCTGAATCGATGAACTGGACATAGCGCTTCGGTCCTGAACTCATTCGCCGCAGGCGGGTCTGGAGGCTGTCGATGATTTGCTGTCCGGTCTGGGCCCCCGGCGTGCCGTGCCATATGGCGATGTGCAGGTTGAATGCGTTGGGGTCATCGAGCTTGTCCGACAGGCGGATGCAGTCGGCCAGGACCTTGGTGGAGATCTCGGAGACAGCTTCGCGGTTGACCGGGCCTTCAATCAGCATCAGGAAGAGGTTTTCTTCGTAACGGACCACCGTGTCCATGTCGCGCGCGGCCCGTCTCAGGATTTCGCCGATGCGCGAAAGTGAGGTGCTGCGTTTCTGGTCACTCAATTCGTCGGGACTCGGCAACTGGTTCAGCCAGCTCAACATCACAATGCCGCATTCGGCGCGCCTGCGCTGGGCGCGCAGCAGCATCTGCCCGAGCCGGCTGTCGATCACCCGCGGCAGCATCAGCCCGCTGGCCGGGTCATAAGTTGCGAGGGCGGCACCGCGATGGGTGGAAAACAGTGCCGCCCGGCTGCGCCATGCCAGCACAAAAAAGATCCACAGCAGGCCGACCATGGCCGACAGCACGCCCGCCGCCTGTGCCGCTTCGATGTTCATCACCCAGCCGGCGTTGTAGGAAAGCCGTGCCAGCGCTGCCAGCCCAATGGGCGCGGTACCCAGCAGCAACAGCAGGTTCCACGCCTGCCCGCGCAGGGACATCCACACCAGGCTGCCGAGAATCGACACGGTGGCGAGCGCCAGCCACAGATTGCGCAGGTCGTGCGAAATGAAGTTCCGGTCGATCGCCATCAGGCCGGCCATGAGAAGGCTGCCTGCGGTGATGGCGACCAGCAACCGGTAGACGACTGGGTGGCCGCTTCGGGCGTAACTGGCGTGGGCGCAGAACCAGGCGCCCGCGGCCAGGCTCAGTGCGGACGAGACCCAGGCCATGACCTGGTTGAGGTGTGCACTGCCCGGCCAGATGCGCCAGCCGCCATAGCCGATCAGCACCAGCTGCGTGAACATCAGGGCCACCACCACGGCGCCAAACCACAGAAACACGCGGTTGCGGGCCATCGCGAACGCGGCCAGGCTCAGCGCGGCCAGCACGCTGAACATGCCCCACATCAGGCCGATCACCACGCCCACGCGGGACGCGCCGTCCACGTACTCGACCGGGGACAGCAACATGGGACGCCCTGTGACAGGCCGGTTGTTCTCGAAGCGGAGGTAGTAAGTCAGCGCGCGGTCGCTGCGGGTCTGCAGCTCAAAACTCGGCACGCGGGTGCGCAAGGACCAGTCGGCCGGCGCCAGTGCGTCGCCAGCCGACTGGACACGCCAGTCGCCCTGGGGGCCGCGCGAAAAAAGACTCGCCTTGATGATGGACTGCCCCGGCAGCCGGATGAACCAGGTTTGCAAAGTGTCGGTCGCGGGCAGCGAAAACGTGACCCAGACGTCGTGCAGGTCAGAGGTGGGCAGGGCGGAGCTGCCGGTGTAGGCCTGCAAGTCCCAGGGCCCGGCCGCAATGAAGGCCTCGGGCGAGGTGATGCTGCCCTTGGGTACCGCCACCCAGTGCAAGGGTGCGGCCAGTTCCACCGTGGCGCTGCCGTCCCAGAGGCGGTCGAAGTACCGCGCATGAGCGGTCTGCAATACCAGGCAGAGCAACAGCCCTAAAAAACTGCGCAAGTAGCGGCTTTTTGACATGCCCGTAGCTTATTGCAAAAGTACGCCTTTTCGTAGGCGCCGCCATCATCGCCCGCATTGACTGCTCGGCGGCCGGTTTTGAATCTGGCGAGGTAGCGCGCGTGTCCAGCGGGCTGCTGACGCTTGAGCTTGGCGGGCAGGACATTCGCGGCATGCCCTGGATCGCCTCGCTCGATGGTTACCTCATCATCAGCGGACCTGTGTCGCTGGCTGACCAGGCATTTGGACTCTGGTTCTGGAACGGCCAGCCACTGGCGCCTGCGCCCGCGTGGTGGTTCCCGGCTTGCAGCACTTCGAGCGGGCAGAAGAGGTGAGTGCGGCCTTGATCGATGGTGTGGCGCGATTGTGATCGTCAGCGACGACGGCATGCGGGAGAAAGGGAGCTTGCGCGATTTGTGCGGCTGGAGCCGGGGAATTGCAGATTCCCCCTTGGTGCGGGAAAACCGGGCGCTGGCCAGCTGCCAATTTGCTAGTGAATTGATAGCTGTTCATACCCGACAGACAATGGCTGGAGGCCGAAAAGGCTCATCTGCCTGGATTTCGGACTGGAACCCCAGGCCGGCATGTTCGCGCAGCGCGTGGAACCTGATCTTGGGCCACTGCTGGTCCACGACGCGCAAGGTGGCGCTGTGGTCCACAAGCAGCGTGGGGCATCGACCGCATCCAGGGCCACGCGATGCGCGTTGACGCCCATGAATTTTTTCAGTTCGCATAGAGGGGATGTGCCAAATTCAGACGCTTTCGTCCAGCTTGGGTGACGAGGTGGAGTGCGTTGGCAACTTGCCGTCGATCTGCACATCCAGCATCCGCAACCTTATTTTCTCGATGGCATGAGACGGCTCCAGGCCTTTCGGGCACACCTCAGAGCAGTTCATGATGGTGCGGCAGCGGAACAGGCGGTAGGCACCAGCCAGATCGTCGAGCCGATGCTCGGTTGCGCGGTCCCGGCTGTCGGCGATAAAGCGGTAGGCTTGTATCAAGCCTGCAGGGCCCACAAATTTCTCCGGATTCCACCAGTAAGACGGGCACTGACTGCTGCAGCACGCGCAAAGAATGCACTCGTAAGCGCCATCGAGCTTGTCACGTTCCTGGGGGGACTGGAGGCGTTCTTTTTCAGGCGGTGGCTCTGCGTTGATCAGGTAGGGTGAGATTGAATGGTATTGCTTGAAGAAGTTGGTCATGTCGACGACCAGATCGCGAATGATGGGAAAGCCTGGCAAGGGGCGAATCACGACCGGTTGGCTCAAGTCCTCGAGACGCGTCACACATGCCAGGCCGTTGCGGCCATTGATGTTCATCGCGTCCGATCCGCAAACGCCTTCACGACATGATTTTCGCAGTGTGAGCGTGTTGTCCTGTTGCTTGAGCCGGATCAACACATCGAGCAGCATGTGATCGGTGGCACCCATTTCGATGGTGTAGTCCTGCATGTACGGCTTGGCGTCAAGCTCGGGGTTGTAGCGGGAAATGGAAAGCTGCATGAATTGCTCCGTTTAGGTCTGCGTCCGAAAAAGTATCCAGACCAGCCAGACGCCAAGCCCTGCCAGCCCCATACCCAGAACACCCGCCAGCAGCGGCCGCAGGCGTGCTGGTTGCACATAGTCGAACACCACGTCGCGCAGACCCACCCACATGTGCGACAGCAGCGCTACAAAAAAAACAAACAGGGCAACGCTCATGGCGGGTTTTGCCACCCATGCCCGCCACTCCGGGTAAGAATGAATGGGGTAAAGCAGAAAATAAACGAGAATAATCAGGACGAACACCAGCATGTAAACCGCACCCACGCGCTGCACAAGCCAGGCCGGTAGCCCCGCGAGCTTGCGATTCACAGCATGGCCCCCGCCGCCAGCAGCGCCAGGATCAACCCGCCAACGTTCACCGACCAGGCGCTGCGGCGTGCGCTGGGAAGCGTTGAACCCACATTGACGTCAGTCAACATATGACGAATGCCTGCCAGGATGTGGTGCGCCAATGCCCAGACCAAAAACACCATGGTCGCCTTGAAAGCAAGGTTGCCGAACAAGCCTGTCACCCTTGCGAAGGTCTGCTGGTTGCGAAGCGAAAGATCCAACAGGTACACCGCGAAGGGAACACCCACAGCCAGACAAACGCCGGTGATCCGGTGCAGGATGGATGTCAGCGCACCGACGGGGAGCTGAATTTGCGCCAGATTGAGAAACACCGGCCGGGCGGAAAAGTCGATGGAATGCTTTTTCACAGAAGATCCTTACGCTTACTGGTAGCCGATGCCCATGACGTAGTTTCGCAAAAGAGACTCTTCGTATTGCACTTCCATCATCAGTAGCCGAAGTGCATCTCGCGCGTTGACGACGCCCACCGGTTTGCGATGGCTGTCAATCACCGGGACGTGGACCAAGCCTTGTGTCTGCATAGTCAACAAGACGTCGGCCAGTCCGTCGCTGGCCCGGCAAAATGTCACCTGCCTGGTCATCACATCCGCCGCCGCAGTCTGGCAAGAGCCTCCCGCGCAATGACCGATTTGCCGGACGACATCCGACTTGGTGATGACGCCGGCCATCGTCCTGTCGGGGTTGCAGATCACCACCAGGCCGATCTGGGTCTGCGTCAGCAATTTCGCCACATCGATCAGCATCGCATCCCTTGCGATGGTTGCCAGTCGCGAACAGGCGATGGCTTCAATGCTGCTGACAAGCGGGGTACTGCCCATCTGGTTTCCTTTTTTCGGTGATTGCTGCCAGCCAAGTTACGCCACCTGGCGGATATGGCTTGTAGGGCAATATCGTTTGTTGGCGATTTCAACGCGTGCGCGGACTTTTCCAAAGAAGCGGGAGGTTCGTCCGGGATGAGGGCGCCATGCCTTGCCCAAAAAGCCTTGCAGGCAGCTGCTCTGTCCCAAGGTGGCAGAATTTGGGTGTTTGTACGCCACTTGCTCAGGAGCCCTTCATGCCAGACAGCAAAAAAGTTACCCGGGAACGTGCCCAGCTTCTTTTTAAAGCGCTTTCAAGATGGGACAACGAAGGCGGCGCGGGGCCCGGCCACCCGGGCCTGGCGCCAAGCGAGGCACAGCCCGATGTCCCGCCGCTGGCCAATGCCGAACTGGTTCAGCTTCAGACCAGGGTCATCGCACTGGAAAATCTGGTGATCGCGCTGCTTGCAGATGCGTCAGATTGGCAAATCGAGCTTGCCCGGGAAGGGGCGGCCTACATTCGCCCCAGGCCTGGCTATACTCCGCATCCCCTGACGATCAACGCCGCAAACCAGATGGATCACCTGGTTCAGCGCAGCGCGATATTCCGCGTCCACGGCAAACCTTAGTGCAGTGTTTCAAGGGTGCCCCGGGCAAGCGAACCTCGTTGCTCTGCGGAGCGGAAATATTTCTTTCCCGTGATTGAACCCGTGCCCAACAAGGTGCGCACTGGGACCCGGGCAGCATCAGAATGCTATAAAAATAATAGCTGCTTGCGCCCGTGTTTATTAGGCCGGAGCCCTAAAACGCTATATTTTTGACTGAAACACCAGTCCCGCGTGCTCACGCAACGCGTGGAACTTGATCTTGGGCCACTGCTGCTCCACCGCGCGCAGGGTGGCGCTGTGGTCCACCAGCAGCGTCGGTGCATCAACGGCATCGAGTGCCACGCGGTGCGAGTTGGCGTCCATGAATTTCTTCAGCTCGTTCGGGTCGTCGCAGGTGACCCAGCGTGCCAGGTTGAACTGGCTGCCCATGATGCGGGCCTTGACGCCGTATTCATGCTCCAGCCGGTGTGCCACCACCTCAAACTGCAGCTGACCGACGGCCCCGAGCAATAACAGAGAGCCGGCAATCGGACGGAACACCTGGATGGCACCTTCTTCACCGAGCTGCGTCAGCCCGGCGCGCAACTGCTTGCTGCGCAGTGGGTCAGCCACCTCGACCGCGCGGAACATCTCGGGTGCAAAAAAGGGCAGGCCGGTGAACTGCAGCGCTTCGCCTTCGGTCAGTGTGTCCCCGAGTTGCAGCACGCCATGGTTAGGGATGCCGATGATGTCGCCGGCAAAGGCGGTGTCCAGCAGCTCGCGGCGCTGGCTCATGAAGCTCACCACCGTGTTGGGCCGCAACTCCTTGCCGCTGCGCACGACTTTCAGGCGCATGCCGCGCGTGAACTCGCCGCTGGCCACGCGCAAAAACGCAATGCGGTCGCGGTGCGCCGGGTCCATGTTGGCCTGGATCTTGAAGACCACACCGGAGAATTTTTTCTCTTCAGGGTGCACCACCCGTTGTATGGCACTGCGGTCGCCGGGGGCGGGAGCCAGGTCCACCAGCGCGTCCAGCACTTCCTGCACGCCAAAATTGTTGATCGCCGAGCCGAAGAACATCGGCGTCTGCTTGCCGCTCAGGAACTGGGCGCGGTCA
>CAZIYA010000178.1:0-7755 GCA_964543355.1 uncultured Polaromonas sp.
ACGGCGGCATCCGTTACAGCGGTGACATCGCCAAAGCAATTGCCGCGGGCGCAGGAACCGTGATGATGGGCGGCATGTTTGCCGGCACCGAAGAAGCGCCGGGCGAAGTCATATTGTTCCAGGGCCGCAGCTACAAGAGCTACCGCGGCATGGGCAGCATTGGCGCCATGCAGCAAGGCAGTGCCGACCGCTACTTCCAGGAAGCCACCACCGGCAACCCGAACGCCGACAAGCTGGTGCCCGAGGGCATTGAAGGCCGCGTGCCCTACAAGGGCTCCATGGTCGCCATCATTTACCAGATGGCCGGCGGCCTGCGGGCCAGCATGGGCTACTGCGGTTGCGCCACCATCGAAGACATGCGCAACAAGGCCGAGTTTGTCGAAATCACGACCGCCGGCATACGCGAGAGCCATGTCCACGATGTGCAGATCACCAAGGAAGCGCCGAACTACAGGGCAGATTGATCCTGCCGTGCTCCAAGGCGTCTGGAAGAGACGCCTTTTTCATTTTTGCCTGAAACGCCTCTCATGCAGCACCAAAAAATCCTCATCCTCGATTTCGGTTCCCAGGTCACCCAGCTGATTGCCAGGCGCATCCGTGAAGCCCATGTGTTCTGCGAAGTCCATCCCTGCGATGTGACCAGCGACTGGGTGCGCGAGTATGCGAAAGACGGCAACCTCAAGGGCATCATCCTGTCCGGCAGCCATGCCAGCCTGTGGGAAGACGAAACCCTGCGCGCGCCCGATGCCGTGTTTGAACTGGGCCTGCCGGTGCTGGGCATCTGTTTCGGCATGTATGCGATTGCCCATGCCCTGGGCGGCAAGGTCGAAGGCGGGCACAAGCGTGAGTTCGGTTATGCCGAAGTCCGCGCCCGCGGCCACACCAGGCTGTTCGACGGTATCCAGGACTACACGACGCCCGAAGGCCACGGCATGCTGCATGTCTGGATGAGCCATGGCGACAACGTGACCGAGATGCCGCCCGGCTTCAAGCTCATGGCGTCCACTGACTCTTGTCCGATTGCCGGCATGGCCGACGAAGAGCGCAAGTATTACGCGGTGCAATTCCACCCGGAAGTGACACACACCACCCAGGGCAAGGCCATCCTCGAGCGTTTCGTGCTGGACATCTGCGGCACGCGGCCCGATTGGGTCATGGGCGACTACATCAGCGAGGCGGTCGAGAAAATCCGCCAGCAGGTGGGCAAGGAAGAAGTCATCCTCGGCCTGTCCGGCGGCGTGGATTCGTCGGTCGCCGCGGCCCTGATTCACCGCGCGATCGGCGACCAGCTGACCTGCGTGTTTGTGGACCACGGCCTGCTGCGCCTGAATGAAGGCGACATGGTGATGGACATGTTTGTCGGCAAGCTGCACGCGAAGGTCATTCGCGTGGATGCGGCCGACCAGTTCCTCGGTCACCTCAAGGGCGTGAGCGAGCCGGAAGCCAAGCGCAAGATCATCGGCCGCGAGTTTGTGGAGGTCTTCAAGTCCGAGGCGGGCAAGCTCAAGAACGACCAGTCGCGCCATGTGGCCTGGCTGGCGCAGGGCACGATTTATCCCGATGTGATCGAGTCCGGCGGTGCCAAAAGCAAGAAGGCCGTCACCATCAAGAGCCACCACAACGTGGGCGGCCTGCCCGAACAGCTCGGCCTGAAACTGCTGGAACCCTTGCGCGAACTGTTCAAGGACGAGGTGCGTGAACTCGGCGTGGCGCTGGGCCTGCCGCATGACATGGTGTACCGCCATCCGTTTCCCGGCCCCGGCCTGGGTGTGCGCATCCTCGGTGAGGTCAAGAAGGAATACGCCGACCTGCTGCGCCGCGCCGACGCGATCTTCATTGAAGAACTGCGCAACTTCAGGGATGCGGAAACCGGCAAGAGCTGGTACGACCTGACCAGCCAGGCTTTCACCGTGTTCCTGCCGGTGAAAAGTGTGGGTGTGATGGGCGACGGCCGCACTTACGACTACGTGGTGGCCCTGCGCGCCGTGCAGACCAGCGATTTCATGACGGCCGACTGGGCCGAGCTGCCTTATGCGCTGCTCAAAAAGGTGTCGGGCCGCATCATCAACGAAGTGCGCGGCATCAACCGCGTGACCTACGACGTCAGCAGCAAGCCGCCGGCGACGATTGAGTGGGAGTGAGGGTAAATTGAGATGGTCAATAAAACACCGAATCCAGCAGAGTAAGGGATGATTGGATCGCTATCAAAAATGGTGGTCCTGGTGGCGTTTGGAAACTCCACGATTAAGAACGGCCAGTTGATTCAGGACTTCGATCAACACGCTGCATTCAAGTTCTATGAATGGACGCACTTTCGGAGTGTCAAGGATGACGTAATTTTTGCGCATTCGCCATCCGAATATCTGAACGGCTTGCGCGCCCGTGGCGTTCGGGGCTTGTTGGTTACCTATGGCGCGAATTCATCTTTGCCCGAAGGCGTCGGCGAGCGCACAAGTGCGGGATTTGTAGGTGGCGGCAAGCAGTACCTGATTCAAGAATTTACGGACTTGTCAGTGAATTACCTGGCGCTGAAATCAGAGCTTGGTAATCGGGATCGTGAAGATCAGAAGATATGGCGGGATACATTTCATCTTTACCACACCATCCCGCGTCAACTCATCAGGCCAGATCGCCCCGACCTGGAGTGGACAACGAAAAACCTTGCCAAGACACTTGAAGCAGCAATCGGTCTTTGCGACAAGGACACCCAATGGCTTAAAACAAGCAATTGGCCAGAGCTTTTTAGAACCGCTTTGAGAATGCTGGAGGGCAACACGCAGATAGAGAGCCCTGCGTATCTGAATTTTCCGTATCAAGTGTTAAGTGAGAGGCAAAACTGGTTGCTTCAGGCGGGAGATCGCGCATGGGTGTTTGGCGGTATGGGGTCCTGGAATGATGTTGGTTTTCAGGATGAGCAACTCCACGCAGAGTACGAAGCCGTTTCAGAGCGTTTGTATAAAGCGGTGAATATGGCAATTACGGATGCAGTCAATGCTGCATCGCCTGTATTTGATCTATCTGTACTCAAAACACCGCTGCCAACTCCACCCGGCAGCAAACCGTGGTGGAAGTTCTGGTAACGCGGTTATCGTCCTGTCAAGTGCGATACAAAGCGGAGAAGTTCATTTGTTCGCTGGGGGTTGAGAATCGATTGAGAGAGAGGCTCAACCGTGGATCTTTTTGGATTTGAGCAACCGCCACCGAGGCTGAAAAGGCCTCCGGCCCCCAGCAATGGCAGGTGCCGGCTGTTTTTTGCACTGTTCCCGGATGGAGATGCCAGTGGGAAACTGCTTGAACTCGGCGCCGACCTCCAAAGTCGGCATCGACTGGCTGGGAAGGTCCAACAGGAGGATCGACTGCATTTAACGCTGGACCACCTGGGTGACTTTGCGAGTATTCCGCAGGAGTTTGTCAAAGCCGCGAGTGAGGCAGCCGGAGAGCTTGCTGCGCGATACAGCCGCTTCCCGGTGTCCTTAAACCGATTTGTGAGTTTCAGACGCCGAAGGGAGAGCCTTCCCCTAGTACTTAAGGACTCCACAGGAGCGAATCCCGAGCTCCAAAATTTCCGGGCCAGCCTGTGGAACGCATTGGCTGAGCGAAATGTGCCGGGCGAGGCCCGGAATTCCTTTACCCCTCATGTCACCCTGATGTATTCCCCCCAGATCCTGGCGGAGGAGGCCGTTGACGCGATAGAGTGGCAAGCGCAGGAATTTTTGCTGATACACAGCTTCATACGGGAGACGCGGTACGAGGTGCTTGGACGCTGGGCACTCAAAACGTGAAATCACCCGTCCAGAGACTATGCGGGTTCGGCCTCCCAGGAATATGAGTCGGGAGCTATGAAAAAGAGAGCAGAAGAGGGGGGCTGCCGCGACTGCTGCGCGCCAGCGGCCCTTTGGGGGGTATCCGGTCGCTTGACCTGCCGCCACCCGGCCCCTGGGTTTTGAGATACTCGGATCATGTACCTGCCCCCCCAATTTAAAGGTCAGGCTGCGCAGGCGGTGCAGCTGATTCAGAGCCATCCCTTCGCCAGCCTGATCAGCGTCGATGACAGCGGCTTGCCCTATGTGACGCACTTGCCGTTGCACCTTGAAATGCGTGGAGAGCAGCTGGTCCTGCTGGGCCATGTCGCCAAGCCCAACCCGCACTGGCGCTACCTGCAGGCCAGGGCGCAGGCGGTGGTGACCTTTCTGGGTCCCCATGCGTATCTCTCCCCCAAGGTCTACCCGGATCTGGCGCGGGTGCCGACCTGGAACTACCTGGCGGTGCATTGCACGGTGCAGGCCAGCCTGATCGAAGACCCGCTGGCCAAGGACCGGCTGCTCAAAAAGCTGATTGGCGACCACGAGCCGCCTTATGCCGAACAGTGGCGCGGGCTGGGCGAGGAGTTTGCCCACAAGATGTTGGCTGGCATTGTGGCGTTTGAACTCGAAGTTACCGATTTCCAATGCAAGATCAAGCTCAACCAGCACCGGCCCGAGTCGCACGCTGCCATGAAGGCCATGTATGCGGCCGGTACGGCAGATGAGCAGGCGCTGGCCGTCTGGATGGATGGGTTGGGCATGAATTCCCCGCTCGCACACAAGGAGACCTGATATGCGCGCCGTTTTTGGAGTCCTGAGCGTATTGATTGTGGTGCTCATCGTCGGCTTGCTGCTGAAAAAACAGCTGTCCCCGGCTCCTGTGAAGGTGGCCCCGGCAGATACGGGCGTCACCCTGCCGGCGCCGGCCGCAGGGGCGGCACCCCAGCAGCAGGTCCAGCAGGTGCGCCAGCAGATCGAAAGCACGCTGCAGCAGGCCAGGCCCATGCCTGAAGACAAATGATAGGGCATCAAATCGGCCCCTGGCCCTTATGACGCCTGCGGAAGCAGCTATCAATAAAGAAGCAACCATGAGCGACACCGACTTCATGCAACTGGCGCTGGCGCAGGCCCGGCAGGCTGCCGAAGCAGGTGAGGTCCCTGTGGGCGCCGTGCTAGTGCGACAGGGGCAGGTGGTCGCCACCGGTCGCAACGCACCGATTGATACGCTGGACCCGACAGCCCATGCCGAAATGCGCGCCTTGCGGGCGGCCGCCCACGCGTTGGGCAACTACCGGCTGGACGAATGCGAGCTGTACGTCACGCTGGAGCCTTGCGCCATGTGTTCCGGCGCCATGCTGCACGCCCGGCTCAAACGGGTGGTGTTCGGCGCGCCTGATCCCAAGACCGGCGCCGCCGGTTCGGTGATCGACCTGTTTGCCAACTCCCGGCTCAATCACCAGACCCAGGTGCAGGGCGGGGTTCTGGCCGATGAATGCGGCGCCGTGCTGCAGGGCTTTTTCAGGGACAGGCGCAACGTTCAACGCCAGCAGAGCCAGGCTGCGCATCCCCTGCGCGACGATGCGCTGCGCACACCCGAGAGCGCCTTTGCGTCCCTGCCGGGCTACCCCTGGCCGCCTAACTACATCAGCGACCTGCCTGCACTGGCCGGCTTGCGCATGCACTACCTCGACGAGGGCCCCCGTGACGGACTGACCTGGCTTTGCCTGCACGGCAACCCGGCCTGGAGCTACCTGTACCGCAAGATGATTCCCGTGTTCCTCGCTGCCGGGCACCGTGTGATCGCGCCCGACCTGATCGGTTTCGGTAAAAGCGACAAGCCCAAAAAGGACAGTTTTCACAGCTTCACCCTCCACAGGCAGATCCTGCTGGAGTTCGTCGAGCGTCTGGACCTGTGCAACATCGTGCTGGTGGTGCAGGACTGGGGCGGCCTGCTCGGACTGACTTTGCCCATGGAAGCGCCCGACAGGTACAAAGGCCTGTTGGTCATGAACACCACGCTGGCCACTGGGGATGTGCCGCTGTCGCCGGGTTTCCTGGCCTGGCGCGAGATGTGCGCCAACAATCCGGAATTCGACGTGGCGCGGCTGCTGGCCCGCGGCAACCCGCAGCTGAGCGCCGAGGAATGCGCTGCCTACAACGCACCCTTTCCGGACCGGGGCCACAGGGCCGCCCTGCGCGCCTTTCCTGCACTGGTGCCGGCGTCTGAAGACGCGGAAGGCGCCGCCGTGTCACGCGAGGCGCGCAGCTTCTGGCAGGAGCGCTGGTCGGGGCGCGCGCTGATGACCGTGGGCGCGCAGGACCCGGTGCTGGGCGAGCCCGTCATGCGCGGGCTGCAGGCGCTCATCCGCGGCTGTGGTGAACCGCTGGTTCTCCCGCAGGCTGGGCATTTTGCGCAGGAGCATGGCGGAGTGATTGCCGACCGGGCGGTGGCTTACTTCCGCTGACTCCTCAACAAACCATCCTCATTTCCGTCCGGTTTTCCCTTCAGCCGCGTCCTTCTCCCAAGGGCTGGGCGCGACGTTCGGGCCGTCAGGCAGGGCTTGGGGATCCATCGGCACGCCGGCTGCAGGCACGCCGCGCAGCAATTCGTTCGGAGACGTCAGCAAGTCCGAACTGGCCGTGACCTCCTCGGCCGCCGGAAGCGAAACCTTGTCCGGTCCGGATTCCGCTCCCATGGTCTTGCTGGGGCGGCTGTCTGGTGCGGGATTTTCGTTGTGGTCGCCGGCGGTACCGGATCCGATGCTCGTATTGCCCATGTGGCGCTCCTGAGGTGATGAGTCCACTGTAGGCACCGGCATGCGCCCGGACTGTCGGAAAGCCCGGCTGCGGCTTGTAGGACGCACCCCGCAGCTGCACGCGGGTTCCGACGCGGCAGGAAGGCAATGCGATACTTGCGCCGTGAAAAAACATATCTATATCTACTCGCCGTCCAGCGCCGTGCGCGACAAGGCGTCATTCCGGCGCGGCGTACAGCGCCTCAAGGCACTTGGCCACGAGGTGGAGCTCGATGAAGCTGCGCTCGGCAGCTACCAGCGTTTCGCCGGCGACGACGACACCCGGCTGGCCGCCATCCACCGCGCGGCCGCCAGCGGCGCCGATGTGGCGCTGATCTCGCGGGGGGGTTACGGCTTGACGCGCATCCTGCCGGGCATCAACTACAAGGCCGTGGCCAGGGCGGTGGGCAAAGGCACGAAATTCGTCGGCCTCAGTGACTTCACCGCGCTGCAAATGGCGCTGCTGGCCAAAACCGGGGCCGAGAGCTGGGCCGGCCCGGCGCTGGGCGAGGACTTTGGCACCGAAGGTGAACCCGACGACATCATGGAAGCCTGCTTCGACGACCTGATCACCGGACAGGGCGAGGGCGCCGGCTGGCGGTTGCCGAAAACTGCTACAAAATCAGGAGCTGCTGGCGCAGAGCTGGAAAGGGATAAAGGCGTATTTGAGCTAAAAAATGCGGTCCTCTGGGGCGGCAACCTGGCGGTGCTGTCATCCCTCGTCGGCACGCCTTACCTGCCGGCCGTCAAGGGCGGCATCCTGTTCCTGGAGGAAGTGCACGAACATCCGTACCGGCTGGAGCGCATGTTGACGCAGCTGTTGCATGCCGGTGTGCTGGCGCAACAGAAAGCCGTGGTGCTGGGCCAGTTCACCAACTACAAGCTGGTGCCACATGACAAGGGCTTCAAACTGGCGACGGTGGTGGCGTGGCTGCAGCGCCAGATCAAGGCGCCGGTGCTGAGCGGCCTGCCGTTTGGGCATGTACCGACCAAGGTGTTGTTGCCGGTGGGAGCGAAGGTGACGCTGGCGGTCGAGGACAGGGACGCGTTTTTACTCTGGGGTCACCAGCACTGAGAGTGCTAGCTGAGGGTCAGCGAGCTGCGGCGCGAGCCCAGGCTGCCGGTACGCTGGCCGCACGTGGCGCGGGGTCTGTCTT
>CAZIYA010000179.1:0-7741 GCA_964543355.1 uncultured Polaromonas sp.
GTGCCCGCCGCCGGGCCGCCCCAAGGCGGGCAGCGTCCCCTCGGGGGACCGGCCACCGCTTGCGGTGGTCGAGGGGCCGTCAGGATAATGCTGGCGGCCGGCTTCGACAAAGGTTTCATACGTCCCCTGCACGATGCCTTGTGTCCCGATGTAAATCCAGCTACCAGCTGTCATCTGGCCGTACATCATCAGGCCGGCGCGGTCGAGCTCGTTGAAGTGTTCCCAGGTGGCCCACTTGGGAACCAGGTTGGAGTTGGCAATCAGCACGCGCGGCGCGCCGGGATGGGTGCGGAAAACGCCGACTGGTTTGCCAGACTGCACCAGCAGGGTTTCGTCGGCCTTGAGCTTGCGCAGCGAGTCGAGGATGGCGTCAAACGCCGGCCAGTTGCGCGCGGCCTTGCCGATGCCGCCGTACACCACGAGCTCGTCGGGGTTTTCGGCAACTTCCGGGTCCAGGTTGTTCTGGATCATGCGGTAGGCCGCTTCAATCTGCCAGTTGGCGCAGGTGAGGGTGTTGCCGCGCGGTGCGCGCACCGGCCTGGCCTTGCTGTGGAGAAAAGGTGTTTGCGAAAGATCTGACATGGCACAACTCCAGCGATGGCGAAACATCGGAAATAACTTAACCTAGAAACCGCAGTTGACCGCTTGTAATCGCTGGCCAAGTCGCATGAATACTCACTTTTTCAGACACGAACACTGTCACCATGGGGGTGACAGCGCTACACACCCGATTGAGCCGCCCTGACGCGCGCTGGCGGCGTTGCTCCTTCTTGCGGGCATCAGCCCGCAGCGTCGTCGCGCCTTGCCAGCACACCCCATGACCGCCCACTCGGGCACGTTCAACTGCGGTTTCTAGGTTTATTCGGCAAATCGTAGTTGTCTATACAACTTGTGTCAACTGGGGTAATCTACGGGTCATGGCAACACCTCCCATTCCTGCCTACGAGCAGGTCAAGGCCTTCATCAAGACGCGCATCAGCGCCGGCACCTGGAAGCCCGGCGATCCGGTGCCCAGCGAAGCGGCGCTGATGGCGCAGTTCGGCATCAGCCGCATGACGGTCAACCGCGCCCTGCGCGAGCTGGCCGCCGAGGGCATGGTGACCCGGGTGCAGGGCTCCGGCACACGGGTGGCCGAGCTGCACCGCATCTCGTCCCGGCTGACGATTCGGGATATTCATGAAGAAGTGGTCGAGCGCGGCCATGTGCACACCACGCGGGTGTTGAAGGTGGAGGCCGAAAAGGCCAGCGCCGATGTTGCGAAGACGCTGGGCCTGCGCACCGGCGCGCGCGTTTTTCACACCTTGTTGGTGCATCTGGAAAACGGCATCCCCATCCAGTACGAAGACCGCTACGTCAACCCGGCGGCTGCACCCGATTTTCTGGAAACCGATTTCACACGGACCACGCCCACCCATCACCTGCTGTTACATGCGCCGCTGACCGAAGCCAGCTATTCGATCGAGGCCTGCCTGCCGACAGCGCGGGAGGCCAAAGAGCTGGGCATCAAGCGCGCCGAGCCCTGTTTGGCAATGATGCGCCGCACCGTCAGCGGCGCCCATGTGGCCAGCGTGGCCCGGTTGATTTACCCTGGCACGCGTTACAGCTTTGCGGGACAATTTCAGGCATGAGCGGACACCCATCCCGGACGCGACCCCCTCAAGCGGAGATCACCCCATGAGCTGGCAAACCATCCCCCTGGAAGAAGTCTCCCCCACGCCCTGGCGCAATGGCGGCGGCATCACACGCGAACTGCTCGCCTGGCCCACCCCGCAGGACTGGGACTGGCGGATTTCGGTGGCCGAAGTCGAAAAAAACGGGCCGTTTTCGCGCTACGAGGGTGTGGACCGCTGGTTTGCGGTGCTGGGCGGTGCGGGTGTGCGCCTGACGCTGGACGGGAAGACCCATGAACTCACCGCGCAAAGCGCGCCGCTGCATTTTGACGGGGCCAAGGCCTGCGGCTGCGAGCTGATCGACGGCCCCACCGAAGACTTCAACCTGATGCTCAAGCACGGCCATGCCCATGCGCGCCTGGTTCGCGTTCTGGGTGCACTGAATGTTGAAGTCCGGCCCGGCACACGTGTCGCCGTGTACGCCTGGGACGAGCCGGTGACCGTGCAGGTCAACAGGAAGTTTTTCACGCTGGCGCCGCATACCCTGGCCTGGCGCGCGCTCGCCGACGGCGCCTCGGTGCGCATTGAGGCAAGCACCGCGCTCTGGATGGAAATGGCGCGATGACGGTGCAGCTCTGGCGGAATTGCCGCGTGGCCACCCTGCAGCCCTTGCGTCCCGCGCCTTACGGCCTGATCGAGGATGCAGCCCTGGTGCTTGAAGCCGGGCGCATTGCCTGGGTCGGCCCACGCAGCGAGCTGCCCGCGGACCTGGCGGCACGCTGCACGCGCGAGCACGACGCCGGCGGCGCCCTCATCACGCCGGGCCTGATCGACTGCCACACCCACCTGGTGTACGGCGGCGATCGCGCGCAGGAGTTCGAGTTGCGGCTGCTGGGCGCGAGTTATGAAGACGTGGCCCGCGCCGGCGGCGGCATTGCCTCGACAGTCAAGGCCACGCGTGCCGCCTCTGAAGACGAGCTGCTGGCGCAAAGCCTCAAGCGCTTGCAGGCGCTGCTGGCCGAGGGGGTGACCACGCTGGAGATCAAGTCAGGCTACGGCCTGGCACTCGGGCATGAACGCAAGGCCCTGCGCGTGGCCCGTGCGCTGGGCCGTAGCCAGCCGGTCGATGTGCGCACGACTTTTCTCGGCGCCCATGCGGTTCCGCCCGAGTTTGCAGGCCGTGCCGATGACTATGTGGACGAGGTGATACGCATGCTGCCCGTGCTGCATGCCGAAGGCCTGGTTGATGCGGTGGACGCGTTTTGCGAACGCATTGCGTTCAGCACGGCGCAGACGGAACGTGTGTTTGAGGCCGCGCATGCGCTGGGCCTGCCGGTCAAGCTGCATGCCGAGCAGCTCAGCGACAGCGGCGGCGCGCAGCTTGCCGCGCGTTATGGAGCCATCAGCTGCGACCACCTGGAATGGTTGAGTGAAGAAGGGGCGGCCGCGATGGCGGCTGCCGGCAGTGTGGCCGTGCTTCTGCCCGGGGCCTTTTATTTCCTGCGCGAGACAAAGCTGCCGCCGATGGCGATGCTGCGCGAGTACGGCGTGCCGATGGCCATCTCCACCGACTGCAACCCCGGCAGCTCGCCCTGCACCTCGCTGCTGCTGATGCTCAACATGGCCTGCACGCTGTTCCGGCTCACGCCCGAGGAAGCCCTGGCAGGGGTGACGCGCCATGCGGCCAAAGCGCTGGGGCTGTCCGACCGCGGCGTCATCGCTGCCGGCCTGCGTGCCGATTTTGTGGTGTGGGATGTGGCCCATCCCGCGCGACTGGCTTACGCCATGGGCGCGAATCCGCGCCTGCAAACCGTTTTTGAAGGTGAACTGGTATGAGTTTCAGTCTGCAACGCGGCAGTGTCCCCCTGCTGGTCAGCATGCCGCACACCGGCACCGAGATTCCGCCGGAGCTGCAAGGCGACTACGCAGAACGCGCGCTGGGCCTGGAAGACACCGACTGGCACCTGCAGCGCCTGTACGATTTTCTGCCCGCCATGGGTGCCAGCCTCATCACGCCGCGGTATTCGCGTTATGTGATTGACCTGAACCGGCCGCCCGATGACGCACCCATGTACCCCGGCGCTTCCAACACCGAGCTGTGCCCCGCACATTTTTTTACGGGTGACGCGCTCTACAGGGAGGGCCGCGCGCCATCACCGGCCGAGCGGCTGCGGCGGCTGGAGGCTTACTGGCAGCCTTACCACACGGCCCTGGCGCATGAGCTGGCGCGGCTCAAGGCGCAGCACGGTTTTGCGTTGTTGTGGGACGCGCACAGCATCCGTTCACAGATCCCGTGGCTGTTCGAAGGGCGCCTGCCTGACCTGAACATCGGCACGGCCAGCGGCGCGGCTGCCGATGCGGCCATCACCGACGCCGCTGCGGCGGCCTGCGCCGGCGTGCCGGGCGTGAGCAGCGTGGTCAATGGCCGCTTCAAGGGCGGCTACATCACGCGGCAGTATGGCCGGCCGGCCGACCACGTGCATGCGGTGCAGCTCGAAAAATGCCAGAGCCTGTACATGCAGGAAGTGGCACCTTTTGCCTATGACGAAGCGCTGGCGCAGAAAATCCAGCCGGTGCTCAGGAACATGGTGGCGGGCAGCCTGGCTGCTGCCCA
Source organism: uncultured Polaromonas sp. (assembly GCA_964543355.1). Classification (GTDB taxonomy): domain Bacteria; phylum Pseudomonadota; class Gammaproteobacteria; order Burkholderiales; family Burkholderiaceae_C; genus Polaromonas. Next base: position 4,225 of record CAZIYA010000179.1, read on the forward strand.
CAAGCTGTATGCATGCTGAAGTGACACGTTATTTCGCCCCCCAGGCCTGGGTGGACGGCGCCTGGACGCAGGACGTGCTGCTGGCGGTGGCCGCCGACGGTAACTGGGCCAGCATCGAGCCCAACGCGGTGGAAGAAGCGCAGCGTGGCGCGGTACGGTTGGGCGGGCCGGTGCTGCCCGGCCTGGTCAACGCGCACAGCCATGCTTTCCAGCGCGCCATCGCCGGGCTGACCGAGCGCACGGAGGGCAGCAATGACGATTTCTGGAGCTGGCGCGACCGCATGTACAGCGCTGCGCTGCGCATCACGCCGGAGCAGCTCGAAGCCGTGGCGGCGTTGCTCTACGCCGAGCTGCTGCAGGCCGGCTACACCCAGGTCTGCGAGTTCCATTACCTGCACAACCACACCGATGGCCATTCCTATGCCGACCCGCTGGCCATGTCGCTGGCGCTGGTGCGTGCAGCGCAGCGCGTGGGCATGGGCCTGACCCTGCTGCCAACGCTTTACATGCGCTCGGGTTTTGCGGCCACCGGCCTGCGCGATGACCAGCGGCGTTTTGCTTCGACGCCCGCTTCCGTGCTGCACCTGGCCGAAGCCGTGCTTGCGCAGGGCGGCAGCCATGTCAATACAGGCCTGGCCATTCATTCACTGCGCGCGGTGGACGGGGCGGCGCTGTATGAGGTGGCTGCGGCCGCCAAAACCAGGGGCATGGCTATCCATATCCATATCGCCGAGCAGGTGCAGGAAGTGCAGGACTGCGTGGCCGCGCATGGGGAGCGTCCGATCGAATGGCTGCTGTCTCACGCGGCGGTCGATGCGCACTGGAACCTGGTGCATGCCACCCAGTCCACCCCGGCCGAGCTGCAGGCCGTGCAAAAAAGCGGGGCGGCGATCGTGATTTGCCCCAGCACCGAAGCCAACCTGGGCGACGGTGTGTTCGATCTGCCGGCTTATACGGCGGCGGGCGGCCACTGGTCCATAGGCTCCGACAGCCATGTCACGCGCAGCTGGCAGGAGGAGTTGCGGCTCCTCGAGTATTCGCAGCGCCTGAGCTTGCGCCGGCGCAACATTGCGGCGCACATGCCGGCCAGCTCAAGCACGGCGGACAACCTGTTCAATGCCGCGCTGGCCGGCGGGCATGCGGCCACCTCGCTGCCGCTGGGCGGCATCGCGCCCGGCCAGCGCGCGGATTTTGTCGTCGTCGATACCGCGTCGCCGGCCCTGCTGGGTATCCCCGCCGATCACCTGCTGGACGCCATGGTGTTCTCCAGCCCCGACGCGCGTTTCAGTGACGTGTTTGTGGCAGGCAAGAAAGTGGTCAGTGGCGGACAGCTAGACCAATGGCCGCGTATGGCCGAAGACTTTTCGGGTGCCATGCAGGCCTTGTGGTCTTGAGCGTCTCGGAGGCCTCGATGGATTGACGCCATGGATTGGAGGCAGGAGTTCGCCACTTGAACTCCTGCTTTTTTAGCGCATTACAGGGGTTTCAAATTTTCCCCGAGGCCAGCAGTTGCCCCACCTGGGCAAGCGCTGCATTGCGCTGTTCCATGGGGCGGCTTGTTTCCGTCAGGTAGGCGGCCACCACGAAGGGCGCTCGCCCTGGCGACCAGATCACGCCGATGTCGTTGGCCGTGCCATGGGCGGCCGTGCCCGTTTTGTCGCCGACACGCCAGCCAGCGGGCAGCAGCGCGCGAAGACGGGTGTCGCCGGTCTTGTTGTCAAGCAGCCATTGGCGCAGCTGGTTTCTGGAGGGTTCGCTCAGGGCGGAGCCGAACACCAACTTGTGCATGGTGGCCACCATGGCTGCCGGTGTGGTGGTGTCGCGAACATCCCCGGGCGTCGCTTCGTTCAGCGTCGGCTCCGTGCGGTCCAGCCGGCTCATGTTGTCGCCCAGCGAGCGGGCGTAGGCCGTGAGTGCGGCCGGCCCGCCAAAACTCGCCAGCATCAGGTTCGCGGCCGTGTTGTCGCTCAGGGTGACGGCCGCTGCGCACAGCTCTGCCATGGACATGGGCGCACCGCCGGCGCGCGGCTGGGTGGCCGGCGAATAGTCCACGAGGTCGGCCGCTTTGACGGCAAGGGTCCTGTCGAGTTTTTCCTGGCCGGTATCCACCCGGTGCAGGACGAAGGCGGCAGCGAGGAACTTGAACGTGCTGGCCAGGGGAAAGCGTTCTGCGGCCCGATGGCCGTAGAACATTCCGTTGCCGGTATCGAGGATGGCCACCCCGAGCCGGCCACCGCTCCGGCTTTCAATGGCTTTGAGTTCGTCATTGACCTGGGCAGTGGTTTTGCCCAAGAAATTCTGGGCACAACCCGAAAGTGCTGTCGCTGAAAGGGCGGCACTCAAAAGGCCGGCGAATTGTCTTCTGTGCATGATTTTCCTGTGTGGTTGAAAGAAGGAGAGGCGACGATAGCAAGATCAATCACGCTTCACAATTCACGATAATTGAGGCGACCCATTAGAAAAACCTGGCCTTGAACATGCAGCTTCCCCTGAACGCCCTGAGGGCTTTTGAAGTGTCCGCGCGCCACCTGAGCTTTACCCGCGCCGCTCTTGAGTTGAATGTCACGCAGACGGCGATCAGCCAGCACGTGAAGAACCTGGAAGAGCGGATGGGCGTGGTGCTGTTCCGGCGCCTGCCGCGAGGCCTGGCCCTGACGGATGAGGGGCTGGCCTTGCTGCCGGCACTGGCCGAGTCGTTCGGCCGCATCGGTTTGCTGCTGGAGCAGTTCCGCGACGGCCGTTTCCGTGAAGTCCTGACGGTAGGCAGCGTCGGCACCTTCGCGGTGGGCTGGCTCATTCCGCGCATCGCGGCGTTCCAGCAGGCTCACCCGTTTGTGGACCTTCGGCTGCTCACCAACAACAACCGGGTGGATATCGCGGGGGAAGGGCTGGACTACGCGATCCGGTTCGGCGATGGCGCCTGGCACGGCGTGGATGCCGAGCCGCTGTTTGGTTCACCGCTGTCGCCTGTTTGCGCGCCCTCCATGGCGGCGCATTTGCGGGAACCGGCTGACCTGGCCGGGGAATCGTTGCTGCGCTCCTACCGCTCCGACGAATGGGTGAGCTGGTTTGCCGCCGCCGGCGTGGCCAGCCCCGTGGTGAAAGGCATGGTCTTCGATTCTTCCCTGACCATGGCCGAGGCCGCAGCGCAGGGCGCGGGTGTGGCGCTGCTGCCGGTCAACCTGTTTGTGCGCGAACTGGAAGGGTGCCGCCTGGTGCGACCGTTTGCGCTGGAAATTGAAAATGGTGGCTACTGGCTGGCGCGGCTCAAGTCCAGGCCGGTCACCCGGGCCATGAGCGTTTTCAGGGACTGGGTGCAGAAAACCGTGGCGAACGATCAGAGGCAGGCAGCCGCAGGCAGGTGACGCAGGCCGGGTTGGGCCTGCGGATAGAGGGCTGGTGAATCAGGGGCTGCCCAGCAAGCGTTCGACAGCCGCGCCCAGCGCCAGCAGCTCCCGGTCCTGCCCGCGGCGGCCCACCAGCATCAGCCCGACCGCCAGCCCGCCGCGGCGCGGCA
>CAZIYA010000180.1:0-7725 GCA_964543355.1 uncultured Polaromonas sp.
CGGCGACCCGATCAATGGTCTCAAGCATATCGATGTGATGAAGGCCTTCAATGACGACCCGGACACCGATGCCGTCATCATGATCGGCGAAATCGGCGGACCTGACGAGGCCGAAGCGGCCATCTGGTGCAAAGCCAACATGAAAAAGCCGATTGTCGGCTTCATCGCCGGCGTGACCGCGCCTGCCGGCAAGCGCATGGGCCATGCCGGTGCGCTGATTTCCGGCGGTGCTGACACGGCAGACGCCAAGCTGGCCATCATGGAAGAATGCGGGTTTACCGTGACACGCAATCCGTCCGAGATGGCCAAGCTGCTCAAGGCGCTGCTGTAAGTTCCGGAAAATTGAGGCCGGTCAACTGCCGGACCGATTGTCATCGCTGACAATCGGTTTTTTTGATTTCTTGAGAGGGTTTCCATGGAAGAGTTCATGACAGCTGGCTTCTGGCTTGCGGTCGGCCAGATCATCATGATCGACATCCTGCTGGGTGGCGACAACGCGGTGGTGATTGCGCTGGCGTGCCGGAACCTGCCTCCCAAACAGCGTACCCAGGGCATTATTTACGGCACCATGGGCGCGATTGTCCTGCGTGTGATCCTGATTGCGTTTGCCCTTGCCTTGCTGGCCATTCCCTATCTCAAGATTGTGGGCGCCGTGTTGCTGCTCTGGATTGGCGTCAAACTGCTGCAGCCCGAAGGCGAAGATGACCACCACATCAGCTCCAGCGACAAGCTTTGGGGTGCCGTCAAAACCGTGATCATTGCCGACCTCGTGATGAGTGTCGACAATGTTCTGGCTATTGCCGGCGCCGCGCAAGGCGCCGGCCAGCAGCATCAGCTGCCGCTGGTGATTTTTGGCCTGCTTGTCAGCATTCCCATCATTGTCTGGGGCAGCCAGATTGTGCTCAAGCTGATGGGGCGCTTTCCCATCATCGTCACGCTCGGTGCCATGCTGCTGGGCTGGATTGCCGGCCAGATGGCCTATTCCGACCCGGCCCTCAAGCCCTACCTGCCTGATTCGGCTCTCTGGGGTTATGCTGCGGCAGCCTTTGGTGCCTTGCTGGTGCTCGCGGTCGGCAAGATGCTGGAAGCGCGCCAGAAGCCGGCTGACCCGGCCTGACTTCCGATTGCCGCCAGGTCCGGCGGCGCCAATTTGCAACACAAGCCACGGGCGGTGTGCAAAAGTCCCTTGTCCGGGTTCAAGGCGTCTGTTAATGTCCACAGACAGTGGATTTGTAACCGGCTTGTAACGCTCGCTGGGTGACAAGTGCGCAAAAAAGAAACCGGTGCGGCTGGCCTGCGCCGGGCGAACCAGGACAAAGGCGGGACGGACGTGGCCACATCATCAAGCAAGCGCAAACAGTTCTGGCGAGCCGACTGGTTCGTGGGCGTCCTGGTGGTGCTGGCTGTCCTGGTTCTGCACAGCGCGACAGATTTTTTTGGTACGCTGGAGCGCCGCTATTACGACTTTGCCAGCACCAGTACTTCGCGCCAGCCTTCGGACCGGATTGCCATCATCGCCATCGACGATCAGAGCATTGCCAACATCGGGCGCTGGCCGTGGCCGCGCGATGTGCATGCCCAGCTGATTGACCAGCTGGCCGCGGCCAGGGTCAAAACCATTGCGCATACCGCTTTCTTTTTCGAACCGCAGACCGACCGCGGACTGGTGTTCATCCGGAAAATGAAAGAGGCCCTCGGGCCGGTCAGTGTGTCGGCCGAACCGGCCAATCCTGCCGATGCCGCCGGGCAAACAACTGGCCTCAACGAACAACTGGGCAAGGTGATTGCCGAGGCAGAGATTGCGCTCGACACGGATGCCAAGCTGGCGGCGAGCATGGCCAAGGCCGGCAATGTGCTGGTGCCCTCGGTTTTTGTACTGGGCGAACCCCAGGGCAAGCCGGACAGCCCGCTGCCGGCTTTTGCACTTAAAAGTGCGGTGGAAGAGTCGGGCGGGTTCTCGTTGCCGGCCATCCGTGGCCAGCAACCCATAGAGATCATCGGCAACAGTGCAGCAGGCGTGGCCCATTTGAATCAGCTGCCCGACGTGGACGGTGCGGTGCGCCAGGAGCCTTTGCTGATCAACTACTACGGCCAGGCTGTTCCGTCCATGAGCTTGCTGGCGGCCGCCAAGAGCCTGAACCTTGCTTCGACCGATATCAGGCTCAACGCTGGTGAATCGGTGCAGATAGGCAAACTGCGGATAGGAACGGACGAGTCTGCCCTGATGCTGCCGCAGTTCTACAAAGGCCGGGACGGCAGGCCTGCATTCGCAGTGGATTCGTTTTATGACGTGTTGTCCGGAAAGATCCCGGCGGGGAAATACACCGACAAGATTGTCATTATCGGTGCCACTGCCGCCGGGGTGGGCACACAGTTTCCTACACCGGCCGGGCCGGGACTCTCGCCCGCCGAGACGATCGCCCACATCACCTCCAGCCTGCTGAGTGAGCATTTCATCGTCCAGCCGGCCTGGGGTATCTGGGCTACCTTGGGTTTATTGCTGGCCGTGGCAGCCTACCTGATCGCCGGCCTGCCGCGTCTGTCGGCTGGCAAGGCTGCCATTGTGACCCTGTTGCTGTTTGTGTTGCTGCTGGTGATCGAATTCAGCCTGCTGTCAACAGCGGCGACCTGGCTCAAGCTCGTTTTCCCCGCCGCCCTGCTGGTTATCGGACATCTGGCGCTGACAACGAAGCGCTTCCTCATGACCGAGGCCGGCAAGCTCAAGTCCGACGAAGAGTCGGCCGAAACCAACCGCATGATGGGACTGGCGCTGCAGGGGCAGGGGCAGCTCGACATGGCCTTCGACCGCTTCCGCCGCGTGCCTTTCACGGATGCGCTGATGGACAACATGAACAATCTGGCGCTCGATTTCGAGCGCAAACGGCAGTTCAACAAGGCCCAGGCTGTTTACGAATACATGGCCAGCTACAACAAGAACCACAAGGATTTGCAGTCCAAGCTGAATCGGGCGAAAAACCTGTCAGAAACCGTCATTCTGGGCGGCGGTGGTGCGCATCCCGGCGGCACCATGCTGCTTGACGGCGGCGGGGTCGAAAAACCCATGCTGGGTCGCTACCAGGTCGAGAAAGAACTGGGCAAGGGCGCGATGGGAGTCGTTTATCTGGGCAAAGATCCCAAAATCGGACGTGTGGTGGCCATCAAGACCATGGCTTTGAGCCAGGAGTTCGAAGGTGACGAGCTGACGGATGCCCGTGAGCGCTTCTTCCGCGAAGCCGAAACGGCAGGTCGCCTGCAGCATCAAAATATCGTGACCATTTTCGACGCGGGTGAAGAGCACGACCTTGCCTATATCGCGATGGAATTCCTCAAGGGCAAAGACCTGGTTGACGTCACGAAAGACGGACAGCTGCTGCCCGTTGCAAAGGTGTTGTCCATCGTGGCACGCGTTGCAGAAGCACTGGCTTACGCGCACAAACAAAACGTGGTGCACCGCGACATCAAGCCGGCCAACATCATGTATGACCCCGACAGTGACGTCGTCAAGGTGACCGATTTCGGCATTGCGCGCATCACCGACTCGAGCAAAACCAAAACCGGTCTGGTTCTAGGCACCCCGAGCTTCATGTCTCCCGAGCAGATTGCCGGCAAGAAGGTCGATGGCCGCTCGGACCTGTATTCGCTGGGTGTGATGCTGTTCCAGATGCTGGCTGGCGTGTTGCCTTTCCGCGGCGACTCCATGGCCGAACTGATGTACAAAATTGCCAATGAACCCGCGCCGGATATTCGCATCATCCGTCAGGAGCTGTCGCCGCGCCTTGCGGACATCGTGGCATTGTCGTTGGGCAAGGGTCCGGAAACGCGCTACCAGGACGGTGACAAGTTCGCCGTTGATCTGCGGGCCGTGATGGCTGAACTATCCGGTCAGGTGGCGGCCCCCACTCCGGCCCCTGCAGTGGCGGCAGGGCCCCACATCAGCGAAAAGACGGTGGCATTTGCAGCCGGCGACAATCCTGCTTTCGAAAAAACAATTGCAGCCCGTTCCCCGCTGGATCCTCCGGCTGGCGATGACGCTACAAACTTGAAGCCATAACAAGAATACGATGATTTACGAGATTTGCACTCAGACCGATCCTGGCTTAATGCGGGACAACAACGAAGATGCCGTCACGTTTGACGCTGCCACGCACCTGTGCATTCTGGCCGACGGCATGGGTGGCTATAACGCAGGGGAGATTGCCAGTGGCATGGCGACTGCATTTATCAAATCCGAGCTGGGGCGCTGGTTGTCGCAGGCAGGTAGGCATGCCAACGGCAAGGAGGTGCGGCGGGCCATGGAGATCTGCGTCGAAAACGCCAACCATTCCATTTTTAACGCGGCCAACTCCAACCCGCAGTATTCAGGCATGGGCACCACACTGGTGGTGGGGGTCTTTCAGAACACCCGCCTGATGCTGGGCCACATCGGTGATTCGCGCTGTTATCGCTGGCGCAACGGCCAGCTCGAGCAGATCACCAAGGACCATTCCCTGCTGCAGGAGCAGATCGATGCGGGATTGATTACCCCGGAGCAGGCCTTGACATCGGTCAACAAAAACCTGGTGACGCGGGCTTTGGGGGTGGAGGACGCTGTGTTGCTGGAAGTCAACGAACACCGCGTTGAGCTGGGCGATATTTACCTGATGTGCTCGGATGGCCTGTCCGACATGATCAGTGATGGGGCGATTGCGGCTATTCTATCGGGGTCGAAGTCGCTGGACCAAACGGCCCGGCAACTTGTCGTGGCGGCCAATGACGGCGGCGGACGAGATAATATTTCGGTATTGCTCACGCAAGCCAAGGAAGCCTCAGTCAAACGCGGGCTGCTGTCCAGAATGCTGGGGAAGTAACCGGATTGACTGCGAAATTAAAAACAGACAGGAGTCGGCCATGCCGAAAATGATCGTCTCTATTGACGGCGTTGTGATCAAAGAGGTTCAGCTCACCAAGGACCGTACGTCCCTGGGGCGCCGTCCTTACAACGACATTGTCATTGACAACCTGGCCGTCAGCGGGGAGCACGCCGTTCTGCAGATGTCGGGCAACGAGGTTTTTGTTGAGGATTTGAACAGCACCAACGGTACTTATCTCAACGGCAAAGCCGTGAAAAAGCAGCAGCTCAACAACGGCGATACGGTTGAAATTGGCAAGTACAAGATCAAGTATGTCAACGAGGTTGCGAGTGCCGGTTTTGAAAAAACCATGATCATCAAGGCTGGCTCGGTTGCTCCGGCAGGACCGGCCGCCCCGCAGGCAGCGGCCTCCACCGGCGATGTTGCCGCTGGCGCCAATGCGGCCATCAAGGTCATGTCTGGCGCAGCCGCTGGCCGGGAGGTTGCCTTGGTCAAGGTGGTTACCACCATCGGAAAGCCTGGCGTGGCGGTTGCCGCCATCACCAAGCGGCCCCACGGGTTTGTGGTGGCGCACGTGGAGGGCGACAACAAGCCCACCCTGAACGGAGCGCCTATTGGTGTGGAGCCTGTGCCGCTGAAAAATGGCGATGTGCTGGAGCTGGCCGGCACCCAAATGCAGTTCGTGCAACGCTGACCAGGCGGTTTTCCAGTCACTGACCGGAAAACCACTTCCAATCGCGGCTCTTCAAGAGGCCCTATGCGACTCTTCTCCCGGCACTGGCCTCGCATTGCCGTCACCCTGATCCCGCTGGTACTGGCCTTGTTGCATGCCAGCGGTGCATTGCGCATCGATGTTTTGCAGCGGCTTGACGACATCATTTACGATGCACGGCTTCGTGCCACCATGCCCCGGACGCTGGACGAGCGCATTGTCATCGTCGATATCGACGAAAAAAGCCTGGCCGAGGTAGGTCGCTGGCCGTGGGGGCGTGACAAGCTGGCCGGGCTGGTGAACGAATTGCTGGATGGGCAAAAAGCCGCATTGCTGGGTTTCGACGTGGTTTTTGCGGAGGCAGACGACAGCTCCGGACTGAAACGCCTCAAGCAACTGGCCCAGAACGAGCTGAAGGACCTGCCGGCGTTTACCGAAAAGCTGGGCCAGCTACAGGGCAGTCTTGACTACGATGCCGTATTTGCGAAGTCCATGGAGAAGCGGCCCGTGGTTCTGGGGTATTACTTCACCAGCGACCGGGATGGCCGCGTTAATGGGGTTTTGCCGCCACCCGTGATGAACCGTGAAGCGCTCAAGGGGCGGCCGATCAAGTTCACCACCTGGAATGGCTTCGGTGCAAACATTGAGCAAATCGCCCATGCTGCGCCCATGGGCGGATTCTTCAACTCGATCACCGAGGGTGATGGCGTTGTGCGCTCGCTTCCCTTGCTGGCTGAATACAAAGGCCAGTACTACGAGTCACTGTCGCTGGCGATGTTCCGCATGCTGATAGGCTTGCCCGGCGTTGAGCCTGGTTTCCCCCAGGAAAAATTCCTGTCACGCAACTATCAGGGGCTTGAAAGCATTTTGCTCAGGCAGGGCAATAAGACGCTGGCCATTCCGGTGGACGACCGGGTGGCCACCCTGGTGCCGTTTCGTGGGCCGGGGGGTGCCGGCGGTGGATCCTACCGGTATATTTCGGCGTCTGATGTGCTGGCGCACAAAGTGGCGCCGGGCCAGCTGAAGGACAAAATTGTCCTGCTGGGCACCACGGCTCCCGGTCTGCTCGATCTGCGGGTCACGCCTGTCGGCGAAACGTATCCTGGCGTCGAAACCCATGCCAACGTGATATCCGGGTTTCTTGACGGCAAGGTATTTGTCAAGCCGGACTATGCCGTCGGCTTTGAGGTGGTCGTTCTGGTTCTGTCAGGATTGACCCTGGCATTCGCGTTGCCCATGCTCTCTGCGCCGAAAGCCGTTGCAACCAGCGTGGCAGTAATTGTCGCGCTGGCGGGCCTCAACTTCTGGCTGTATTCGGCGTATGGCCTGGTCTTGCCCCTAGCTACAGCATTGGTCATGGCATTGACTGCTTTTGCTCTGAACATGAGTTATGGCTATTTCGTGGAGAGCCGGTCGAAGCGGGAACTTGCTAACCTGTTTGGCACCTACGTGCCGCCCGAGCTGGTTGATGAAATGGTCAAGGACCCCGACAGCTACAGTATGAAGGCGTCGGCCAAGGAACTGACCGTGATGTTCTGTGACATGCGCGGCTTTACCAGGATGTCCGAAACCATGGAGCCTACGCAGCTCCAGGCTTTGCTTAACAGTGTTTTCAGCAGGCTGACAGACCAGATCCGCAGCAATCGCGGCACCATCGACAAGTACATGGGGGACTGCGTGATGGCTTTCTGGGGTGCTCCCGTCGATACACCTGAACATGCCGGGCTGGCCGTCAAAACCTCGTTGGAGATGGTGCATGCGGTGCGCCAGCTGAACGAAGAACACCGCGCCAAAGGTTTGCCCGAGATCGGCATTGGCATCGGGCTGAACACCGGCAGCATGTGTGTGGGGGATATGGGTTCGGACATTCGTCGCAGTTACACCGTCATCGGAGACGCGGTCAACCTGGGTTCCCGTCTGGAGGGGCTGTGCAAAACCTATGGTGTCGATACGGTGGTCAGCGAATCCACCCGTCACCTTGCCGCCGAATTTGCGTGGCAGGAACTCGATAAGGTCCGTGTCAAGGGCAAGGACCAGGCGGTGGCCATTTTCTCTCCGGTCGCGCTTTCGGGGCAACTCGACAAGCAGGCGGCTGGCGAACTCAAGGAGTGGGCTCTTGCCCTCAAGGCCTACCGCGACCAGTTGTGGGACGACTGCGACGTG
>CAZIYA010000181.1:0-7721 GCA_964543355.1 uncultured Polaromonas sp.
TTTTTCCCGTTTTTTTCGCCGTTTGTTTTTGGATCAATTCAAACATCACCCCCCTTGAGCACGCCGCTGGCGCGGGTTTCGAGCGCCACCACGTGGCCGGTGGGCACCATCACGGCTTGCGGCAACATGTCCTGGCTGTATTCCCTGGGCAGCGGCGGGGTGCCGGAACAGGCGGCCATGATCAGCGCCGTGCCGGTTGCCATCAGGGTGGTGCACAGCAGGCTTTTGCCGGCGGTGCGCAGGGGGGTGGTGCGGGTGCTTTTCATCTGGGTGTCCCTCGGTCGGTGTTGTTGGTTCCAGTTGAACCGCCCAAGGTGTAACCGTCTGTAGGACGTCGCGCTTGCGCTGTGCGAGCAAAAAACGTATTTCTGTTCACGCCCTCCCAGAGCGCCGGCAGACCGCAGGCGCCGCTGCCTGCCCGCGAGGCCTGCCGGCCTGCTTCACGCAAAAACAGCCGTGTTTTGCGGGCAGACTTTGCGGAAAGAAGCGGGTGCTTACATGGCCTTGTAGAAGATGTAGTCGGCCTGGTACCTGACGACCTGTTTGGCCGCCGTGTTGCTGGCGCTGCAGGGTGCCGCCGGGGCAACGCCGCCCTGGGTGTTGACGCGCTGGATGTAGGTGACACCCTGCATGGCACCGGTGCCCATGGCGGCGTTTGCCTTGACGAGCTGAAGCGGGATGCTGCCCGCCAGGGCGGGCGCGACGGCCAGCTGCACGGCGGTCAATTTCGAGCCGTCCATCGCCTCCCAGGTGGCCGGCGGGCCGTAGTACCTGCCGACCTGTTTGCCGCCGCGGTCCAGCAGTTTGGCGTCGGGGCCGGCAAACACCCACTCGAACTGGCCGGCGGCATTTGCCCTGGCGCGGCACTCGTAAGTGATCTCGCCTACACCGACGGTTTCCATGGCGACCTTGTGGCCGGCAGGAACCTGCACGGTAGCGGGCAGGCCGGCCTGCGAGTAAACCGGCATCGTCGGGGCCATGGAGCCGCAGGCAGCGACAAGTGAGACGGCAACGGTGGCGAGAGCGGTACGGATAAGCATGCGGAGTACTCCTGGTGAGTTGAGCTGGCAGATGCCAGGCACGGGTTGCAGACGGGCGGGTGCAACGCGGCTGCAGCAAGCAGCAGCGTCTGCAGCGAGTACGGACACAGGAGGCGGGTGGATTCACGCGAGGCAGTGCTCCTTGAAAAAAATCGGGCCGCGCAGATTGGCCGCGCGGCTTTTCAAGGTGCGCCGGCCGGAGGCTAGCCTACTGCCCGAAGCGCGGGCCGATTTTCAGGAAATCGAATTCCAGGGCGGTGTTGGTTCGGCTCAGCGCTGCATTGCGGTACGGAAACCGGCCCAGGCGGGCAATGATGTCGCGGTGCTGGATGGCAAAGTCGAGCGAACTGCGTACGCTGGCGCGCAAAGCCTCGGGCACCGCTTCTGCCAGCGCGGTGAAACGCCGGACCGACTCTTCCTGAAGAGGCAGGTTTTCGGCGTGCATGAGCGGCATGTACAGGAAGACGCGGCCCGTCCACGGCAGTTGCTCATCGAACCCGCGCGCCAGTGCATCGGTCACCAGTTGCTGGGCGCGGGCGTCGCCGGCAAAGGCTTTGGCCTTGCCGCGAAAGATGTTGCGTGAAAACTGGTCGAGCACGATGACCAGCGCCAGCCGGCTTTGCGGCTCGGCCTCCCAGTCGGCCAGGCCGCCGGCCTGGGCAAGGCCGACCAGCTTGCCGAACCTGCTGCGGATTTCTTCATCGAGTTCGGGGCCGCCGGAAAACCAGCGTTTGTTCATGTCCTCGTTGAACCAGAAGTCGAGAACGGAGGAGGGTGTGATGTTGGCGGGAAGCGAGGCAGAAGAAGGCATACAGAAACAGAAAGAGGGCAGCAGCAAGCCAGGACAGAGCCATTTACATGGCGCGGAACGGTTGACTGTACATGCCGCTGATGCTGGTTTTTCTATCAACCGCGCCGGCCGTTGCCGCCCTGCGGCTGTGCATCGGCCGGAGGATGTGGGGCCCGGCGGGGATTGGCGGGCCAGTGCGGCATCCATGGATGCTCCTGAATTAATAGCTGCTTGCGCCCGTACCGTAAGGGCTGAGTGCACTTTTTGCTATTTTTTTTTGGACCCACAGGGTGCATGACTCAGGGCCGGGGGGACCAGCGCCTGGGCGGTGGCGTGGCTGGCGTGCGGGAAAGTCCTTGTTCGCCGCTATCATGGCCGGGACTCACAATATTTTTTGCCGTTTGCAAAAAGACGTTGCCGAAGGTTGCAATGGGCCATCAACCAGCAGGTGGCCGACCCGAAACGCCTCGCAGTGATGGACGGCAGCTTTGGTGGGTTTTCGGTTCTGGCGCAACTGAGGCAGACGCAGCGCGGGCTTCGACTATTACCAGTTGATGCCGAGGTGAGGCGGCACGGCTGACGGCGCTCGAGGTTTAGAGCGCCCGGAACAGCGGGCTGTAAAGCCGGCTGACCGCCAGCTTTTCCGGCCGGCCGCGCAGGCTCAGGGTGAGCTTGCCGGTATCGTCGCGGCTGACCGTTTCAATCGCACCGGCCTGCACCACGGTGCCGCGGTGAATCTGCCAGAAGCTTTGCGCGTCCAGTTGGGGCAGCAGGTCTTTCAGCGGTGTGCGAATCAGGTATTCATGACCGTCGGTGAGCACCCGCACGTATTTGTCGGCGGCTTCAAAGTAAACCACCTCGCCCACAGGCACCATGCGGATGCTGGTGCCCACGCTGATCTGCAGCACCTTGAGCGGCCCGCTCTCAGGCCCGGGCGCGCGGGTTGCGGCCAGCAGGTGGCGCAGCTGGTCCAGGGTCTGGTCCAATGTATGGCCCGGTACTGCTGCTGAATTGATAGCTGCTGGCGCCCGCACCATCAGGGTTTGCTGCACTTTTGACACGGTTTTCTCAAGGCGCGCGGCTTGCACGGGCTTGAGCAGGTAGTCTACGGCCTGCGCCTCGAAAGCCTGCACCGCGTACTGGTCGTAGGCGGTGACAAACACCAGCGCGGGAAAGGGCGTGTCCTGCGGCCACTCGTCAGCCAGTTCGGCGGCAGCTTCCAGGCCGTCCTGGCCCGGCATGCGGATGTCAAAAAACAGCACCTCGGGCAGCAGCTGCAGCGCCTGCGCCACGGCGGAGACACCATCACCCACAGTGGCCAGCACGCGTAACGCGGGCCAGGCGCGTGCCAGCTCGGCCTGCAGGGCCTGGGCCAGCAGGGGCTCGTCCTCGGCGATCAGCGCGGTAGCGGGGTGGCCGCTCATGATTGATAGGGAAATCTGGCTGTAGCCCTTGTCCCACCTGCGGGAGCAGCTACCAATTCAATAGCGGTTAACGCGCCGTAGGTGCTGGCAAGCCGCTCGCGCACCTGGGCCACGCCGAAACCGGGACGGTCTTTTTCTTCCAGATCGGACAGGCCGGCGCCGGTATCCAGCACCTCCAGCACCAGCGCATCACCCTCGCGCCGCGCGCTGACGGTGATCTGCCCGCCTTCGACCTTGGGCTCCAGGCCATGCTTGATGCTGTTTTCCACCAGCGGCTGCAGCAGCAGGGTGGGCACGGGGTGCTGGGCCAGCTCGGGTGGCAGGTCCAGCGTGTAGGACAGGCGCGGCCCCATGCGGATGGCCATCAGCTCAAGGTAATCGCGCAGGCGGTCGAACTCGGCCTGCAGCGTGTGTGTGGCTGCCAGCGAGGCGCCCAGCGTGGCGCGCAGGTAGGCGATCATGTGGTCGAGCATGACCTGCGCGCGCTGCGGGTCGGTGGCGATCAGCGCGCGCAGGTTGGCCAGCGTGTTGAACAGCATGTGCGGCTCAAGCTGGGTTTCGAGCAGCTTCAGGCGTGCTTCGCTGGCGTGCTGGCGCGCTTCGGTCATCTTGCGGATGAGGTAGGCGCTTTTGTTGATGGTGTAGAAGTAGTAGCTGCCCGTGATGCCCGCCAGCACGGTGACCAGGATCGACGTGCGCAGCTGGCCGGGGTCGCTGGCGGCGGGGCGGGCGCCGGCAGAGTACCAGCCGTAATAAAGGCACAGCCTGTCGGCGAGCCAGGTACCGATCAGGTAGCCCAGCGCAATGCCGGCGAGTACCAGGGCGAAGCCGGCCCAGCCTTGCGGCCAGCCGGTCTCCTGACTGGAGGGAAAGAACTCGCGGCCCAGGTCAATCACGGCCCAGGTGATGCTGGCGATGAGCAGCGAGTACACCAGCGGCGGGCCGTAGGGCCGCTCCGGCATGAAGGCGTACTGGATGGTGGCGATGGCCAGGGCAAATGCCAGAACCTGCAGCATGTGCCGCAGCTTGGCGATCCAGTCGATCCTCATCGGGGCATGCCGCCGCCGCGCTCGCGTTGTAGGCGTTCACGTTCCTTTTGCACCATGCGTTCGCGCAGGCTTCCGCCCGAACCCAGCACAAAAACCGCAATGCCATGCAGCACCACGCCCAGGCCCCAGCCCAGCAGCGGGAACAGTGACCAGGGCCGGGTGCCGAAGCCGTGTTCCGACAGGGCGAAGATCACCAGGTTGACCAGCACATAAAGAAAGGCGTGAAAGTACCAGCCCAGCTTGGCGCTGGCACGCCTGTGGGCCAGGCGTTCGATGTCTTCGGAGTTCAGTGGGGCGTTCATGGGGAGGCGATGAAACATTCTATTGATGTTTTTGCCATTCATGGGCGCCATGCGCTCCGGTGAAGGGCAGGAAAGGCAGGCAGTGGTGCATGGAGGGATCCAGAGCGGTCGCGGGCCATGCAAGACAAGACCGCACCGGTGGCAGGGCGCTGGTCATGGCAGCAGGTGCTTGCGCATGAAGTCGGTGATCTTGCGGTCCACCGCCGGCAGCGCGCTGCGGTCGAAGCCGGGCGGGTCCAATAGCAGGTCCTGGGCCAGTGGCGACAGCGCATCGGCCGGCGGCGGGGGGGAAAGTAGTGCGCCGTGTCCGCCGGTGGGCAGGTCAGCGAGCAGTTCGCAGTTCTTGCAAGCCTGCAGCACGCGGTCGCTGTGAAACCGCGGCACCAGCCACTTGTCCTGGCGGGCCGTGACAAGCCCCAGCGGTACCGTCGGCGTGACCAGCGAACCCATGTCGAAGTCGGCGGCCAGCGGGACACCGGCGACGACTGCGCGGATGCGGGGGTCGGTATGGCTCTGCCAGGTGGCATCGCTGAATTTCTGGCGGATCACAGCCAGCGCGACGGTTTTCTTCACGCCATCAAGCGCACCGCCGGTCAGCCGCGTGGTGAGACCGACGCAGGTGTGAAAGTCGTCGGCGATGTGCGCTTCGCAATGCCTGGCGAGCTGGGCCGGAGACCAGCGCCCGCCGGCCAAGGTCAGGGCCGTGTGACCGCCGGCTGACATGCCGTACATGCCGACCTTGTCCAGCGCCAGCAGCTGTGCGAGGCGCGGGTCGCGCGCTACCGTGTCGATGGCGCGCGACACCTCGGCCGGCCGTTGCCTCCAGCTGTCCGGGCCGGGGCTGGACGGGTCGGTGTAGTTGTCGCCGCGGTGCCGGGGCAGGGCGACGATGAAGCCTTCATCGACCAGGCGTCGCGCGAGGTCGGTGTAGGTCCAGGGCGAGCCGCCCGAGCCGTGCGAGATGATGACCAGCCGGCCGTTGCCGCGCACGGGCGGGCCTTGCTGGTCCAATTGAAGGGAAAAAGGGCCTCTCTGGACGCGCTGGCCTTGGCCGGCCGTGGGGTAATAGACGGTGACGGGTCCGTCATCCTGCGTGCTGGGGAGTTCGGTAAAACCCATGCCGGCCAGGGCGCTGACGGCGACGGACAACAGTGCGGTGAGAAGATACGTGCGCATGGTGTGTCTCCTGTTTTTACCAAGGGTCGCGCTGCAATGCCAGGCGTTCGCGTTCCTGCTGCACCAGGCGCTCGTGCAGGCCGGCGCCACCGCTGACGAGGAACACCACGAAACCGTGGACGGCCAGGCCGATGCCCCAGCCGAAGGCCGGGAAAACGGCCCAATGGCGCTCGCTCATGGCGGACAGGCCCGCCAGCAGGAGGTTGACGATGATGAAAACCGTGGCATGGATGTACCAGCCCATTTTGGCGCCGGCGCGCTTGCGGGCGAGTTGTTCGAGGTTCCTGTCTTGCAGGGTGGTGGCGTTCATGGTGAGCTCCTTTTTTCAGGCGTTGAAAGAGGGGGCGGCGTTACCGCCGGGACGGCGGGCCAGACGCCACAGACGCGCTGCACGGCCGGCAAATGTACCGGTAAACAGTCCGTAGAGGCCTCCGACCAGCAATGTGTATTGGCCATCGCGCGCAAGTACGGGTTGCATGGTCAGTTCCACGCCGACGATGTACTTGGTCAGGAAGATGCCGAGAATCAGCGCCAGGGGGATCCAGCTGCCTGGCATGTTGAAACTCCGGCCAGCGGCGTCATAGCGGGTGCCCGCCTGCGGCAACTGCATACCAATCAGCGTCAGCATGAGGGCCGCGCCAGCCATCCAGGCCAGCAGCACGTAGCCGAACAATGGCGAACTGCCGAAAGCCGAGACTGTGCCCCACAGTGACAGCCCGGTCATGGCCAGAGGGGTTAGTGCCAAGCGTGCTGCACCGACCTGCCGGGTTCGTGCCTGGCTCAGGCCGAGGGCGAGGAGGGCGATGAGCAGGGCCCAGACCCACGCTGGGGTGCTTTTGAGGATGGGCGCCAGCATTTGCGGCTGTTGAGTGACAAGCTGGATAAGCATGAGGGGTTCTCCGTGTAGGGTAAGGAAGGAAGTAAAGAGATGAGATGCTCAGAAGATGGGTGGTTTGCGCGTTGCCTGGCAAGTCATCCCAAAAGCAACTGACCGAGATAGCGGTTGGGCAGCAAGGTGAAAGCTCCTGCGACGAGGCAGCCGCTGATGTAGGTGAGCAGCATGCATCTGCGGTGCCAGAGGATATTGCCCCGTGCAAGAAACCAGAAGGCGCCGAACAATCCGGCGAAGGTCGCTGGTACCAGCAGATGCACGGGCGTGTAACCTGCGACGTTGGGCAGCTTGAAGTCGCGAATGAAAAGCGCCGAGATTGCCGTGACCAGCATCAAGGTGACCCACGCGTAGCCAAAGGCACGGTGCAGGCGCGGACGCTGCTCGCGTGGCCTGATGCGCGCCCACAGGGCGAGCGGACCGACCAGCGTGGCGCTGGCGGCGGCGGTCAGGTGAACGGCAATAACGGGCGACATGTCCATGGGGCTTCTCCTGTAGTGGATGAAGCGGACTTTGCCGGAGCGCTGCCGCCGCCGCGAGGGCCGTGCGACGAAATGCAGAAAGCGGGGTGCGAGTTGCGCCGCGGTGGCGCGAAATGCGAGGCTTTCGAAGCCTTTTCAGGGGTTGGGCGGGGTGTTGATGCCACGACACCCGGAGACCCGAGCTCTCGAGCCTGGGTCGATGAGAGCGCATGTGGATTGCACGCGCAAGTAACGATCTGTGTTTTCAAGGGGCCGAATGAACCCATATTTCGGCCGCGTAGCGTCCGGACCGCCAACAGGCTACGGCGATAATCCCCCCTTACTTTATGGAGCATGAGTGGATATTGCATTGCTGATCAAAGCGGCCGTCATGGGCGTCGTCGAGGGTTTGACCGAGTTCCTGCCCATTTCTTCCACCGGCCACCTGATTCTTGCCGGTGCATTGCTGGGTTTTGACGACGACAAGGCCAAGGTCTTCGACATCGCCATCCAGACCGGCGCCATTTTTGCCGTCATCCTGGTCTACTGGCAAAAAATCCGCGACACGTTGGTGGCCCTGCCCACCGAAA
>CAZIYA010000182.1:0-7574 GCA_964543355.1 uncultured Polaromonas sp.
CTCAGGATGCGCTGCAGGTCGGGCAGAAAACCGATGTCCAGCATGCGGTCGGCCTCGTCGAGCACCACGTACTCAACCTGGTTGAGCACGGTGTTTTTGGCTTCGATGTGGTCCAGCAGACGGCCCGGCGTGGCCACCAGCACCTCAACGCCTTTTTTGAGCTCCAGCGTCTGCGGCTTCATGTCCATGCCGCCAAACACCACGGTGCTGCGCAGGTTGGTGTATTTGGCGTACAGCTCCACCTGCTGCGCCACCTGCACCGCCAGCTCACGCGTGGGCAGCAGCACCAGTGCGCGCACCGGGTGGCGGGCCGGCGAGGTGGAGGCGTTTTCGTGCTTCATCATGCGCTGCAGCAGCGGCAGTGCAAAAGCGGCGGTTTTACCGGTGCCGGTCTGCGCGGCGCCCATCACGTCCTTGCCCTGCAGCACAACCGGAATGGCCTGCTCCTGGATGGGGGTCATGGTTTCGTAGCCCATTTCGGCGACGGCGCGGGCCAGCGGTTCTGCCAGCGAAAGATTCGAGAAGGAGGATGTCATAAAAAAGCTCGGCGTGACTCTTGCGGTTGTGTGTAGCGGGTTGGCGCGCGGGCCGGATTCAGTGACCGGGGCGCGTTGGGTGCCAACAGCACAGCCATCGGCAAAAAGGTAACGCCGCAGACCGCCGGATTGCGATCACCGATCGCAGGGCTTGTGCAGAGCTTCCTCAGCCCTCTATTGTCGCACTTTGGGCGTAATCGCCTGCCGGCGGCCCCCCAAGCCCCCGGGGAGCTGCCGGTGCCACCCGACTCCGCGCTGCGGCACCGGCTGACTTGCTACTGATTTGATAGCTGCTTGCGCCCGTCAACAAAGGGCTGGAGGCCTATTTTCTATAAATTCCGGGTATTGAAGGTGTCGCAGGCCTTGACGCTGCCCTGTTGCAGGCCGGTGTTGAACCAGCGGGCGCGCTGGGCGCTGGTGCCGTGGGTGAAACTTTCGGGCACCACCGCGCCGCCGCGTGAGCCCTGGAGCGCATCGTCGCCAATTTTGGCGGCGGCATTCATGGCTTCCTCGACATCGCCCTGCTCCAGGATGCTGCGCGCGCGTTGCGCATGGTGCGCCCACAGGCCGGCAAAGCAGTCGGCCTGCAGCTCCAGCCGCACACTCATGGCGTTGTATTCCACCTTGCTGACGCGGCCGCGCATCTGGTCCATCTTGCCGGTGATGCCAAGCTGGTTCTGCACATGGTGGCCCACCTCGTGGGCAATGACATAGGCCTGGGCAAAGTCGCCGGGGGCGCCCAGCCTTTTCTGCAAGGTTTCATAAAAGCCCAGGTCAATGTAGACCCGCTGGTCGGCCGGGCAATAAAAAGGGCCCATGGCCGCCTGGCCCTGGCCGCACGCCGTGGCGGTGGCGCCGCGAAACAGCACCAGCCGGGGCTCCTGGTAGGCAGCGCCCCCTTTGGCAAACACGTCCTTCCAGACATCTTCGGTGTCGGCCAGAACCGTCGATACAAATTTGGCCATGGGGTCGTCTGCCGGCGGGCGCTGTGCCGGCCCCTGCTGAACCTGCGCGGTGGGTGTGCCGCCACTGAGCAGGCTCAGGATGGTCATCGGATTGATGCCGAAGATCCAGCCACCCACCAGCGCCACGACAATCGTGCCGATGCCGATGCTGCGACCGCCCAGCAGACCGCCTCCACCGCCGCTGCGGCGGTCTTCCACATTGTCCGACTCGCGGTTACCTTCCCATTTCATGACTGGCTTTCGTTGGTGTTGGCGCCACCGGTGGCGCCAAGCATGCAGACTACTTTACCTGCGCTTTCCCTACGAAAACGGAACATTTCGCGGGTTGCGGCATCCCATTGAACATGAACACACTTCTTTCCCGTGCACGTGTTTTCCTCGTCCTGCTGTCAGCCGTCTTGCTGAGCGCCTGCGCGAGCCCGCTGGTCACGCAGGTCACCCATTTCAATCAATGGCCGGCTGATGCCGCCGGCAGCACTTTCAGCTTCATCAAGCCACCCGCCAGCCCCTGGGGGCCCACCGGCGAGCTGGAACAGGCCACCTACGAACGCCATGCGCAGCTGGAACTGGAAAAACAGGGCCTCCGGCTGGCCGCTGCCGGGCAGCGGGCTCGCCTGCTCGCGGAGCTGGGCACGGTCAGCCAGGCGCAGCAAAGAAGTTACCTGGAGCCTGTCTATCACGACCCGCTGTTTTTTCACCCGCCGCGCCGCACCGCCGCCGGCCAGTACTTTCCGGGCTTCTGGGGACCGAGCCCTTTCGGCCCGACCTATGTGGGCAACCGGGTGGTGCCCTACACCGTTCAATACAGCCAGCTCACGCTGCGCCTGCTGGACACCCAAAGCGGCCCGCCGGGACAGCCGCGCGCCGTGTTTGAGGCGCGCGCCGTCTACGAAGGCGATGCCGCGTTGCCCGCCGTCGCCCCCTACCTGGTGCGCGCCGCACTGGACGGCTTCCCGGGCCAGAACGGCCAGGTGAAAAACGTCCGGTTCGACCGGGAAACCGGTGCCTTGATCAAAAAATAAGCGGGCGGCTGCGGCCGCGGGACTTGCGGCATGACCTGCTTCACAATGGCGCCATGCCCGGCTCCATCACCCCCCTCCCGCGCCTTCCGCGCGTCCTGCTGACAGGCTTCGATGCATTCGGCGGCGACAGCCTGAACCCGAGCTGGCTGGCGGTGCGCCCGCTGCACGGCAGGCGCATCGCCGGCCACCAGGTGGTGGTGGCCCAACTACCGACGGTGTTTGAGGCCTCGCTGGCCGAGCTGGAACACAAGTTGCGACTGCACAAACCGGCATTGGTGATTTGCGTGGGACAGGCCGGCGGGCGCAGCGCCATGTCGCTGGAACGCGTCGCCATCAATGTGAATGACGCCCGCATTGCCGACAATGCCGCCGCACAGCCGGTGGACACACCGGTCATCGCCGGCGGGCCCACGGCCTACTTCAGCACGCTGCCGATCAAGGCCATGCTACAGGCGCTGCAAAGCGAAGGGCTTGCGGCCGAGGTTTCGCAGACGGCCGGCACGTTTGTCTGCAACCATGTTTTTTATGGCCTCATGCACCAGCTGGCCACCCGGCGCGGGTTCAAGCGCACGCGCGGTGGGTTCATGCACGTGCCTTACCTGCCCGAACAGGGCAGCCCCAGCATGACGCTGAACGAGCTGGTGCGCGGCTTGCGGGTGGCCATTCGTGCGGCACTGACGACGCAGCGCGACATCACCCAGGGTGCGGGAGCGATCAGTTGATCTGTTTTGGCGCGGGTTCATCCCGTAGCAGCCGCCAGACCAGCCAGCTTCCGACCAGGGCATTGCTGATGGCAAAACCGGCAACGATCAAGGTGGCCCAGGTGTCCAGCACACGGTTGTGAACAATCCAGGCCAGGGCGGCCGACAGGGCATTGAGCGCCATGGCCATCCAGAACAGGGGGTTGCGGGGCTGGAACAGGCGGCTCAACTTCATGGGAGGAATGCTAATCGCTTCCTGTCTTGCGCCGCGCTCCTGCAAAGCTGCACACGCCCGCGTCGGGGCTACATGAAATAGCGTCGGCGTGTTTAACGGACAGCGTTGAAAGTCGCAGGCATCAGACCCGTGGCACCAACCGGCGCCACAGCAGGACCACCGGCAAGCAGTGCGCCGCCATTTGCATTTCCAGCCACCGTGGCCCCACTGCCGTCGTTGTACTGGTCAGCCCTGGCCTGCCGTATGCAGACATTGAGGGCGGTACCCCGCAGGTTTTCCACGCAATACGCAATGGCGCTGTTCCTTGATGCCAGGAGGGATTCGCGCGCATGGGCTTTTCTGACTTCACCGCTGGCCACCGCGGCGATGGCGACGAGCAGGCTGACCACCAGCACCAGCCCCGCGCCGAAGTAAAGGTACTCGCGCGGTACGGTGTTGTAGCTTGGGAAATGGTGGGGCAGGTGGGCGGAAAACATGAACAGACTCCTCGTTACGTCTGTTTCGATGCTAGGCAGCTGCCGGAGCTGCTTCCCGCTGTGCTTTGCCTGTCACTTTGTAGGATAAAACCGCTTCCCCCCGACTACGGGTTAATCCGGGTCGAGGCCGCGTCCTGCCTGTTCCGGCTGACTTACCATCTGGTATGCACGTTACATCTGCCCTGCTGAGCGCCGAACAGACAGCGAACCGCCTGCCCTATGCTGCCTTGACCGAAAACATCGCGCGGCTGCTGCGCGATCCCTCGGTGCAGGTGCCTCCAAGAATGGTTCTGCCGCTTGCTGGCGGAGGCAGCCTGTTTGCCATGCCCGCCGCAGACCACCAGGTGGCTGTGACCAAGCTGATCACCTTCACGCCCGCCAATGCAGGCACACCACGCGCGACCATCCAGGGCGATGTCGTGGTGTTTGACGTTGCCACCGGTGAACGCCGGCTGGTGCTGGATGGCCCCACCGTCACGGCGCGGCGTACGGCGGCGGTCTCCCTGCTGGCGGCGCAGCGGTTGGCTCCCCGTGCCGCGGGTCCGCTGTTGATCGTCGGCGCGGGCGTGCAGGGCAAAGCCCATCTCGAAGCATATGCCGAAGGCCTGAATATTCGCGAGGTCCTGATCGCCTCGCGCAGCGCGTCCAGCGCAGAGGCGCTCGCGCAGCATGCCCGGTCGCTGGGTCTGAAGGCCAGCGTGGTGCAGGACGCCAACACCGTGCTCGCCGATTGCCCGCTGGCGGTGACCTGCACGCCGGCCAGCGGCGCGGTGCTCGGCGGCATGCCGCGCCAGGATGGATTCATCAGCGCCGTTGGTGCCTTCACGCCGCACATGACGGAGCTGGAACCCGGGCTTTGCCGCCACTTCGCGAAGCACGGCGCGGTGTTCCTGGACACGGCCGACGCGCGCCACGAAGCCGGCGATTTGCTGCAGGCCGGCCTGGATCTGAACCGCTTCGTGACACTGGCCGATGTGATGACCCGGACTATTGAAAGACCGGCCGGGCCCGTGCTTTTCAAGAGCTGCGGCTGGGCCGGCTGGGACCTGGCGGCGGCGCGAACGGCCCTGGGCTGCTGAAGCCTGCCTTTCCCGCACCTCCAGCGCGTTTGATCCAGCGCAAGCGCGTGCACCCTGACTGTTTCTAGACTGGCCCGATGAAACTTCAATTCCTGGGCGCCACCGACACCGTGACCGGTTCCAAATACCTGATCGAACACGACAAGGCCAGGGTGCTGGTCGATTGCGGACTGTTCCAGGGCTACAAGCTGCTGCGCCTGCGCAACTGGCAGGCGCCACCCGTGAAGCCGGCCTCGATTGACGCCGTGATCCTGACCCATGCGCACATCGACCACAGCGGCTACCTGCCCCTGTTGGCCCGCCAGGGCTTTCACGGCAAGGTGTTCTGCACACCCGCCACCTACGACCTGTGCCGCATCCTGCTGCCCGATTCGGGGCATTTGCAGGAAGAAGAGGCCGAGTACGCCAACCGCCACAAGCTGTCCAAACACAAGGAGGCCCTGCCGCTGTACACGCGCGAAGACGCCCTGCGATGCCTCAAGCTGTTTCAACCCGTCCCCTATGACAAGGACTGGCAGCCCGTACCCGGCCTGCATGCCCGACTGACACCTTCGGGCCACATGGCGGGATCGTCGTTTGTCAGGCTGGACGATGGATCACGCTCCATCCTGTTTTCCGGGGACATCGGCCGGCCCAACGACCTGGTGCTCAAGCCCCCGGTGCAGATGGATGGCGCCGACTACCTGGTGGTGGAGTCCACCTACGGCGACCGGCTGCACAAGAACTCAGACCCGCTGCTGGAGCTCGGCAAGGTGATCAACCGAACCGCCGCGCGCGGCGGCGTGGTGGTGATCCCGGCTTTCGCCGTGGGCCGGGCCCAGAGCCTGCTGCACTGCATCCAGCTGCTCAAGGCCCAGGGCGTGATCCACAACATTCCGGTCTACCTCAACAGCCCCATGGCGGCCAGCGCCATGCAGGTTTACCTGAAACACAAATCGGAGTTGCGGCTGACGGCCGCCGAGTGTGATGCGCTGGCGCATGCCGCGCACATCGTGCAATCGCCGGAAGAATCGCGCTTGCTCAATGCACGGCACGGCCCGATGGTGATCGTCGCCGCCAGCGGCATGGCCACGGGTGGACGCGTGGTGCACCACCTCAAGGCTTTTGCGCCCGACAAACGCAACACCATTTTGTTTGCCGGCTACCAGGCCGGCGGTACACGCGGGGCGTCCATTGCGGGGGGCGCACCGACTGTGCGCATCTTCGGCGAGGACGTGCCCATCCGCGCCGAGGTCGCCATGCTGGACGACCTGTCGGCCCATGCAGACGCCGCCGAAATTGTGAACTGGCTCAAGGGATTCAAGGCCCCGCCCAAACAGACCTTCATCACGCACGGCGAACCCGCTGCTGCCGACGCGATGCGCCAGCGCATCGAGCGCGAGCTGCGCTGGAACGTCCACATGCCGTTCTACCTCGAAACGGTCACGCTCCGCTAACGCAGCAACACGAGCAACAGCCGGAGATCAGGCCAGGCCGCACCACTCGGCAAAACGGTGAAAGGCATCCGCCCAGAGCGCCCAGGCAGCCGCGAGGATCAGCAGGCCACCTGCGGCGCGCGTGCCCCAGTCCTGCCTGAACTTGTTGCCGCGCCCCTGCAGCTTGTCATAAAGCAGCGGCACCAGCATCAGCGACACGCTGCTGCCCGTCGCGAACAAGGCCATGGACAACGCGCCTTCCAGCGGCCCGCCGCTGAGGGAGGCCACCAGCAAGGCGGAATACAGCAAACCGCAAGGCATGAAGGCCCATAACGCGCCGGTGACAAAAACGCCGCCGCGCGCGGTGGCCAACGGCCGGATGCGCGACCAGACCGAGCGGCCGGCTTCGCTGACCCAGGCCGGCTGACGCGCCTGCGCCAGCAGCATCAGCCCCCAGAGCAGAACGACCAGATGGAACAGCGTCCACACCGGACGCAGCGCCGCGGTGTTGGTGGTGAGCCAGGCCAGGCTTTGCACCGCCGCAGCCGCCGCGGCGCCGGCCAGTGAATACCCCGCCAGGCGCCCGGCCTGGAAGCTCCACAGTGAGCGCCGCGACGAGCCCGCACCCTGACGCGGACCCAGACGTGAAATGCCGGCACAGGCTGCACCGCACATGGCCGCGCAATGCGGGCCGCCTGCCAGCCCCATCACCAGGGCGGTCATGGCCAGTGTGGTGGACATGGCGGAAACCTCTTAGATGATGCGCGAGAACCTTGCGCGGTTGCGGTCGGCCTGCAGGTAGCGGTCAAACACCATGGCCACGGCGCGCACGAAGAACCAGCCCTGCGCCGTCACCTGGATGCCGGATTCGTCCAGCAGGACCAGCCCTGCATCGGCCAGACCGCGCAGTTGCTCCATCTCGCCCGCGAAATAGCTGCGGAAGTCCAGCAACCAGGCCAGCTCGATGGACTCGAAAAGCACCTGGCCCTGGCACATGAGCGCCATAATCACCGCCCGGCGCGCCAGGTCGTCACGGTTGAGCGCCAAGCCCCGCACCACCGGCAGGCGGCCCTGGTCCAGATGGTCGCAGTACTCTTCCATCGTCTTGGCGTTCTGGCTGTAGGTCGCGCCTATGCGGCCAATGG
>CAZIYA010000183.1:0-7571 GCA_964543355.1 uncultured Polaromonas sp.
CGCCAGCCTGACTACCTGCTGAAAGTGCGCGGCATGAGCATGCGCGACGCCGGCATCATGGACGGCGACCTGCTGGCCGTGCAGCAGGCCAAGGAAGCAAAAAACGGGCAGATTGTAGTGGCGCGCCTGGGTGATGAAGTCACCGTCAAGCGTTTTCGCCGGAACAAAAACCACATTGAATTGCTGCCTGAAAACCCCGATTTCAAAATCATCGTGGTAGAGCCCGGCGAACCCTTCGAAATCGAGGGGCTGGCCGTTGGCCTGATCCGCAACACCATGCTGATGTAGTCCCCCGATCAGGTAGCCCGTGGGCATGGGCCACCTCCCCTTTTCCGTGCAGCAGGTGGCGGGCGTTTGGTCGCGTGGACCAACACCCTGGTGCAGCGGATGTTCCGATGTGTTTGCAATCCTGCCTGTGTTTATCTCTACTCCAGGAGTTCTCATGGGAATCGCTTTTTTTTCACGTTCGCCTCTTCGTTCACTGGTGTTGTCCGTGCTGCTCTCGCCCCTGCAGGCATTCGCCTCTTTCCTGCGGCCTGCCCGGCCTGCGGCCACCCTACCCGCCTTTGTCGCCACCGCCCGGCGCCCAGCTGCAGACGGAGCTGAAAATGCTACGAAAACAATAGCTGCCGGCGCCCGTCATACAACGACAGCAAGCCAAAAACCTTGCCAAACCCTGGTCAAGGCCACCTCACCCCGTCGCCTGAAAATCGTTCGCGAACTGGAGGCCGGTGTCAGCCCTTCATGTGCCGGCCGCATGGTCATCTCGGGCCGTATGGCCGATGTCTGTGCCGAGCTGGATCGCATGACGCAAAGAGAAGCTGCCGTTCACGCCGCCTGCTAACGCTCCAGCGAGCGGAGCTTCTGCGCCCTATACCGCGCACTTCGCGCGCTGGCTCGCAGCTGCTGCCGCCTTGGCCTGTCGGGCGGTAGCCGATACGCGGCAAAGCGGCAGGCGCCCCCCTTCCCGGGAGCAAGTTCTTCGCCGTCGCACCCGGCGCACCCCGTCAGGGGAAAACTTGCAGGCACAATATCGGCATGAATATTGTGATTCTTGACGACTACCAGGACGCGGTGCGCAAGCTGCCCTGCGCCGCCAAGCTCGATGCCTACCAGGCCAAGGTCTATACCAACACCGTGAAGGGCATCGGCCAGTTGTCGGTCCGGCTCAAGGACGCCGACGTGATCGTGCTGATCCGCGAACGCACGCATCTGCAGCGCCAATTGATCGAAAAACTGCCCAAGCTCAAGATGATTGCGCAGACCGGCCGTGTGGGCAGCCATATCGATGTCGGCGCCTGCACCGAGCGCGGCATTGTCGTTGCCGAAGGCGTGGGATCACCGACGGCACCGGCAGAACTCACCTGGGCCCTGGTCATGGCTGCCATGCGCCGCATACCGCACTATGTCTCGCACCTCAAGCATGGCGCGTGGCAGCAGGCGGGCCTGAAAAACGCATCGATGCCGCCCAACTTCGGCATCGGTTCGGTGCTCAAGGGCAAGACCCTGGGCATCTGGAGTTACGGCAAGATCGGCCAGATCGTCGCCGGGTACGGCCGGGCTTTCGGAATGCGTGTGCTGGTCTGGGGCAGCCAGGCCTCACGCGCCCGAGCGCAGGCCGACGGTTACGAGGTTGCCTCGTCGAAAACCGAGTTTTTCGAAGACAGCGACGTGCTCAGCCTGCACCTGCGGCTGCACGATGACACCCGGGGGGCGGTCACACTGGACGACCTCCTTCGCATGAAGCCTACGTCCGTGCTGGTCAATACCTCCCGCGCAGAATTGATCGAGCCCGAGGCGCTGATTGCCGGGCTGAACCGCGGCCGGCCGGGGCTGGCCGCCGTCGATGTGTTCGAATCCGAACCCATCCTGCAGGGCCACGCGCTGCTGCGCCTGGAGAACTGCATCTGCACACCACACATCGGTTATGTGGAGCAGGAAAGCTACGAAATGTATTTCGGTGCCGCCTTTGACAATGTCGTCAATTTCATCAAGGGCACCCCCACCAACATCGTCAACCCCGGCGCATTGCAGGTGCGGCGCTAGCGACCGCGCTGGCCCCGCATTGGCCGCGCGGGACACCGGCCTACTACCGCGCGGGCTGCAGCGACGACCCGGACAGGTCGAAGTCAATCAGGTTGCCCTCTTCCGCCGCCGCTGCCGCGCCTGCTTCCGTGTCTTCCTGCTTGGGCAGTCGCAAGGAAACCGGTGCGGCCGGCAGCGTGACTACGGCTGCGATTGGATCCATTCCCAAAGTGTCCAGGTCAATATCCAGGACCCGCAGGCCTTGGCCGGGCGTCAACGAAATCGGCGGCAGGGGTATGTTGCTGGCGGCCTGTCTGGCTTCGCTGCGGTGGTTGGAGTCTGCCCGCGCACCCATCGGCGACGAGGGCAGATCGAAATCCAGCAGGCTTTCGCTGGGCGCTGGCTGCGTCTGGGCAATTTCTTTCGCGATACCGTAGAGGAAAAGCAGCTCACGGTAGGCTTCCAGGCCAAACGGTTCAGTCTGGGCTCCCAGCTTGCGGAAAACCGACTCCTCGATCACCTGCAGCACCCCCGGGGTTGGCCACAGCGCCACAATGCGCGACAGCACCGCCTCGTATGACTCGAGGCCCCGGCTGGTCCCTGTGTACGACTCGAACGGAGGAATGTCGGCATTGAACAGGCGGTTGAATTCCCCGCGCAACTCGTCGAAATCAGCGCGGCGCTTCAGCTGGTGGTACAGGCCGAACAGATCGAGGTAAATCAGCGCACTGGTCTGAACGTCTTCGCCGATATGGTTGCGCAGCACCTCCACGGCCTGGTCATGGCGCCCCACGGACATGAAAAATTCAACCTGATGCTGGACATCGAAAAGCTCCTCGGCTTTGACCGAGCGCGGCGTGTGAGGCATGCTCAGTGCGAAGTCCCCCCGGTCACGGCGCGACAAAGGAGGTAGCGGTGCTTCGAAGGGTGCGCGTGCAGCCGCCCCTGGAGACCTCCGGCCCACGTCCACCTGCGCATTGCGGCCCTGCGACGGCGGATAAAGCAGATCGCTGTCCGCCGGAAGGCTGTCTTCCCCTGGCCTGGCATGGCCCCCCGCATCACCGGCAAACCAGTCCATCCGAGCCGGCTTTTTCCTGCGCCACCAGGGACCGCCCGGTTCTTCCGCATCACGTCCAGCGTACCGGCGACGCCCCAGGTAAACGGCGGCAGCAACAACCAGCACCAAGGCGGCAAGCCCTGCATAAGTCCGGGCCATGGCTTCGCGCTGCTGAAGCTGGAGCTGCCCCTGCAGCCTGGCCAACGCCTCCTGGTTGGCCTGGGTGTCCACACTCAGGCGTCGCAAGTCCGCTTCCATCGAACTCAGCGTTTCAGCGTCGCGGAGCACGTCCTCCGGCTCGGCCGTCAGCGCCTTCCACATGGCAGCAGCCAGCGCGCGCTGGCCCGCGCTGACTGGAGGTGGGCTTGGCAGTTCGCGGGAAATCCTGAGTTGCGGCGGCAGTTCCAGCGTGAGGTCCAGCGGCTCCAGCGTGAGCCGTGCCGCCGGTTTTGCGGGGGTCCGCGGCAACGCCGTCGCGACGGCTGACGCTGCAGCGTCCGCCCTTCGGACCGGCGGCACCGCGCGCCGTGGCATTGCCGGACGCTCCGCCTTGTCCAGGGCCGGCGGGAGGGTTTCAAGGTCCGGCAGGTTGGCGGCGGGTCGTGCGGACGGCGCAGGCGGGGCCGCGTGTTGCGGCGCAGGATCCGCCAGCAGCACATAACGCCGTTCCGTGCTGATGGCGCAGCCGGCGCGCACATGCAGCGTGACCACTGGTTCATCCACCACAGTGCTTGACCGAATGCGTATCAGGGTGTCTCCACCCGGACCTGCCTTTTCAAGGGAAACGCGAATCCGGGAGTTTTCCACCCGGCTGTCCGAGTAGAAGACATCGGCGCGGACACAAGCCGCCGGAAGCAATTCAGCGTCGTCAAGTACCACCCGAATGGCAATATCCAACGGACGGCCCAACAGGGCAGACCCTTCGCTGCGCCCCAACGACAGGGCCATGCCGGCAGAACTTGCGCTCGCCAGCAACAGCGCCAGTAACAAGCGCGACGCGGTCAAGAAATGAAGAAAAAAGTACGCATGCTTACATTTTGACACACGTCGTCAGGCCATAAATGAATCCCCGAAGATGAATTGCTGGCAAGGCGCCAAGGGACCTGGAAAAGCCAGCTCGCGGGCTGAATCCCGCTCTGTCTCAGGACTTCAACGCAAGCAGCGTCGGCCTGGCCGGCCTTCAGGATCTGGATTTGTCGAAGTCATCGGGCCGGTAGCCCGTGTCGTAGTCGTCAAAATCGACCAGCGAATCCAGCCCGGTGAGCTTTGAGGAGGAGTCCGAAGGCCTGGACAGCGGCACAGCAACAAAAGCGGCGCCGGCACGCTCAGAGTTCCTTTCGGCGTCCCGCCCCGTCGATGACGCCCGGGGACGCGCGCCGCTGCCGGCCGGCAAGTTGGTGCCGTCGGCGAGTTTGCTCAGGTCGATATCCAGCCCCAGTCGCGGCGAAGACCTGGGTTGCATGGCCAGTTCAGGCCAATGGGTGTCGCCGCTTGCCGTGTAGCCGGAATCAAGCTCGATGAGTTCACGCACCACGGCGTACAGCAGCAGCAGTTCCCGGTACTCCTCCAGCGCCAGCACCTCCGCAGCATCCCCGGGTTCCCGGAACAGCGCATCCTCAATGACTTTGAAAACCTGCCGCGTTGGCCACACGGCCTGAATCCGCAGCAAAACAGCGCCGTAGGTGGTCCCACCGGCGGGGGCTGGCACGTATTGAGCAAAAGGGGCTATCCGGGTGTTGAACACACGGTTGAAGTCGTCACGCAGGTCCTCGTAGTCCTGCTCATTGCCTGCCTGGTGGTACAGGTCCAGCAGATCCAGGTAGACCAGGGCACTGGTCTTGACGTTGTCGACCAGATGTTTGCGAAGCAGACCAATGGCCTTGGCCTGCTGCCCCAGTGAACTGAAAAAGTCCACCTGCTGCTGAAGGTCGAACAGCTCCGGCACCTTCACCGTGCGTGGCACGAATGGCACGCTGACCGAAAAGCGGGGCCGGTCACGCGGCGGCAAAGGCGGGACTGACTCAGGCGCCGGGCTGCGCGAAGCGCGCTTCAGGCTATCGAACAATGATTCGTTGGTATCAAGGTCGCCAGCCCTGCTTGTCCCGAACGCAGGCATGAGTGTCGGTGGGCCGGGATCGGGGCCCAAGCCCTCTGGTCCGGATGCACCAGCGGAAGGTGCCCCCCGGGCGATGGCGCGCAGGTAGGAAATGAAAAGCACACCGACGATGGCAATGAACAACAGCGCAGCCAGGCCATACACAAGTATCTTGTCGTAACGCCCGCCTTCTCTTTGCTGCTGGGCCCTGCTTTCGGCCAGCGCAGCCTGGTTTCTCTGCAAGTCGGCACGCAGCTGGCGAAGCTCGGCTTCAAGCGACTGGACTTTGTCGGCACCCGGTTCCGGCGCCGGCTGGACATCGGGCGCTGGAAGTGGGGCGTTTCCCGTTGCCGCCAAGGTGCTTTGCAGCACCGGCACGGCGGCCCGCAGATTGGATGCCGCCAGCACAACATAACGCCGCGAGGTTTTCTGCTGGCATCCGGCGCGCAGATGCACAGTCACCACAGGCCCTTCGACGGGTGCAGCGGCGCGAATGTGGACCAGCCAGTCATGCGCGTTGGCGGACTTTTCCGGTGCCACCTGCACGCTGTTTCTGGCCAATGGCCTGTCCGCGTAAAAAACGTCCGCATCCAGGCACAGCGCCTGCGGATTGTCCCCGGCTTCAAGCATCATCTGCATGCTCAGGTCCAGCGGCTGGCCCAGGATGGCGGATCGGGTGCTGGGTCCCAGCGTCACCGCCAGCGAGCTTGCAGCCGCGCAGAGCCACAAACCGCCCACCAGCAGGCGGCGGCTCTCGAGGAGGTGTAAAAAGATATTCACTGGGCGATTCTGGCACGGCCGGCGCAAACCGGCCGGAGCAGATGCGACTTCCTGAGATGAAAAAGAAACACTGCGCATGCTCCCGCAAGGTCTTTGGAATAGCGCCTGGAATAGGTCCGGCGGCCCCACAACCAAGTCTGCCGCCCCTCCGAGTCACCGACGAAGAAGTCTAACGCCAGCGACAGGAGCGCGCAAACACCCGCCGCTGCAAACGCCCTGAAAGCAGAACCCGGGGACACCGCCTGGCCTGCGGGATAATCCCTGTCCATGAAACCACTCTATAAAACTGTTGGACTTGTTGGCACCGGCGCCATGGGCCGGGGTATCGCCCAAATCGCGGTTCAGGCGGGCAGCACGGTCAAACTGTTTGATACGCAGGACGGCGCCACTGGCAAGGCGCAGCAAGCCTTGGGAGAGCAGTGGGACAAGCTGGTGGGCAAAGGCCGGCTGGATGCTGCACTGGCCGCCGAGCACAAGGCTCGCCTGCTGCGCGCCAACACACTGGACGACCTGGCCGATTGCGACTTGGTGATCGAAGCCGTGGTGGAACGTCTGGATGTGAAGAAATCACTGTTTTCATCCCTGGAAGGTGTTGTTTCCGGGCAAACAATTCTTGCCACCAACACCTCCTCGCTGTCGGTCACGGCGATTGCGGCCGGGCTGAAGCAGCCTGGGCGTTTCGCCGGCTACCATTTTTTCAACCCTGTCCCCTTGATGAAAGTGGTGGAGGTGATTGCCGGCCTCAAGACGGACGCCGCAACCTGCAACGCGCTGGCCGAGTACGCGCGGCAGATGGGCCACACACCCGTTCAGGCCCAGGACACCCCGGGCTTCATCGTGAACCACGCGGGACGCGCATATGGCACCGAGGCCCTGCGCATTGTCAGTGAAGGCATCGCTGATTTCGCCACCATCGACCGCATTCTCAGGGACCAGGCCGGTTTCAAGCTGGGCCCCTTCGAACTGATGGACCTGACGGCCCTCGACGTGTCCCACCCGGTGATGGAGTCGGTCTACCACCAGTATTACGAGGAACCACGCTACCGCCCCAGCGTGATCACCGCGCAGCGCCTGGCCGGCGGCCTGCTGGGCCGCAAGACCGGCGAAGGGTTTTACCGTTATGCCGATGGCGCCGCGCAGACACCTGCC
Organism: uncultured Polaromonas sp.; assembly: GCA_964543355.1. Taxonomy (GTDB): domain Bacteria; phylum Pseudomonadota; class Gammaproteobacteria; order Burkholderiales; family Burkholderiaceae_C; genus Polaromonas. The sequence goes on from CAZIYA010000183.1 coordinate 7,107, forward strand.
GAGCCACCTGCACCCGCCGTGGCCGAAATGCCACCGGTGTGGGTTTCGCCACGCGCCGCGCGCCGGTCGGAACTGCTGCAGCTGCTGAAAAACCTCGGCGCCAGCATCGAAACCGGCGCCTCGCCGTCGATGAACGCGCTGGTGCTGGTTGCACCGCTGGGCTTTGACATCACCACGGTGGCCGTGGTTGAGCGGCTCGACCCGGCACGCACCGTGGGCATCGACATGCTGATCGACGACGCCGCAACCAAACGCCGCGTGCTGGCCACCAACCCTGCCACCCGTAGCGACATGCGTGACGCCGCCCATGCGCTGTTCGCACGCGACGGCAAGGCCGTGAGCGTGGTCCGGGACAGCGGCGGCTTCGTCACCCAGCGGGTGGTCGCGGCCATCGTCAACATTGCCAGCGACATCTGCCAGCAGGGCATCTGCAGCCCGAAAGACCTGGAAACCGCAGTGACGCTC
>CAZIYA010000184.1:0-7534 GCA_964543355.1 uncultured Polaromonas sp.
AGCGCGCGTTCACCGTACACCTTGCGCACATTGGCCAGGGTGGCGGGCATGCGGCCGGCTTTGAGGTATTGCGCGGCTGTTGCCTGGGCAAAGGTGCTGGTGTGCGCGTCGCTGAACTGCTTGCACATGGTCGCCTTGGCCAGCAGCTCGGCGGGGCCGATCATCCAGCCCACGCGCAGGCCGGGGCTCAGCACCTTGCTCATGCTGCCGCAGTGGGCGATCAGCTCGCGGCTGCCGGGCACGTCTTTGCTCAGGCTCAGGATGCTGGGGGGCGGTGCGGCGTTGAAGTACAGGTCGCCATACGGGTCGTCTTCAACGATCAGGGTGTTGTACTTGACGGCGAGCTCCAGCACCTTCTTGCGGCGCTCCAGGCTCAGCATGGCGCCGCTGGGGTTGCCGAAGGTGGGAATGAGGTACACAAACTTGGGCTTGTGCTCGGCCATCAGCTTTTCCAGCTCGTCGGTTTTGACGCCGTTGGCGTCGATGGGTGCGCTGATGAGTTCTGCGCCGTAAAGGCGGAAACACTGGATGGTGGCCAGGAAGGTGGGCGCTTCGACAATCACCTTGTCGCCGGGGCTGATCATGGTTTTGCCCAGCAGGTCCAGCGCCTGCTGGCTGCCGGTGGTGACGATCAGGCCGTCGGGCGCAACGCTCACGCCTTTGGTGCCCATAAAGGCGGCGAGCTGTTCGCGCAGCGGGTTGTAGCCTTCGGTGGCGCCGTATTGCAGCGCACCACCGGGCTCTTCCGTCAGGGCCTTGTTGGCCGCTTCCTGGATGCCGGCCACGTCGAACATGGCGCTGTCTGGGAAACCGCCGGCAAAGCTGATGATGCCGGGCTTGCCCAGCAGCTTGAACAGTTCGCGGATGGCGGAGGTTTCAACGTTGTTGAGGCGGTCGGCAAAGGGAAGTGACATGGTGAGGGGCGTTGAGTTGGAAGAGATAGGTAGATGTTAGCGCCGTCGCGCGCAGGATTCCTGCTTTCGCGACGACGCACCCTATAACTGCCTTCCCGCCCTCCCCTCAAGCCGGTGCCAACCTCCGCTGCGCCGCGCGCCAGGCGGTGATCTGGCGCAGCAGCATGGGCAGGCACAGCGCCGCACCCAGCAGCGTGGGCGTGAGGCCGGGGGCAATCAGCAGCAGCGCGGCAAGCACGCACAGGGCCTGCTCCCAGCGGCTCATTTCCACCAGCGCAAACCGGCTCAGTGCCGCGGCCAGCACGGTGATGCCGAGCACGCAGCCGGTGAAAGTGACTGCAAAGTCATACCAGGTGAAGCCTTTGGCCACCAGCAGCAGGCTGGGCGAAAACACAAACACAAAGGGCACCAGCACCTTGGCCAGCCCCAGGCGGAAGGCGGTGTTGCCGGTTTTGAAGGGGTCGCCACCGGCCATGCCCGCCGCGGCGTAGGCGGCCAGGGCCACCGGCGGGGTGATGTCGGCCAGCACGCCGTAATAAAACACGAAGAAGTGCGCCACCAGCGGCTCCACGCCCAGCTGCACCAGCGTGGGTGCGGCCACGGTGACCATGATGATGTAGTTGGCCGTGGTGGGTATGCCGCAGCCCATGAGGATGCAGACCATGCCGGTCATGACCAGCGCGGCGAACAGGGTCATGCCCTGCTGGCTGGCCAGCCCGGCCGGCACGATGACGCTGAACACCTGCGAGATGCTTTGCGCCGCACTGGTGATGATGTAGCTGACCTTGAAGCCGACACCGGTGAGCGTGACCACACCAATCACCAGGCCCACGGTGGCGGCTGCGGCGCCCACGGCCAGCGCGTACTTGGCGCCGGTTTCCAGGGCTTCCCCAATCACGGGGTAGCCAATGCGCCCGCGCACGCCGCCCAGCAAAGCCGCTGCAGCCAGCACCACGCCGCCGGCGGCAAACAGGCCCAGGCGAATCCATTCGGTTTGCGTGCCCCAGTCCACAAAGGCCATGGCGATCAATATGCCGTGCAACACGGCCAGCAGGCCCCAGTTGCGCGCGGTGTTGCCTTGCGCCAGGGTGCTCAGCCCCACGATGGCGCAAGAGGTGATGCCCACGAAGGCCGCCAGGTAAGGGGTGCGGCCGGACACAAGAATCCAGATCATCAGCACCAGCGGAATGAGCGTGGGCCAGCGCTGGCGCAGTGACTCGCGCAGCCTGGGCATTTCCTCTTCGGTCAGGCCGCGCAGGCCGTGGCGCTTGGCTTCGAAGTGCACCTGCATGAACACGCCGAAGAAATGCATGAAGGCCGGCACGATGGCGGCGGCAATGATGGTCTGGTACGAAACGTCTAAAAACTCCACCATCAGGAAGGCCGCAGCACCCAGCACGGGCGGTGTGATCTGCCCGCCGGTGGATGCCGCTGCTTCCACAGCCCCGGCAAACTCGCGTTTGTAGCCCACACGAATCATGGCGGGAATGGTGAGCGAACCCACGGTGACCGCATTGGCCACCGACGAACCGCTGAGCATGCCGAACATGGCGGAGCCGAACACGCTGACCTTGGCCGGGCCGCCGGCGTAGCGGCCGGCAATGCTGGAAGCCATGTCAAGAAACAGCTGGCCCAGCCCGATACGTGTGGCCATGACGCCGAACAGCACAAAGTGAAAAACATAGGTGGCCACCACGCCCACCGCCACGCCGTAAATGCCCTGGCTGGTGAGGTACTGGTGGTTGACCAGCTGCGACCAGGAAGCTCCGGCGTGTTTGAGCAGGCCGGGAAAAATGGGGCCGGCCAGGGCGTAGATGCTGAAGCCAATGGCAATCAGCGGTAGCGGCCAGCCCATGCTGCGGCGGGTGGCCTCCAGCAGGGTGATGATCAGCACGGATCCGAACAGCACGTCCATGTTGCTGGGGTTGCCGACGCGGAAAGCCAGGTCGGAAAACACCATGGGGATGTAAAGCACGCTGGCCGCGCAGGCAAGGCCCAGCAGCCAGTCCACCAGCGGCACGCCGCCCGGGTTGGCCCAGCTGTGGGCAACCGGCTCGGCCTGCGCCTTCTTGCTGGCCGAAAACACCAGGAAGATCAGCCCGAGCACAAAGGCCAGGTGCACCCCGCGGTGGGTCACTTCCTGCAGCAGGCCGAAGCCGGCGGTGTAGTAGTGAAAGCACGACAGCGCCACCAGCAGCCACTTGATGATCTGCGTGGCTGGCGGCACCGAGGGGCGAAAACGCATCTCGGGGTCGAACTTTTCTTCCAGCTCCAGCAGGGTCTTGTCGTCGGGCAAAGCGGTGGCAATGGCGGGTGCGGTCATGGTGCAAGCTCCAGAAAAAAGAACGGGCGAGTCATGGCTCGCCCGCAATACGTCGCGCGGAAGCGCTGCTTACTTCAGCAGGCCCGCTTCCTTGTAGTACTTCTCGGCACCGGGGTGAAACGGAATGCCCACCGCTTTGACGGCATTTTCCTTGGTGATGAACTTGCCCTTGGCATGGCCGGCGGCCAGTGCTTTCTGCGTGGCGTCGTTGAACAGCGCCTTGGTGATCTGGTACACGGTTTCAGTGTCGGCTTTGGCGCTGGTCACCCACTGGGCGCCCACGGCCAGGGTTTGCACGGCCGCGGTGTCCTTGTAGGTGTTGGCGGCAATGGTGTCCACCGCAAAGTAAGGGTTGGCCGCACGCAGGGCGTCGGCTTGCGCGCCGCCCAGGGCGACGAGCTCAATGCCGGTGCCGCTGGAGGCCAGCTCGGCAATGGCGCCGGCCGGTGCACCACCCACGAAGAAGAAGGCATCCAGTGCGCCGTCCTTGAGCTTGTCGCCGGCCTGGTTGGGCTTGATGTATTCGGGCTTGATGTCGGTTTCTTTCACGCCGTAGGCCGCCAGCACCATGCGGGCATTGATGAGCGTGCCGGAACCGGGCTCGTCCAGCGCCACGCGTTTACCCTTGAGGTCGGCCACGCTCTTGATGCCCGAGCCTTTCTTGACCACCAGGTGAATGCTCTCGGGGTAGAGGTTGGCAATCATGCGCAGGTCAGCCACCTTCGGCTTGCCTTCGAAGGCGCCGGTGCCGGTGTAGGCCCAGCTTGCCACGTCAGACTGCGAAAAGCCCGACTCGATGGCGCCGCCGGCAATGCCGGTCACATTGGCCAGCGAACCATTGGCCGCCTGGGCCGTCACGATGATCTTGCCGGGTTGGGACACCGCGTTGGCGATCATGCCACCCACGGGGTAATAGGTGCCGGCCGTGCCGCCCGTACCGATACGGAAGAACTGCTGGGCCTGCACGGCGCCGCCCATGGCAAGGGTGGCAACCAGCGCGCTGGCAAAAAACTGCTTTAGCTTCATGAGAATCTCCTGGGAGGTGGTGGGGTTGAGGGTTGCGAAAAACGTGGGAGCCATGACGCGCCCGGTCGGCGACATGGATGATAACCATCCGGTCAGGGAAACGGCTTTTGCGCGGGGGTGGCAGTGGTGGGAATGCATGGCGCCTCCTTGAGCCTCAGGCCGACGGGGTGAAACCGGCGTCCATCGGCCCGCTTTTGGCATGGAAGTTTCGTGCCGACGAAAAGGCGGTGGCCAGCTCCCTGAACTTGCGGTTGTGCACGTACTGGCGAAACAGCGCCAGCGAATCGCTGATGCGGTCTATCTCTTCAATCAGCGGCTGTGCGTTGTGGATGGCAATGTCGGCCCACAGCTGGGCGTCGGACGAGCCCAGCCGGGCAAAGCTCTGGAAACCCGTGCCGCGGTAAGCCATCCAGGCGCCGGTTCCTTCACGCGAGGCCAGGCTGTGCAGGTAGGCGTAACTCAGCACCTGCGGCAGGTGGCTGACGGCCGCATACACGGCGTCGTGCTCGGGCGCCGCCATGGTGGTGGTGCTGGCACCCAGGGCGCGCCAGAAGTCACTGGCCAGCTCAAACGCGCCCTGTGCGGTGTGGGCATCGGGTGTCATGACGCACAGCTTGCCCTGGAAAAGGTCGCCTTGCGAAGCGGCCCATCCATGGCTGGCTTTGCCGGCAATCGGGTGGCAGGGAACAAAACGCGCGGCAGCGTGGTGCGGCCACGCCCGCAGGGCCGTCACCACGGGCGCCTTCACGCTGGCGACGTCAATACACACCGCGTGGCCCGCTGCCATCTGCAACTTGTTGTGGGCCAGCCATTCCAGCAATGTGCCCACGGGCTGGCACAGCACCACGAGGTCGTGGTCCAGAAACAGGCCGTCGGGTGAGACGGCTATTTCATTGGCAAAACCCTGCGCCAGCACGGCATCGCAGGTGGCACCGTCCACGTCGAAGCCGGTGACGTGGCCCTTGAAGCCCACATCGCGCAGGGCCCTGAGGATGGAGCCGCCAATCAGGCCCAGGCCGCAGACGGCGATGCGCTCCAGTTCCAGAAAGCGGGTGTGGCGGATGTTTGGCATGGCCGCAGTGTAGGGGTGGCAAGCCATGACAGGTAATGCCAAAATGGCCGCTTCATATAACTTCGTGTTAAGCCATGAACTTGCGCCAAATCGAGGTGTTCCGGGCCGTCATGCTGGCGGGTTCGATTTCAGGCGCGGCCCTTGCCCTGCATGTGTCGCAACCCGCCGTGAGCCGGCTGATCCGCTACCTGGAGGTCAAACTGCGCGTGGTGCTTTTCGACCGCACCGGCGGCCGCCTGCACCCGACGCCCGAGGCGCGGGCACTGATGCGCGAGATCGAGGACGCGTACCACAGCATTGACCGCGTCAGGGCCTGCGCCGAGCAGCTGCACCACGGCGTGGCCGACCGGCTGCGCATTGCCACCAACCTGAGCACCGCCCTGGAGCTGGTGCCGCGCGCCATTGCCGGGCTGAAGGCCAGCATGCCCAAGCTGCATGTGTCGGTGGAGATCGCCACCCATGCCCAGATCACCGACCAGCTTCTGGCCGGCACCTGCGACATCGGCGTGGTGGCCTTTGTGCAAACGCAGCACCCGGCCCTTACCGCGCAGTTGATCGGCGAAGGCGACGTGTTGTGCGCCATGGCCGCCACGCACCCGCTTGCCAGCCACAAGCGGGTCACGCTGGCCGCGCTGGCACAGCACGACATCATTTCCTTCGGCACCGAAACAGCGCACGGCAAGATGCTCACCCGGCTGCTGGGCGAACGCAGCCAGCCCATGATGCCCACGGTGGATGTGCGCTACGCCTATGTGGCCTGCAGCATTGCCGCCAGCGGTTACGGCGTGGCGGTGGTGGACGACCTGACGGCCTGCCGCTTCGCCCACTCGGGCCTGGAACTCAGGCCGCTGTCCAAACCAGTGCGTTACCAGGCCTATGCCCTGGGCAGCACGGAACGACCGCTGTCGGCCGGTGGCCGGGAAATGGTGCGGCTGCTGGGCTTGCACTGGGCTGCGGCGCGCGGAGGCGGGTCGGGCAAGCAGGCGGCGTACCCGCGTCCGTAACGCCGGCAGGTTCTACACTGGCAGGCCATGAAAACTGCGAACGCCGCCATGCTTTCCTGTCGCAGCACAACCCATCCGGCGCAGCCATGAACTCGCCCGACCACAGGCGCGCCTACGTCGCCCGCATCAATCGCGTGGTGGACCACATCAGCACGCACCTGGACGACACGCTGGACCTGCAGACACTGGCCGGCGTGGCGCATTTTCGCCCTGGCATTTTCACCGCCTGTTTCAGGCGATGACGGGCGAGACACTGGCCGACTGCGTGCGCCGCCTTCGGCTGGAAGCGGCGGCGCAGCGCCTGCTGGCTTCGCCGCCCCAGGCTGCGCTGGCGGTGGCACTGGAAGTAGGCTTTGCGTCGGCCGAGGTGTTCACGCGGGCTTTTGGCGGGCACTTCGGCATGACGCCCACCGCGTGGCGGCGCGGTGGCTGGCGCGGCTGGTCGGCCAGCCGGCGCGAGCAACTGAGCAAGATTCATCAAGAGGTGCGCAAGGCGAATCAAGCCACCGACCCGGGTTTTCCGCAGGATGGTGACAGCTGGCCATCGGGTCAGCCCACCACTGAAAAAGGAACGCTGATGCAAGTCGAACTCAAGACCCTGCCCGCCCTACGCCTGGCCTACATGCGCCATACCGGCCCCTATGGCCACCCCGATATTGGCGCCACCTGGCAACGCTTCTGGGCATGGCTCGGGCAGCACGGGCTGGACCCGGAACGGATTTACGGCATCGTCCAGGACGACCCGGAAGTCACCCCCGCCGACAAGTGCCGCTATGACTGCTGCTTCGAGGTCGATGCCGCCTTTCAGCCACAGGGCGAAATCGGCGTGCAGACTTTTGTCGGTGGCCGTTATGCCTGCGCACCCTTCACCGGCACGGGCGCGACCATTCACGCCGCATGGATGCGCCTGTTCGGCGAGTGGCTGCCGCAAAGCGGCTACCAGGCCGATGACAAACCCTCACTGGAACTGCACGAAGGTGATTTTGTGGTGGATGAAAAAACCGGGGCCTTCCGCTGCCTGCTGTGTATGCCGGTGCGGCCGCTGTAAGCCGGAAGACTTTGCGGGAGAGGCCGCGCCGGTCACGGCACCCGGCCTCTCTGCGTCGGCCCGGCCGACATCTTCCGCCCCTCAAAACTCTGCCCACTCACCACCTGCCGCACCCGCTGCTGCCAGCTGAGGCTGTGACGCCGGTGC
>CAZIYA010000185.1:0-7450 GCA_964543355.1 uncultured Polaromonas sp.
CCTGCTCGACCCCGACGGCAACAACGTCGAAGCCGTCTGCCCCTGAGGCCGGGGCGCAGGACGGCGGCCGTCTACAGGCGTCTCGTCCCCCGCCTCTCAAGCGGGCTGAAGTGCAAACGTCACCTGGACGGCCGGGGCCGCCTGCGCTCGTCCGGCGGGACGTGTCGCGGCAACCGAAGGCGCCACGACCAAGCTGAGGGAAGACGGTTCCATCGCGTAGATCAGCGCACGGCGGTGTTCCGTGGTCAGAAAACTGCCGCCCGCGTCCACCACGATGTCGCGCGGATCATCATCGAGCGTCACCCACAGGCTGCCTTCATGGCAGAGGATTTGCACGCCGGCGGCGTCGGACACACTGAACATCGCCTGGTGGGCAAGGGTCAGGGCAAAGGGGCTTGAATCGTTCAGCATGGCAGGCCTCTCTTTCGATTTCACATTCGCAACGGAAATGAATATACTGGCCGGCCCCAGAGTGTTCAAACGTTCATTTGGAATCTTTCGCATGCCGCTACCGAATGTGAAATCAGCATCTCCCCTGGTGCTTCCCCAGGGCATACGCCGCAGCGAACTGCCGCGGCTGGAGCTGCTGCACAGCTTCGAGGCGGCGGCGAGAACGCTCAGTTTCACGCACGCGGCCGCCGAATTGTTCCTCACGCAATCGGCGGTCAGCCGGCAGATCCAGCAGCTTGAAGCCGACCTGGGCACAACCCTGTTCGAGCGGCGCCATCGCGCGCTCGCGCTGACCGACGCCGGCCGCGTCATGCAGCGTGCCGTCAGTGATTGCCTGGATCGGTTGCGCGACGCCACCGCCAGCGTACGCGCCACCACAAGCGCGCGGCAGGTCGCCATCACCACCACGCCGGGCTTTGCCTCGCTGTGGCTGATTCCGCGGCTGGCCCGCTTCACCGCCACACACCCGGGCGTCGATGTGCGTATCTCCGCCACGCTGGAAGTGCTGGACCTGGAGCGAAGCGGCATCGACGTTTCGGTCCGCCTGAGGACCATCGAGCACGCGGTGGGTACCGCCCTGTTCGAGGAAACCGTGACCCCCGTGTGTTCACCCCAGTTGCTGAAAAACCGCGCCTTGCCCCTGAACAAACCGGCAGACCTGGTGGATCACACCCTGCTGGCCACCGACATGCCCCAGGGCCAGCCGCTGACCATCGACTGGGAGCCCTGGTTCAAGGTCATGGGGCTGCCTGAAGTGCGCATGAAAAACACGCTGCGGTTTTCGCAGTATTCCGATGTGGTCGCGGCGGCGGTTGCAGGGCAGGGCGTCGCCATCGGGCGCCTGCCTTTGCTCGCCGAGCTGCTGCGGGAGGGCAGGCTGGTCGCCCCCTTCAGCGGCGTGGCCTCACGCATGGGCTACTTTGTGAACATGGCACCGCGTGCCGCCGGCAATGCCGATGCGCAGGACTTCGTTCGCTGGCTGATGGCCGAAGCCGAAGACGCAAAGATTGTCTGCGCGTGAAACGGGCCCTCTCGTCCGGTGTGACTAGCGGTACTTCGCAGCCGAGATGAACTCCGAAAAGGTCTCGCACCAGACCAGCACGGTGGTGTAGGCGGTGATGTCCACTCCCTCAGGGACCGGCACGATGAAGTTTTCGAAAGTCCTGATGTCGCCGACACGCGCCGACCGCGCCTTGAGCTTGAGGAACTGGACCTCGTTTTCAACAAACTCCGGCACCAGGTACAGCTTGTAGTCAGGGCCGGGCGAGACCTTGCCCATCAATGCAATGGATTGTTTGCCCACCGAAACCTCCCCTTCGCTCCAGTGCAACAGGTCGCTGCCCTGGAGGTCACGGCGAAAATTTCCCTTGAACTCGGAACCGCGCGCAATCGCCATGATGCTTTCAAGCGATGGCGCTCCAGGTGCGGTCAGGATCGGCAACAGGTAAATACCCAGCGAAAAACCAAGCAGCAGCGTGGCGGCATGGGTGCCGGCCAGAAACAGGTTTTTCTTCATGTGCCTGAAAAGCCGGTTCAGCCCGCGCATTGAAGACTCAGGGCCTGCAGCGTCCTGCCGCCTTGCGGCTCAAACACCACCAGATTGACCTGCCGCTCATGGCCGGGCGTGGCGGCAAGGCTGCGAAAGCCCAGTTTTTTCGGAGTGGCATCGGCGCTTCTGTAGTCGCCGGCGTGGGTGTATTGCCGCACCACGAAATCGTGTTTCAGAAATTCACCGGCATTTTCGCCTGCCTTCACCTTCGAGTTGTGGCCGTGTTCGGTGACTGTCCAGTAGGCAGCCCACGCCGGCACGGGTGCCGCCGCGTTGATCGGCGTGACCGTGGCTTCGAACTGATCTGCTGCCAGTTGCCTGAGCTCGATGCGAACCTGGGCGGCTTCCTTCTGGCTGCTGATGCGTTGTTCCGCACCACGCCATTGAGGCCAGTCGCGGCCATTGACGACCACCTGCGGCGTGTAGATGCTTCGCAGCCGGTTCCTGCCGGCAACTTCGCGCTGGCGGGTGGTGTGCGCAGGCGCCGCAAACCGGTCCACCCAGCCGATGTAGTCCCAGTAGCCCACATGAAAGGCCTGCACCACGACGCCTTTTCCCTTGAAGGCCGAAGCCCATTTATCGGCCGGCGGGCAGGAGCTGCAGCCTTCGGAGGTGTACAGCTCCAGCACCGGCGTCACCAGCGGTCCGGAACTGGCGACGCACTGATTCTGCATGCCAAATGTGGCTGTAGCCACCGTCAGTAAAGCGCAGGCAGCTATGAATTTGGGAGCATGTGTAGCCATGACCGGGGTCCTCGTGAAACGATAACCCCTGTTGGTCGCGCAGGAGCGGCTCTTCTTACAACGCCACTTTCACACCAGGCCAAGGCCCGGTCTCATGATTGCCATGAATAGCCTTGCTGGCGCCGACCCGCCCCGGGTACCTGGGCTCGCTCTTCGATCGAAGATGCTTCTTCACGGTGTTGCAAGCCAGATTTGCACTCCTGATTTCCCCTGCTTTCAACACTGAAAATGTAGGACCTACGTGGGTCAGCCTGGATGGGAACTATTGTTCTAACCGGGGCGAGTTTCGACAGCATTCAATACTGCCAGCGCCTTGCATTCTGGAGTTGGCAGCATGAGAATCCCATGACTATGCTGCGCAAAGCGCCTGAGGGCGAGGCCATATGGCGGAAACCTCAATCCTTGAAGATCCGTCTGCTCACGCTCGCCGCGCTGCCCCTGGTTCCGGCGGTACTGCTTGTCCTGCTGCTCATCGTCCTTCAGTCCATGCGCATCCAGGAAGAGGCCCAGGCCAGTGCGCTGCGCACGACCCGCGCGCTTGCCGTCGCGGTCGATTCCCGGCTTCGGGAGGTCGAGGCCAGCCTGACCGCCCTGTCTGTATCTGACGCCCTGCGCAAGCAGGACCTCGCCTCGTTCTATCAGCAGGCGCTGTCGTTCCAGGTGTCGGCGGGCCTGGGCACCGTCGTTGTGCTGGATGAACATGGCCAGCAGGTCGTCAACACGTCCCGCCCCTATGGCACACCCTTGCCGGCGCTGGGCGCCCAGGCGCCAGCCATGCCGGTCATCGTGGAGGGCAGGCCGATGGCGCGGGTGATCAAAGCACCATCGACGGGCGAGCCGCTGGCTGTTGTGGGCGTTCCCGTGCGTATCAACGGTCAGGTGCGGTACGCGCTGTCGACGACCATCGGCTTTCACCATTTCAATGATCTCCTGCGCCAGCAGGGCCTGCCGCCAAGCTGGATTGGCGCCATCGTCGATCCCGCGCGCGTGGTGGTGGCGCGTACCATCGAGCCAGACAAGTTTGTGGGAACGCCGGCCTCCCGCGCCCTCGCCGATGCGCTGTCAATCGCCCGGGAAGGCGCTTTCGATGGCGTTACCCTCGAGGGCATCCCGGTTCGCACCCTTTATTCGTCCACGGGCGATGCCGGCTGGGCGGTGGCGGTGGGTGTGCCGAAAGCCGAACTGGCGCGCGAGTTGTACATGCCGCTGCTCTGGTTCTTCCTGTCCACCCTGTTCGTCCTGGGTCTGGCCGCCGCTTCTGCGTGGTGGTACGCCGAGCGCATCGGCCGCGCCATGGCTCTGTTGAACAATGCTGCCCGCGAACTGGGGGGAGGCGCAGCGGTCAGCGTGCCGCCCCTGGGCATTGTGGAGGCCGACCAACTCGCGGCCGCCATGACCCGCGCCAGCTCAGAGCTGCGCAGCAACGAAGCCCGATGGAGCGCGGTTCTCGCGTCGGCCATGGACGGCATTGTGGCCGTGGATGAATCCCAGCGCATCGTCATCTACAACCCCGCGGCAGAGCGGATTTTCGGCTGGAGCTTCCACGAAGTCATGGGCCAGCCTCTGGGAATGCTCATTCCGTCCGAGCACCGCAGCGCACACGAGGTACAGGTGCGGCAGTTCGGACGTACGGGCGAGACTTCACGGCGGATGGGCGGGGGCGGCGTGGTCGTGAGCGGACTGCGCAAGGACGGGGCGGTTTTCCCGATCGAAGCGTCCATTTCACATGTGGACAGGGGCGGGGACCAGCTCTACACGGTCATCATCCGGGACGTCACCGAAGCCGTGCGGGTGCGGGACGACCTGACGCAGATGGCCGCGCAAGCGAGCCGCGTGCGCGAGCAGGAGAAGGCGCGGATCGCGCGGGAGTTGCACGACGAGCTGGCCCAGTCACTTGCCGTTCTCAGGATGGACCTCGTGCAGTTGGGCGATTCGCTGCGCACAACCCACCCCGGCGTGGAGCAGAGCGTGGCTCGGATGGTGGCCGAGGTCGAAGCAAGCGTGGCGGCTACCCGCCGCATCGCGGCTGACCTGCGGCCGCTGATCCTGGACGACCTGGGCCTTGCCGCCGCGATCGAATGGCTGTGTGAGGAATTCACCGGCCGCACAGGTGTTGTCTGCACAGTCCGCTCGAAGGTGACCTGGACTTGCCGGAGCCCTACGCCACCGGGGTATTCCGCATCCTGCAGGAGGCGCTGGTCAACGTGGCGAAGCACGCGCGCGCCCACCGCGTCGAGGTCAGCGGCGAGCGCAACGCAACAGACATCCTGTTTGCGGTCGTCGACGACGGCGTCGGATTCGACACCGGCGGGCCGCGCAAGCCCCTGTCCCTGGGCCTGGCCGGGCTGCGTGAGCGCGTTCATCTGCTGGAGGGCAGGCTTGTCATGACCAGCAGGCCGGGCCATGGAACCCGGGTGGAGGTGAGGATCCCCGCGCCGGCGGCTGCCCGTGCAGTTGATATTTCTCGGGGCAATCTGGATCCTTGTTCTTAGCTGCGGGCATCTCTCAGGAGCCGCCTCGTCGGGGTGAGGTTATCAGCGACAACAGACCGGACTGATCACAATTCTCGACGGACTTCGCAAGCGGGAAGCCGGAGAAAAAGCACCTGGAAGGCATTTATTTTTGGGAAATTCTCCGACGCACTTTGTTCATGCCAATCACCCAGCGTGGACCGTTGCGGACTAGAGCAGGGGAGGCGCGTCGGTACGCACGACGCGTGTACCTGCGCCATCACGCTTTTCCAGGCGGTCTTCCAGCTCCCCGATGTAGGCAGCCAGCGTATTGCCGGACTGGTCGATTTTGGTCACCAGCGCGTCCTGCGTCTGGGCCAGCCGTTCGGCCAGTACCGTGGCATGCGCGGCTTCGCGTTGCTGGGCGGTTTGCGCCTGGGTTTCCAGATAGTGGCGCAGCTCGGTAAAACGCGAAGCTTCGGCCCTGTCGGCGAGTTCGCGCTGGGTGGTCAGCGCACGGGTGGACTGGCGCATCTCGAGCAGGTGGGTACTCTGGATGTACAGCGTGGTGGCCAGGAACACCAGCAGCACCGCCACCAGCAGCAGCAGCATTACCATGCCCAGCGGCACCTGCACCGTGGTGACGCCTAGGCTCAGCATGGAAGGCCGGGAGAATTCATCCAGGTTCAGCGCTGCAAAACCAGCCATGAGGGCAATGGCAACAATCAGCACAATGGTTCGGATACGCATGGTCGGCTCCAGGAATTGAAGCTTTGATCATGCTGGCCCCCGCCAGGACCGTCTGTAGGAAAAAAGCCTCTCCACGCGAGCGCATAAAGGCTGGATCAGCCGGTTTCAGCCTGGTTTTGCTGCACTGTCCGCCGGTTCCGGCACGCCGGATGCACCAGTCGGATCCGGCTCTATGGCCTCGGCCGCTTCTTCATTGAGCGCCTTGCCGGCCTGCTTGGGCCGCGTCAACGGCGTCGGGGTCCAGCGCCCGCCATGCATCAGGTCAATGCCGCTGCTGATGTCACCGCACAGCTGCAACTGCAGGCGCTCGGCATCCCTGCGGCGGATGTCTTCGGCAATTTCCACCACCTCGGCCTCTTCCACGCCCAGGCGGCGCAGCGCCTCGCTGCTGAAAACCATGGCCGACTCCAGGGTTTCACGCAGCTGGTAGTCCACACCGCTGCGGAGCAATTCGATCGCGTGCTGGCGGTCATAGGCGCGCGCCAGCACCGGCGTGAGCGGAAACTCGTGTTTGGCCAGCTCGACGATGCGGCTGGTGGCTTCTTTTTTGTCAACGCAGACCAGGATGGCGCGCGCATGGCCGGCGCCGCTGGCGTGCAGCACGTCCAGCCGTGTGCCGTCGCCGTAATACACCTTGAAGCCGAACTTCGCCGCCGCGCGGATCATGTCGGTGTCGCTTTCGATGATGGCGATGTCGATGCCGCGCGCCAGCAGCGACTGGCTGGCAATCTGGCCGAAGCGGCCGAAGCCGATGATGAGCACGCTGCCCTTGAGGCCATTGGTTTCTTCCACGCTTTCCACGCCGTCCATGTCCTGCTCGGGCTTGTCGGGCAGGAACCAGCGCAGCGACAAAACGGCCAGCGGTGTCAGCGCCATCGAGATGATGATGGCAGCCGTCAGGATGGCATTGACACTGGCTTCGACAATACCCGCCGCAGCCGCAGCCGAATACAGCACAAAGGCAAATTCACCGCCCTGTGCCATCATGGCAGTGCGTTGCAAGGCGTCGCCGTGGTTCGATTTGGTGACACGTGCCACCGTGTAAATGCCAACGCCCTTGAGCGCCATATAGGCCAGCACCCCGCCGAGGATGAGAGGCCAGTCGGCCAGCACCAGCTTGAGGTCCAGCGACATGCCTACACCCATGAAAAACAGGCCCAGCAAAATGCCGCGGAAGGGTTCGATGTCGGCTTCGAGCTGGTGGCGGAAGGTGGATTCGGACAACATCACGCCGGCAGCAAAAGCGCCCAGCGCCATCGACAGGCCGCCCCACTGCATGGCCAGGGCCGCGCCCAGCACCACCAGCAGGGCTGCAGCCGTCATGACTTCACGGGCCTTGGCCCGCGCCAGCACGCGAAACAGCGGATTGAGCAGCCACCGGCTGACTGCCACCAGGCCGATGATGGCCGCCAGCGCCACGCCGATGCTGACCCAGCGCGACACGCCGGTGCCATCGGCCGGTTCCGGCGCCAAAAAGGCCACGATGGCCAGCAGCGGAACGATGGCCA
>CAZIYA010000186.1:0-7427 GCA_964543355.1 uncultured Polaromonas sp.
GCTGATCAACGACATCCTGGACATCGAGAAAATCGAGTCCGGCAAGATGCGCCTCGATCTGCAGGTCGTCGAATTCAAGCCCCTGCTGGTGCAGACGCTGGCGGCCAACGAAGGTTTCGGCACTGCGCAGAACGTCAGCCTGAGCCTGGATTTCCCGGAAGATGGGCTGCAGGTTCATGTGGACAGCGACCGCCTGGCCCAGGTCATGACCAACCTGTTGTCCAATGCGATGAAATTTTCACCGCCTGGCGGTAAGGTAGACGTCCGTGTTTTGCAGGCCGGCATTGGGGTGCGGGTGGAAGTGCGTGACCACGGACCGGGCATTCCGGAAGAATTCCGCAAGCGCATTTTCCAGAAGTTTTCCCAGGCCGACTCGTCCGATACGCGCCAGAAGGGCGGCACCGGGCTGGGCCTGAATATTTCACGGGCCATCGTCGAACGCCTGGGCGGCAGCATTGGATTTGAGAGCGAAACCGGTGCGGGCACCACCTTCTTCTTTGAATTGCCCCTGTGGACGAAGCCGGTGCCAAGCCTTCCTCCGGGCGAACGCAACTCCAACCGGCCGCGTGTCCTGATCTGTGAAGACGACCGCGACATCGCCCGCCTGATAGCCATGATGCTGGACAAGGGCGGGTTTGACAGCGACATGGTTTACCGCGGCGCGGATGCCCTGGCCTGTCTGGTGCACACCAGGTACGCCGCGATGACGCTGGACCTCCGGCTGCCCGACCAGGACGGCATCACGCTGATCCGCACGCTGCGCAGCCAGGCGGGAACGCGCGATCTTCCTATTGTGGTGGTCTCGGCCATGGCCGGGGAAGGGCAGATCCAGTTCGACAACCAGCCGGAGACCGTGTCCGAGTGGCTCGAGAAGCCGATTGACGAAAACCTGCTGATCCTCGGCTTGCGACGTGCCATCAAGGGCATGGCCGAGGGCAAGCCCCGCATCCTGCATGTGGAGGACGACCTGGACATACAGCGCATCGCGGCGGCGATCATGCAGGACTTCGCCACTTTTGAATTTGCTGCCACGCTGCAGGAAGCCCGCGCCTGCCTGGTCGCCCAGGCGTTCGATCTGGTTCTGCTGGACCTGACCTTGCCGGGCGGATCAGGCTGGGACTTGCTGACCGATATTGAATCGCTGGACCGTCCGCCGCCGGTGGTGGTTTTTTCGGCGCACGAGATCAACCAGGCAGAAAAATCCCGGGCGGCCGCCGTGCTGATCAAGGCGCAGACCTCGAACGAGGAATTGCTGAAAACCCTGCAGCAGGTGCTGGCCCAAAACCGCTGAACGGACAGCAGGCCTGCGCCGGTTGCGCATTGCCGCATTCTTTATGCGAAAAATGGCTTCAGCCCTTTGTTGACGGGCGCAAGAAGCTATTGTTCTGGTAGCAGATTACGCCGCCGGCGTACTCATCATCGCCGTGTAGCGGCGCTGCATTTCTTCAGGGGCCACCTCTTCAATGCTGTGACCCACGCTCCAGCGATGGCCGGATGGGTCGCGAAAGCTGCCGGAGCGCTCGCCGTAAAAATGGTCCTGTGCCGCCATGTCCAGGGTGGCACCCGCTTTCAGCGCCCGTGCGATTACCTCGTCGCAGTTGTCCACATGCAGGTGCAGCGTCACGAAGGTGGGGGCGCCAGCCTCAGGCGCCAGGATGCCGTATTCCGGGAACGCTTCGGAGATCATCAGTGTGGTCCCTGCGAAATCCAGCTCCGCGTGGCCCAGGCGCCCGCCGGGTTCAACCAGCCTGAATTTTTCGGTGGCGCCGAATACCGTGGTGTAAAACGCAATCGCTTTCGCCGCGTTTTTCACGTGGATGTAGGCAAACAATTCGTGAATGGCCATGGTGGCTCCCCTCGTGAAATTTGAACAGGAAGCCAGTCTATCGGCGCGTGCGGATCAGGTCTTGAACAAAATTGACCTGAGGCCAGACCGCCCTGGGGGTCACGACGCCTGCCGTTCAAAAAGCGGTGCCGACACCGGTACATGGTTCGGCGACACAACAGGTGCCCGGAGATACTGCTCAGGCGTGAGGCCGGAGAACTGCCGGAATTCACGGTTGAAGTGCGGCTGGTCGCTGTAGCCGGCGTCCAGTGCCACATCAGGCAGGCCTGGCCCTTGCGGTGTGCCGGACCGCTGCATCAAACCCAGCGCATGCTGAAAACGTTGTACCCGACCGTACAGCTTGGGAGGCAGGCCGACCGCCTGTGAAAACTGGCGTATGAAATGGCGGTGGCTGTAGCCGCTTTGCGCCACCGCTTCCCGCACACCGGCGCCTGCTTTGAGCTGAACCAGCGCACGTGTGATCGCCGGGTTGGCGGGTGCGGACGCCGGCCGCAGGCGCGCAAGCAACAGCGTTTGAATCAGATACATCCTCTTCGCGGGCGATGCCGCGGCGAGCAACTGTTCGCGCATCCACGCCGCGCTGTGGCCCCACAGGTCGTCCAGCCGGATGTGTTGCCCGGCCAGCTCGTCGGCCGGCATGCCCAGCAGCGCCTGCGCCGCGCCCGGCAACAACTGCACGCCGATGGCCTGCGAAACCGCAGGCACATCCTTGGCATAGAAAGCGGCCCGTGCGCCGCCCACCACAGCGTAACCCAGGCTTTGCCCGGTGACGTCCCCGGGGTTCTCAAAAATGCGGATGGGTGGCCCGGACAGGCGAATGACCAGATGCATCTCGCCGCTGGGCAAGATGAATTCTCTGGACCTGCTTGAAGCCATCTGGCCAGGGTGTTCAGGCGTGCTGGTCCAGACGAGACGGACGAAGCCGGCAAGCGAAGGAAGCGGTGCCTGCTGCATGGACCAGCGCGGGGAGCGTGCGTTCCTGCCGATAAAAATCAAAGCCGGCCGAGGTCCTGGATGGCATCCACCACCATGCTGGTGCCCACTGCGATCAGCAGGATGTCGCCGGCTGCGCGCACATATTTGTGCCCTGAAGGGGGAAGGCCCAATTGCACGACCACCGCATGCGGTACGGGGTAATACACCAGGTCGTGCGGCAGGGGCTGGCCGATTGCCCATTTTTTGGCCTGGCCCGGAGGCATGCAGCCATTGTTCTTTTTGGCCAGGCCCGGAGGGCAGCGGCCGGCGCTGGATGGCTTGCCGTAGTAATCGCGGATCACCATGCGCTGCTGGTCGCCGAAGTAGGCACCCACCCGGATGTCCTGCGGCGCCTGCCGGGCCTGCTGGACGTCCTTGCCACCGCTGTTGCCTTTTCCGCCTTTGTCGCCCTTGCCGACGGAGCGTTCCTTCTGCTCCTGTTTTCCGCCTTTGCCCTGGCCGGCCCATTCGGGTTTTTCAGCCCATGCCGTGCCTGCCGCGAAGGCCAATGCCAAAACGAGGGGAAGTGCGCGCAGTTGCGAAAGAGGAGGGATATTCATGATGTGTCCTGGTTCGTTGTAACGAGCCGGAGCTGGAGGCCCGGCACTTGGGTTGACTGCTTTATAACGCCTCACCTGCGATTTCGATGGCCTTTTTTATTACAAATCAGGCGCCAGCGGTGTTGTCCTACAGCGCACCTGGCATGGCGCCTGCACGTTCACCGGCTGTCAAAAAATAAGCACTTCCGGTTGCGGCCCCTCACTGCATTTACAGCCTGGCCCAGTCCGAATAACTGACCAGCGCCGGACGCGGCGTATGGCCCAGCAGCTTGTGCAACGCGACGCTCAGGGCGCTGAGGTCGTCAGCCTTGCTGATGACGAGCGCCGCACCCTCCTCATAGGCCCTGGCTTCGAGCACGTTGTCCATGTAGCCTGAAATGATGATGACGGGCAGGTCGGCGCGCAGCAGCTTGACCTGTTTGAGCAGATCGACACCGGTGTGGGTTTGCAGCCGGTAGTCCGTCACCAGCACATCACAGCCGAAGGGGTCTGCCTGCAGGGTTGCCAGCGCCTGCCGGGCGCTTTCGTGGCAGGTGACGCGGAAACCCGCTTGCGGCAGGGTTTCGCTAACCAGCACCCGCATGGGCTCGTAGTCATCCACATAAAGGACATGCGGGTTCCCGGAATCAGCTCCTTCAGAGTCTGCGGCCTCCAGCGGCACGGCGGCGGGCAGGTAGATGTCGAAAGCCGTTCCGCGGCCCGGCTCCGGCGATATGTTGATCATGCCGTGGTGCTGCTCGATGATGCGGCGCACCTCCACCAGCGGCAGGCGGCGCGCGCTGGCAGGCCGGTCATCGGTCTGTGCGGGCGCCGGCAGCGTCTGGTGAAAGGGTCCGGTGGCGGTCCGGTTGCTGTTGGTGATCACCAGCCGTGCATAGCGCCGGGGCGGCAAGCCGCCCTGCAGCTTGTCGGCGTCCGGGTCCAGCACCACGTCGTCCAGCAGCACCTCGCTCATTTCGACAACGACCTGTGTGGCCAGGCCCACCAGCGACTGCCAGGCCACGATGCAGGCACTCAGCAGGGCATGTTCAAGCCGCTCGGCGTGGGTGAGCAGCCAGGGGTTTTCGTGGGAGAGTTCCAGTGCCAGTTCGACTTCGCGCGGAAGCAGGGCGCGAAAGCGGTTCATGGCGCGCAGCACAATGGGCTCCAGCCTTTGATTGACCGCTTCTTCGGCATGCGGAACGTCGGCTTGCATCGGTTTTCTTTCCGCGGAGTTGGTCAGGCAGGTGCGCGGGTCCGGCGTGGCGCGCTCGGGGAAAGCGTAGGTCTTTTGGCTTAGGGCGTCAATGGTGTTACCGCGGCAGGGCGCGCCGATGCTAACAAGGTATGTCACGCCTGGACTTGATGGCAAAACGGGCTTCAGCCCATATCCTGCGGGCGCAACAAGCTATCAATAAAGTAGCAAATAGCGACATTGGCCCGGCCGCTCAGCGGCTTCTTTCCCCGTTCAGCGCGCTGTGGAATTCCTCACGCGACAAGGTGCTGTCCTTGTTGATGTCGGCCTCGTCAAAGTGCCTGGCCACGCCGCGGAAACCGGAAGCTTCCTCGCGGCTGAGCCTGCCGTCCTTGTTGCTGTCGATGTAGGCGAATGCGCGCTCTATGTCCTTGGTCGCGTATTTGGGAGCGGCTGCGGTCACGATCGCGTCACCGGCGGCCTGCGTGGGGGGAGCCTGCGGCGCAGGCTGCGCATGCACCGCCGTGGCTAGAACGGCCGTTGCGGCGAGGGCGGACAGGAAACAACCCTGCTTTTTTGCTGCGGTAAAAATCATGGATTTCCTGAAGATGTGGTCAAACATGAGCCTATTGGATGCCAGCATGCGCCCCGACACCAGCGTGCTTGCAGGCTGTTTCTCCGCTTTACATGCGAAGGCAGGGTGGAAACACTTCTTTGCGTCCCTGCGCCGCATGGGGCGCGAGGGTGTTCCCAGAACCGGACCCGGACGAACACCGACGGCTGAGCCTGGAAAAATCCGGCGGATCAAGGTGGGGAAAGACGCACGCCGGCAAGTTTGCGCTTCGCGTGGGTGAGGCATGGCTGACAGCAAGGGACAGGCCTGTCCCACAGCCGGTGTTGCAGGCTCCCCCGCAAAATCAGGAACTCTACAACCTGGCACACCACCAGCCTTGCGAAAGGACGGCCATGGCAACAAGCAGCATTTCCGGCGGCATGAAACCCGCTGAAGAACCCGGCGGCAAGGACACCCGCTCACTGGGGCCCAGCGACAGCTCTGACAGCGGCAGCGACACGCTGGGGGTGTACAGCGCCGATGAAATGGCCAGCGACAGCGATGCGGCGGGAACCGGTGAGCGGGCGACGGTCGATCACAGCGCCAGAGAAGAAAATGCGGACATCCTGCCCCACCGGGTGCGCAAGGAGGAAGACGGGACGCAGGAGGTCGGGGACCTGGCAACTGATGAGGGCGAGCCGGAGGAGGACAACAACCAGGATGGGGAGGACCCTGACTCGCCGTCCCGGCCATGAAGCTTTCCTCCACCGCCAGGTCGTCTTCGTTCGAGGACAAGAGCTTTTTGTTGTTGCTGGTACTGGTGTCGGTGGCCTTCTTCTGGGTGCTGTGGCCATTTTTTGGTGCCGTGTTCTGGGCGGCGGTGCTGGCCATCATTTTTTCGCCTGTCTATCAGCGCCTGCTCAAGGTGACGCCCGGAAAACGGGTGCCTGCCGCACTGCTCACCTTGCTGGCTGTCGTCGTGCTGGTCATTCTGCCGGTGGGCGTCATCACGGCGCTGCTGGTGCAGGAGGCCGGCACGGTGTACCAGCGCATGCAGTCGGGCGAACTCAGTGTGGCGCGTTATTTCCAGCAGATCTATGACGTGCTGCCGGCCTGGGTGACTGGTTTGCTGGACCGCTTGGGCATGAGCAACTTCTCGCTGGTGCAGCAGCGCATCACCGAAAGTCTGACCAGGGGCGGCCAGTTTTTTGCAACGCAGGCGCTCAACATCGGCCAGAACACCTTCGACTTTTTCGTCAGTTTTTTTGTCATGCTTTACCTGCTGTTTTTCCTGCTGCTCGACGGCGCAGCGCTGTCCGCCCGCATCCGGGAGGCGGTACCCATGGACGCGGAGATCAAGCGCAGGCTGATGGCCAGATTCACCACGGTGACCCGCGCCACCGTCAAGGGCAACATCGTGGTTGCGGCGCTGCAGGGAGCGCTGGGTGGCCTGATCTTCTGGCTTCTTGATGTGCATGCACCGGTGCTGTGGGGCACGCTGATGGCTTTCCTGTCGCTGCTGCCGGCCGTTGGCGCGGCGCTGGTGTGGCTGCCGGTGGCCATCTATTTCCTGGTCACCGGAAACACCGGGAACGGCCTGGTGCTCATCGTGTTTGGCGTGCTTGTGATCGGGCTCGTCGATAACCTGCTGCGCCCGGTGCTGGTTGGCAAGGACACCAAGATGCCCGACTACGTGGTGCTGGTTTCCACGGTGGGCGGCATGGCGCTTTTCGGGCCCAACGGCTTTGTCATTGGCCCGCTGGTGGCGGCCATGTTCATGGCTGCCTGGGGCATTGTTGCCAGGGCGCGGCAGCCGGATAACCCGGAGCCGACCAAGGCACAGGGCCCCATCCCCGGCGTTGACCAATCGCGCGCCGGTCGGTGACCCGGGGAAGATGTTGGACGGAGTGGCCGGTTTGCAGCTGCTGGCTAGTCCCATGGGGGGTGAGGTGCAGATTGCCTGACGAACCAGGTACTGCTGTACGTAGCCGCTCATCCCGCATACGCCACCCGGCGTATAGCCCATTCCCCGGCCGGTCCCCAGAATCGCCTCATCGTTTCGTAAAAGCTTCCCTGGCGGCTTGTGCGGAGCGAAAAGCGAACCATCTATCTACCCGGAGAAGCACACATGCAACGTCGTTTTACCCTCAAGGCGCTTACTGCCGCCGTCGCCCTGGCCGTCCTCTCGGTTCTGCCAGCCCATGCCCAGTCGGGCGGCACCATCAAAGTGGGCATTCTGCACAGCCTGTCGGGCACCATGGCCATCTCGGAAACCGTGTTGAAAGACACTGTGCTGATGGCGATTGACGAGATCAACGC
>CAZIYA010000187.1:0-7399 GCA_964543355.1 uncultured Polaromonas sp.
CGCACTTTTGTGCTGCCCTGGCGGGCCGAGCCGCCGGTCGGCGTGCAGGCGCTGGGCGCGCTGGCCGCGCCCAGCGTATCAACGGCTGCTACACCGCGCTTGTGAGCTTCAGGCCCAGAATGCCCGCCACGATCAGGCCCACACACGCCAGCCGTGCCGCCGTCGCCGGCTCGGCAAACAGCACGATGCCCAGAATGACGGTGCCCACCGCGCCAATACCCGTCCACACGGCATAAGCCGTGCCGACAGGAAGTGTGCGCATGGCCAGGCCCAGCAACACGATGCTGAGTGTCATGGCTGCCAAAGTGGCGGCGCTGGGCCAGAAGCGCGTAAAACCCTCGGTGTATTTCAGGCCGATGGCCCAGGCCACTTCAAACAGGCCGGCAATGAACAGCAGAACCCAAGGCATGAACGACTCCTGTAAGTGCAGGCGTCCAGCAAGGCCTGCATTGATTCATGTGCTATATAAATCATAGCTATCGACGCCCGGCTGGAAAGGGCAAGAGCCTGATTTGGCCTGAAGTTTCGGGTTGCCGCCCATGTGGCGCGGCAACCACCCACGGTGCGCAGGGGTTTGCTGCGCGCCGTGTTACTCCATCAGTATCCTGGGGCGCGACAGTGGCAACGCCCCCACTTCCTTGACGATGCCCTGCGCGTCGAACACCACCTGGAACTCCTCGGACTGGTTCAGCCAGTAGCGCCAGATCGGCGTGTCGAGGTTGGGCGTTTCGTCACTGACGGGGTAACCGACGGACATCAGCACCTGCTCGCGCGTCATGCCGTTGAACAGCCGTCCGGTCTTGATCGCTTCGCGGGTGCGGGGATCGAAAGTGCTGATCCGGGTTTGAGGATTGATGGCCACCACATAGCGCTTAGCAAAGGCGTCCAGCGGCAGGTTGCGGCTGTAGTCATTGCCCAGGGTCTGCGACGAACCGTCAATTTCCGTCATGACGCGGTGGCGGCCGTAGCCCGTGACCTTGGCTGGCGTGCCGGGCGGCAGCATGCGTTTGCCCTTCTCGGTGTAGTTGATGTCGGTGATCCATTTGCCGTCGGTGCGCAGGTTGCAGCAGAGAAAGCCTTCGGGCATGGCTTGAGCGAACAGCGCGCCTGGTGCGGCGACCAGCAAGAGGGTGGACAGGACAAGGCGAACAGACATGATTTTCTCCCGGTTTTGTGTTTGTTGTTGCCGGCCATCAAGCGCAAGGCCTGGCCGCGCCTGATTATGAATGCAAGGGTGCGCGCGTCAATGCGCGAACTCAAAATGCCTTCGGCACCGCCTGGCTCAGGAAGTCATACACCGCACGTATGCGCCGGCTGGTGCGAATCTCGCGGTGCACCGTCAGCCAGATCGGGATGGGCGGCACCTTGATCATGGGCAGCACGGCCACCACGTCCTTGTCGGTGGCCGCGAGGTAGTCGGCAACAAACCCGATGCCCAGGCCGGCGCGCACCGCCTCCCAGTAGGCAATCAGGTCGTCACAGCGAAAGGCAAAGGACTCGCGCGTCACCGGCAGGCCGAAGCCGGCCATGCCCCGGAGGATGGCCTCGTCGCGGTCGCTGCCGACCAGCTCGTGGTTCAGCAGGTCCTGCGGCTGTTTTGGTGTGCCGCGCCGGCGCAGGTAGTCGCGGTGTGCATAGGTGCCCAGGGTGATTTTTGTGATGCGCTTGACCACCAGGCTGGCCTGGTCGGGCTGCACCATGCGCAGGGCAATGTCGGCTTCGCGCCGCAGCAGGTTGCTGACCGCGTTGCTGGCGACCAGCTCCACCTGGATGTCGGGCAGGGCCAGACGCATCTGCGCCAGGATGGGTGGCAGCACAAAACAGGCCACCGGCTGGCTGGCGGTGATGCGCACCGTGCCCGAGATGCCCGGTTCCAGGCCCGACACGTTGCGCGCGAGTTCGTTGGCGGCGTTGTCCATGGCGCGGGCCGACTCGGCCAGTTGCAGCGCGGTGGGGGTGGGCAGCAGGCCGCGGCCGGTGCGCTCGAACAGAAGCACGCCGAGCTGCGACTCGAGCTCGGCGATGTGCCGGCCTATGGTGGGCTGGCTGGCGTTCAGCACCCGCGCTGCGCCGAGCAGGCTGCCCTGGTCCAGCGCCGCCAGGAAAGAGCGCACCAGGCGCCAGTCGAAATTGCTATTCATTTGTGAATACCTGATGTGAAGCGTTAGAGGATTGTCGAACAGCCAGGAAGTTTTCACAATCACCGCATCGATCGCTTTTCTTCAGGAGTTTTCATGACACAGCCTTCCACCGTCCTCATCCTCGGCGCCCGCGGGCGTTTTGGCATGGCAGCCACCCGGGCCTTTGCGCAGGCGGGCTGGCAGGTTTTTGCCCAGCTGCGACCAGGCGGCACCGGCCCGGCCATTCCCGGTGTGTTGTGGCTCGCCGCCCAGCCGGGCGACACAGCCCACCTCGCCGCAGCTGCGCTGGGTGCCACGGTGGTGGTTCAGGGCCTGAGCCCGCGCTACACGCACAAGGCCTGGCGCAAGGATCTGCCCGGACTGACCCAGGCCGCCATCGACATTGCCCGTGCTTTGGGCGCCACACTGATGCTGCCGGCCAGCGTGTACAACTTCGGCGAGACCATGCCGGCGCTGTTGCGCGAAGACACGGCGCAGGCGGCCAGCACCTTCAAGGGCCGCATGCGCATCGCCAGCGAAGCGCAGGTGCGCGCAGCCACGCAGGACGGGCGCATGAAAGCCGTGGTGATACGCGGCGGCGACTTTTTCGGCAGCGGCACAGGCTCCTGGCTGGACGAAGTGATGGTCAAGGACATCCGGCATGGCAAGCTCACCTACCCCGGGCCGATGAACGTGCCGACCGCCTGGGCCTATCTGCCCGACATGGCGCGCAGCTTTGTCGAGGTGGCCGGGCGCCGGCACAGCCTGCCGGCCTTCGAGATGCTGCACTTTGCCGGCTACCAGCTGACCGGCCAGGACTGGGCCGATGCGCTGACCGATATCGCCTGGGAGCAGGGCTGGCTGCCCACTGGCGGCAAGCTGCGCACCCAATCGCTGTCCTGGCTGCTGATGCGCACGCTTGGCCTGTTCATGCCACAAATGGCGGCGCTCTGCGAGATGCGTTACCAGTGGTACACGCCGCATGCCCTGGTCAACACCCGCATGGCTGCGCTGGCCGGCGCCGAGCCGCACACCCCGTTTCCCCAAGCGCTGCGCATGGCACTGGTAGAGCTGGGCTTGTTGACGCCGCGCAAAGAGATCTCCGTGAAAAAGAGTACGGTGACGATGCAAGCTTTTGAAAGGAGCGCCTCATGAACCACGTCATGAACCGCCGGAATTTTGTGCGTCTCGCCGGTGGCGGCGTGGTGCTGGGCGCCACCGCCGGTCTGGCCGGCTGCTCAGCCGAACTGCCAGCGCAAGCCGTGGCGGCCTGGCAAGGGCCCGCCGCCGATATGGCCGATGTGCGGCACTGGATTCTCAGCTACGCCATCCTGGCGCCGCATTCGCACAATCTGCAGTCCTGGCTGGTGGACCTGCGCCAGCCGGACGAGATCACGCTGTACTGCGACCTCACGCGCCTGCTGCCCGAGACCGACCCGCTGTCGCGCCAGATCATTATGAGCCAGGGCACCTTCCTGGAGCTGCTGGACCTGGCTGCGCGGCAGAAGGGCCTGCGCGCCGACATCACACTGTTTCCGCAGGGCGAATTCGGCCCGGCCGCGCTGGACAAGCGGCCTGTGGCGCACATCCGCCTGAGCCCGGATGCTGCCGTGAAGCCGGACCCGCTGTTCGCCCACATCCTCACGCGGCGCACCAACCGCGAAGCCTATGAGCTGCGCGAGCCGGCTCCCGCTGCCGTGCAGGCCATCGCCGCGAGTGTCGCGCCGCATCCGGTGCGCACCGGTTTTGTCGGCCCGGCACAGCCCGATGCCCTGCAGAAACACCGTGCCATCGCCAGCGAAGCCTGGCGCATCGAGCTGGTGACGCCGCGCACCATCCTGGAATCGTTCAAGGTGCTGCGCGTCGGCCCGCGCGAGATCGCCGAACACCGCGATGGCTTGAGCATCAACACGCCGATGGTGCGCGCGCTCACGGCACTCGGCCTGTTCGACCGCAGCAAGGCACCGGGGCCGGATGACACGGCCACCACCGGACAGATCAAGGACTTCAATACGAAGATCGAGGCCACGCCGGCGTTTTTCTGGATGGTGACCGAAGGCAACGACCGCAAGACCCAGGTCAACGCCGGCCGGGCCTATGCCCGCGTGCAGCTGGCGGCCACCGCGCAGGGCCTGTCCATGCAGCCGCTGTCGCAGGCGCTGCAGGAATACCCCGAGCAGGCGCGGCCCTATGCCGACATCCACGCCCTGCTGGAGGCGCCGCCGCCGCGCTACACGGTGCAGATGTGGACACGGCTGGGTTATGCGCCGGTTATCGGGCCTGCACCGCGGCGCGGTGTGGAGGCGCACCTGATCAAGGCGTAGCGCTTGGCGGGTCGTTGGCCAGCAGTTGCACCAGCCGCTGCAGCGCATGCCGCACCGTGGCGGCGCGCACCGCGGCGCGGTCACCGTCGAAGCGCTGCAGCTCGCTGCCGGGTTGGCCGTCGACCATGAAGCCGAACCACACGGTGCCGACCGGCTTGGCCCGGCTGCCGCCCGTGGGGCCGGCGACACCGGTCACCGCCACGGCGACGCGGGCCCTGGAACGGATGATGGCGCCGGCAGCCATGGCGCGCGCCACTTCTTCGCTGACGGCGCCGTGGGCAGCAATCAGCGCGGCGTCCACGCCCAGCATGTCGGTCTTGGCCTCGTTGGAGTAAGTGACAAAGCCGCGTTCGAACCAGTTGCTGGAGCCGGCCAGGTCGGTGCAGGCGGCGGAGATCATGCCGCCGGTGCAGCTTTCGGCGGTGGCCAGCAGCCAGCCTTTTTTGAGAAGAAAATCGGCCACCAGCCCAGCAAGGGCGGGCGCAGACAGCTCACTATTCGATAGCGTTTGCGGTTTCACCAGAACCTCCAGGCGGCGATCACCAGCAGCGTGCAGAAGGCGGCCGCCAGGTCGTCCAGCAGGATGCCGAAGCCGCCGCGCCAGCCGAAGCCCTTGAACGTCCTGTCGGCCCAGGCCGTGGGACCGAACTTCACCGCGTCAAAAAAGCGGAACAGCACAAAGGCCGCCAGCTGGCCCCACCAGCCCGCCGGCATGACCAGCCAGAGGATGAGCCAGAAGGCCACCACCTCGTCCCAGACGATGCTGCCCGGGTCGGCAATGCGCATGTTTTTTGCGGTGACGGTGCAGGCCCACACGCCAAGCAGCAGGGACGCGGCAATCAGCAGCCCCATCTGCAGCGCCGTCAGCCAGGGCGCCATGACCACAAAGGCCAGCCAGGCCCAGAGTGTGCCCGCCGTTCCCGGCGCCACCGGGCTCAGGCCCGAGCCGAAACCCAGCGCGATCAGGTGGGCCGGGTGGGCCAGCATGAAGCGGGCCGTGGGGCGGCGCGGCGGCGTACCCGGCGCGCTCTGGAAAACAGGCGGTTCGTTCAAGAGAGTCATGGTTGTTGATGAAAATGGCGATCAGCCCAATAAACACGGGCGCGGGCAGCTATGGTCTTCATAGTGAAATCTCTCAGACGCTTTCATTCAGGATGGCCAGCAGCACGACATCGAAGGCCTGCGGCTGTTCGAACTGTACCCAATGCCCGGCGCCTTCTATCCACTGCAAGCCGCGGAAATCGGGCGCTGATTGCAGGGCCTGCGCCAGCGCTTCCTGCCGCCCGCGGTAGAGCGCGTCTTCGCGGCCGTACAGGGCGTACACCGGACAGCGCACATTGGGCAATGTACACGCCAGGACGTCGGTGTAGGCCAGGCGCCGGCCCTTCATGCGGTCGCGCAGCGTGTTGTCGCTGTGCAGGCGCAGCGCCAGGGCGGTGATGGCCTCGGGCCGGTGCAGCATCAGCGCGGCCAGGTTGTTGCGGTGCACCGCCTCGCGTTCGGCCGGGTCCGGCAGGTGCCGCCAGCCGGTGAGCGTGACGGTGTTTCGCGAAGCCACGCCGAGGCCGGGCGAACCCACGAGCACCAGGCGCGCCACCCGCGCGGGACACTGCGCCGCGAGAAAGCCGGCCACCATGCCGCCAAAGGAAAACGCCACCAGCTCGCAGGGGGCGTCGCCCAGCAGCAGTTGCAGGCCGGCTTCCACGGGTGCTGGCAGTACATCGGCATCGTTGCCGGTGGCGGGCGGCGCTGAATCGCCAAAACCCGGCAGGTCGGCGGCCAGCACCGGCCGGCCCGCGCGCACCAGTGCGTCGATGTTGCGCAGCCAGTGTGTCCAGCTGCCGCTGCCGCCGTGCAGCAGCACCACGGGCCGCTGAAGTGTTGCCGAAGCAGGTTCGGGCTGCCAGCGGTGCCAGACCATGCTGCCGCTGCCGCAGGGCGTTTCAAGCCGGGTGGCGCTGGCCAGCAGCTGCCGGACTTCGGCGGGCGGGGGCGGTGAATCGGGAAGCATCGATAGGGTTATTTATACCTGCCGGGTGCGGACGTGCTGAACACCTTCGGCATGGGCAAACCACGTGGCCCAGTGGTCGATGCAGGCCTTGATCTTGGGCAGGCGGTGCCGGTTGGTCAGCGTCACGGCGTAGATGGGGCTGGGTTGTTCGTCCACAAAATCAGGCAGCACCGGCACCAGCAGGCCTTGCCTCACCAGTGGCTCGGCCACCACGGTGGCAAAACGCGAAATGCCCAGGCCCTGCAACGCCAGCCGCGCGGTGATGCCGGTGCTGCCCGAGCGCCACTGGCCCTCGGCCACCACCACGGCAGGCTGGCCATCGACCACAAACGGCCAGCGGTTGAGCATGGTGACCACGCTGTTGGTGATCAGCCGGTGCTGGTGCAACTCATCCGGGTGCTTCGGCGTGCCATGGGTCTGCAGGTAGCCGGGCGTGGCGTACAGCCTGCGCCCCAGCGTGCCGAGCTGCCGCGCCACCACGGTGTCGGTCGGCGGCGTGCCGGTGCGGATGGCGATGTCGATGCCGTCATGGGCCATGTCCACCAGCCGGTCTTCGACCTGGAGCTCGACGTTCAGCTGGGGGTGGCGCTGCTGCAGGCTCTCGAAGCTGGGGATCAGCAGGTACTCGGCCACCACCGTGCTGGCGGCCACGCGCACCCAGCCGCTGGCCTGGCGCGACTGGCTGGCCTGGCAGGTCATTCGCGCGAACGCGGCATACCTGTCCAAGGACTTCGTCGAGACCAACTTCGATTTCTACGGCAAGACGCTCACGGGGACCCCGCAACTGCGTGCCCGGTGGAAGCGGGGGGTCTCACTCGTGGAGGGTGCGCTCGGGGAGGCCGTCGGGCGTATATACGTGGAGCGGCATTTTCCCGAAGCGGCCAAGACCGCAATGGATGTGCTGGTCGCCCACCTCGTCGAGGCCTACCGCCAGAGCATCGAGG
>CAZIYA010000188.1:0-7335 GCA_964543355.1 uncultured Polaromonas sp.
ATCAAGGCCAGCGCCGGCGGCGGCGGCAAGGGCCTGCGTGTCGCCTTCAACGACAAGGAAGCTTTCGAAGGCTTCACCTCCTGCCGCAACGAAGCGCGCAGCAGCTTTGGCGACGACCGCGTTTTCATCGAGAAGTTTGTCGAGGAACCGCGCCACATCGAGATCCAGTTGATCGGCGACAGCCAGGGCAACGTGATTTATCTGAACGAGCGCGAATGCTCGATCCAGCGCCGCCACCAGAAGGTGATCGAGGAGGCGCCGTCACCCTTCATCAGCGACGCGACGCGCACGGCCATGGGCGAGCAGGCTGTCGCGCTGGCCAAGGCGGTGAAGTATCAGAGTGCCGGCACGGTAGAGTTTGTCGTCGGCAAGGACCAGAGCTTTTATTTCCTGGAGATGAACACGCGCCTGCAGGTCGAGCACCCGGTCACGGAATGCATCACCGGCCTGGACCTGGTGGAACTGATGATTCGTGTGGCGGCCGGCGAGAAACTGCCGCTGGCGCAAAAGGATGTGCAGCGCAATGGCTGGGCCATCGAGTGCCGCATCAACGCCGAAGACCCGTTCCGCAGTTTTTTGCCCTCCACGGGCCGGCTGGTGCGTTTCCAGCCGCCAACGGAAACCATGTTTGCGGCCGACACTTCGCAGTTGTATGGCGTGCGCGTGGATACCGGCGTGCAGGACGGTGGCGAGATCCCGATGTTTTATGACTCGATGATTGCCAAGCTCATCGTGCACGGTAAGAACCGCAACGATGCGATTGCAAAAATGCGCGAGGCGCTCAATGCCTTTGTGATCCGCGGCATCAGCAGCAACATTCCGTTCCAGTCGGCGCTGCTCGCGCATCCGAAATTTGTGGCGGGTGATTTCAACACGGGCTTTATTGCCGAAAACTACGGCCAGGGTTTTCATGCCGAAGACGTGCCGCACGACGATCCGGCTTTCCTGGTGGCGCTGGCGGCCTACGTGAACCGCCGCATGCTCGGACGCGCTGCGGGCATCAGCGGCCAGCTGCCCGGTCACGGCGTGACGGTAGGTGAAGAATTTGTGGTCATTGGCCTGGGCGCGGGCGGGAAAAACACGGCGCATCCCGTGACAGTGCGGGATTATCAAGCCCAATCGGGCTCCAGCCGAATAGACACGGGCGCAGGCAGCTATGAAATATGTAGCAGCTGGCACCTTGGAGGCGCGCGCATTCGCGGCACCGTCAACGGCCAGCCGTTTGCCGCGCAGGTCGAACGCGGCGCGGGCCACGGCTCCATCAAGAACCCGCTGGCGATTCGCATCGCGCACAACGGCACGCGGCTGGATGCCATGGTGCTGTCGCCGCGCGCCGCCAGGCTTCATGCCCTGATGCCCTACAAGGCGCCGCCCGACATGAGCCGTTATGTGCTGTCGCCCATGCCCGGCCTGCTGGTCGAGGTAGCGGTGCAGCCGGGGCAGAAAGTGCAGGCCGGCGAACGCGTGGCCGTGATCGAAGCCATGAAGATGGAAAACGTGCTGTTCGCCACCGCCGATGGCGTGGTGGGCAAGGTGCTGGCCGGCAAGGGCGAGTCTTTGTCCGTGGATCAGCCGATTGTGGAGTTCGTATGACACGTCCCTTCAAGGTGCTGGGCATCCAGCAGATCGCCATTGGCGGCACCGACAAGCAGCGCCTGCAAAAGCTCTGGGTGGACATGCTGGGCCTGGAAGTCACCGGCACCTTCCGCAGTGAGCGCGAAAACGTGGATGAAGACATTTGCGCCATCGGCAGCGGGCCGTTCCGGGTCGAGGTGGACCTGATGCAGCCGCTGGACCCGGACAAGAAGCCGGCTGTGCACACAACACCCCTGAACCATGTCGGCCTGTGGATCGACGACCTGCCCAAAGCAGTGGAGTGGTTGACGGCTCAAGGCGTGCGGTTTGCGCCGGGTGGCATCCGCCAGGGTGCTGCCGGGTTTGACATCTGTTTTTTGCACCCCAAGGCCAATGACGAGTTTCCCGTCTCGGGCGAGGGTGTGCTGATTGAAATGGTGCAGGCCCCGCCCGAGGTGATTCAGGCTTTTGCCAGGCTTGCCGGGGCGTCCTGACTGCGGGCGGATGGGACGAACGGCGCCGCTCGTGGCTGCCGGTCAGCGGGCACGGCCCTGAGGGGCCCATGCCTGTCCTGAAATGAGCGCACTTGTGCCTTCTTTTCAGGGATTGGCTTTTCCGGCATTGCCTTAGTCTCTGGTAAGTCCACTCAGGAGCTTGCCATGCAATTCAAGGATCTTAGCGTCAGCCTGCCAGCGGCAGCGGCCGGTTTCCTCTGGCCGGCACCAGGCTGCCTCCCCGACAGCGCGCCAACCGACCTGTTGGGGGCATTTGCCCTGCGCATGGCCAGCCATGGCGAGTGGATCAGCAGCGCGATGATGCGTTGCGACCACCGTTACGCATTGCGGCAACTGGCAAGCGCCCATTGCACAGCTGACGACACCCTGCGCGCGATGGCCATGGCGCTGTTTCGCGATTTCGAGAACCGCCCGCCTGGGCACACCCAGCCATTCAATGATTGAGATTCCCATGACGCGAGTTTTCATGCGGCCCGGCCTGTGGCTGATGCGGCGCCTGCGGCTTGCAGGCAAATGCCTGCTGTTGGCGGCCGTTTCGATGGCGCTGCCGGTTGCGCTGCTGACCCAGTACCTGATAGTCCGGCCCAGCGGTACCGGTGCAGCCTTGATGGCCTGGCTGGGCGGTGCCTGCCTGCTGGTGTCCGCTTATGTGCTGACCGCCTTTTACCGAAGCCTGGTTGATGACCTGGAGCAGGTGGTGCAGGCCATGGACCAGGTGGTGCGCGGCGATTTGCGCGTGACGCTGCCGGCGCGCAGCCGTGACGAACTGGGCCAATTGGCCCAGGCCATGGCCAGCATTGGGGCGACGGTTTCCGCCATGGTGGCCAATGTGCGCAGCAACGCCGCTTTTGTGGCCCATTCGGGCCAGAGCCTGGCTGCCGGCAACCGCGAGCTGTCGGACCGTACCGAGCAGCAGGCGGCCAGCCTGGAGCAGACGGCTGCCAGCGTTGCCCAGCTGTCTTCCACCGTACAGAACAATGCCCAGGCGGCCGGCCAGGCCAGCGGCCAGGCGACCGGTGTCCGGGACCTGGCCGACCAGGGCGCGTCCACCATGGCCCAGGCGATTGAGGCGGTGGAGGCTGTGCAGGGCAGCGCCAAGCGCATGGGCGACATCGTCGGGGTGATTGACGGGCTGGCGTTCCAGACCAACATCCTGGCGCTCAATGCGGCTGTGGAGGCGGCCCGAGCCGGGGAGTCGGGCCGGGGTTTTGCCGTGGTTGCCAGCGAAGTCCGTTCCCTGGCGCAGCGCTCGGCCGATTCGGCCCGAGAAATCCGCCAGCTGATCGGGGTGTCCTCGGGGCAGGTGGCGGCCAGCGCGGAAAAAATCCGGGCGGCAGGCGCGAACATGACCGAAATCGTTTCGGGTATCCGGGATGTGGCAGCGAACATGTCGCAGATATCGGCCTCCAGCGCCGAGCAGAGCACGGGCCTGACCGAAATCACCTCGGCTGTGCGCCAGCTCGACGAGATCACCCAGAGCAATGCCCGGATGGTAGGGCGTGCCGTCAGTCAGGCCGTCAACCTGGAGGAGCGGGCGGGCACGCTGGTGCAGTCGGTGGCGTCTTTCAAGCTGCAGCAGGGCTCGGCCGAGGAAGCGGTGGCGCTGGTGGAACGTGCAGTGGCGCACCGCCAGCACACCTCGAAGGAAGCTTTCCTGCGCGACCTGACCCAGCCTGCCAGGGGTTTTCACGACCGCGACATGTATGTGTTTGCGCTCGACAGCCAGGGCACCTACCTGGCTTTCGGTGGCAACCCGTCCAAGGTCGGCACGCATGTACAGGACATCGCCGGCATCGACGGCGACGGGCTGCTCCAGTCCATCATCGAGCAGGCCAGCCACGAGCCGGGCTGGGTCGAATACGGCATCACCAACCCGACCACGGGCAAGGTCCAGGCCAAGATGTCCTTTGTGCAGCAGGTTGACGATGTCTTTGTGGGCTGCGGCGTTTACAAGAACCTGGTGGTTGGCTGAGACCGCAGGGCTGCGGCACAGACTTCTTCCGGACTGAGGGATTCACCCGAGAGCGCACAGAGCGAAGCGGGGCGTAAACTGGCCTGGCCTCCTGGCCGTTGATGCGTGTAGAAGGGGGCAAGGAGACAGCACTTGCAGCCAACCAACGCAGCCAATCCGTCCTATTTCCACAAGGTCGTCGATTGCCAATGGGCCTGTCCCGCTCATACCCCCGTTCCTGAATACATACGACTGATCGGCCAGGGCCGCTACAGCGACGCCTACATGGTCAACTGGGTGTCGAACGTGTTTCCGGGCATTCTTGGCCGGACCTGTGACCGCCCCTGCGAGCCGGCCTGCCGGCGCAGCCGCGTCGAGGAAAACAACGGCGAGCAGCCCGAACCGGTGGCCATCTGCCGCCTCAAACGCGTGGCGGCTGACATGAAAAGCGATATCCGCCAGCGCATGCCAAAAATCGCGCCCAGGAACGGAAAACGCATTGCCTGCGTAGGGGCCGGCCCGGCCTCGCTGACCGTGGCGCGCGACCTGGCGCCGCTGGGGTATGAAGTCACGGTATTCGACGGCGAGGCCAAGGCCGGCGGTTTCATCCGCACCCAGATCCCGCGGTTTCGCCTGCCCGAATCGGTGATCGACGAAGAAACCGGCTACATCCTGGACCTGGGTGTCCAGTTCAGAAGCGGCCAGCGCATCGAGTCCATGAAAGGCCTGCTGGCCCAGGGGTATGACGCGGTGTTTGTTGGCTGCGGCGCGCCGCGCGGGCGCGACCTGAAGCTGCCGGGCCGCCAGGAGATCACCGAAAACATCCACATCGGCATCGACTGGCTGGCCTCGGTGTCTTTCGGCCACATCAGCACGATAGGCAAACGCGTCATCGTGCTGGGGGGCGGCAACACGGCCATGGACTGCTGCCGTTCGGCCAGGCGCCTGGGCGGCATCGATGTGAAGGTGATCGTGCGCAGCGGTTTCGACGAAATGAAGGCATCCCCCTGGGAGAAGGAAGATGCCCAGCACGAGGGCATTCCCATCATCAATTTCCATGTGCCCAAGTCCTTCGAGCACAGCCAGGGCAAGCTGACGGGCATGCGTTTTGAAGTGGTCAAGGCGGTGTATGACGCCAAAGGCAAACGCAGCCTGGTACCGACGGGCGAGCCCGACGTTCTGGTCGAGTGCGACGCGGTGCTGATTGCCGTCGGCCAGGAAAACGCCTTTCCCTGGATCGAGCGCGAGAGCGGCATCACCTTTGACGAGTGGGGTTTGCCGGTCCTGAACAAGGAAACCTTCCAGTCCAGCTTGCCGGCCGTTTTTTTCGGCGGTGATTCCGCCTTTGGCCCGAAAAACATCATCACGGCGGTGGCGCACGGGCATGAGGCCGCGGTGTCGATCGACCGCTTCCTTCACGGCGAAGACATCAGCCGCCGGCCCGACCCCATGACCAACCTGATGTCCACCAAGATGGGCATTCACGAGTGGAGCTACGACAACGACACCTCCGGCGACGCCCGCTTCAAGGTGCCCTGGGCCAAGGCGGAAATTGCGCTGGCCAGCATCCGTGTCGAGGTGGAGCTGGGCTTCGACGCGGCGACCGCCTTCAAGGAAGCCGGACGCTGCCTGAACTGCGACGTGCAGACGGTGTTTGCTGCGCCTGCCTGCATCGAGTGTGATGCCTGCGTGGACGTCTGCCCGATGGACTGCATCAGTTTCACCGCCAACGGCGAAGAATCCGACCTGCGCACGCGGCTGAAGGCGCCGGCGTTGAACCTGGCGCAGGACCTGTATGTGTCGGGTGAACTCAAGACCGGCCGCGTGATGGTCAAGGACGAGGATGTCTGTCTGCATTGCGGCCTGTGCGCGGAACGCTGCCCGACCGGGGCCTGGGACATGCAGAAGTTTTTGCTGCAGACCACGCAGGCCGGGCCGTCCTGCCGGGATGCCAACAAGGCTGCCGTCGGCGCAGCAGGGGTGCCAGCATGAAAAAAAGAATAGAAGCCGTCAACGATTTTGTGATCAAGTTCGCCAATGTCAACGGCTCGGGTTCGGCCTCGGCCAACGAGCTGTTTGCCAAGGCCATTTTGCGGATGGGCGTGCCGGTCAGCCCGCGCAATATCTTCCCCAGCAACATCCAGGGCCTGCCGACCTGGTACGAGGCGCGTGTCAGCGACAAGGGTTACCAGGGCCGGCGCGGCGGCATCGACATGATGGTGGCAATGAACCCGCAGACCTGGGACGCCGACGTGGCCGAGCTGGAGCCGGGTGGCTACCTGTTCTACGACAGCACGCGGCCCATGCCCGCCTCGAAGTTCCGTGAGGACATCCATGTCATCGGCATGCCGCTGACAGAGATCTGCAATGCCGTTTACAGCGATCCGCGCCAGCGCCAGCTCTTCAAGAACATCGTGTATGTGGGCGCGCTGTCAGTGCTGCTGGAAATTGAATCGGCGGTCATCGAGAAACTGTTCGGCGAGCAATACAAAGGCAAGGAAAAACTCATGGCGTCCAATGTGCAGGCGCTGCACCTGGGGCGTGATTTCGCCAGTGAACACCTGAAGGCGCCGCTGGGCATACGCGTGCAGCGCAGCGACCATGTGGGCCACAAGATTTTTGTCGATGGCAACAGCGCGGCGGCACTGGGTTGTGTGTATGGCGGTGCCACCGTGGCGGCCTGGTACCCGATCACGCCGTCTTCCTCGGTAGCCGAGGCCTTCCAGTCCTACTGCGCCAAATACCGGGTGGACCCGGACACCGGCCGGAACAATTACGCGATCGTGCAGGCGGAAGACGAAATTGCCTCCATCGGCATGGTGGTGGGGGCCGGCTGGAATGGCGCACGCGCCTTCACTGCCACCTCGGGCCCGGGTGTGTCGCTGATGACCGAATTTCTCGGGCTGGCCTACTTCGCCGAGATCCCGGTCACCATCATCAATGTGCAGCGCGGCGGTCCGTCCACCGGCATGCCGACGCGCACGCAGCAGGCGGACCTGATTTCCTGCGCCTATGCGTCGCATGGCGACACGAAACATGTGCTGCTGCTGCCCGAAGACCCGCATGAATGTTTCGAGCATGCGGCGGCTGCGCTGGACCTGGCAGAACGCCTGCAAACGCCGGTGTTTGTGATGACCGACCTGGACATTGGCATGAACCAGCGCCTGTGCGAGCCCTTTGCCTGGGACGACAGCCGCAGCTACGACCGCGGCAAGGTGATGAGTGCCGAGGAACTGGAGGCGGGGAAAGACTTCGGCCGCTACAAGGATGTGGATGGCGACGGCATCCCCTGGC
>CAZIYA010000189.1:0-7315 GCA_964543355.1 uncultured Polaromonas sp.
GGAAAATCCTGCATCAGGCGGGTGGACAGGATGCTCAGGTCGCGCGCCGTGGTGGTATGGCCCGGTTCGGTCAGGCCTTCCGGGTTTTTGTAGCTTGTGGACTTCATGCCCAGCACCTTGGCCTGTTCGTTCATCAGGCGAACAAAATTCTCGGCGCTGCCGCCCACACCCTCGGCCAGCGCCATGGTGGCGTCGTTGCCCGACTGAACCACCATGCCCTTGATCAGGTCTTCCACAGGCACCTGCATCTTCGGGTCGATGAACATGCGCGAACCCGGCATTTTCCAGGCACGCTCGCTGACGGGAAAAGTCTGCTTGAGGGTGATTTTTTTGGACTTGAGCGCATCGAACACCAGGTATTCGGTCATGAGTTTGGTCAGCGAGGCCGGCTCGATCGGGGAGTCGATGTCCTTGGCGGCCAGGATCTGGTTGGCCGTGACATCCAGCAACAGGTAGGAGCGGGCAGCCACTTCGGGCGGCTGCGGCATCTGGGCTTGCGCCGCCGGCAGCAGAACCAGGGAAGAAAGCAGCACCAAGGATGAGGCAAAGCCACGAAAAGCAATCAGGAAACGGCGCATGGGGAAATAGACCTGGAAATGGAAAACGAAGGCAAAAAAGGGCGACAAAAGCCCGGATCGGGCCTGAAAAGGTCAGCCAAGGTGGCGTGCCACCAGATTTTTCAGAAGCGGCAATTGTCCATGAAAGAAGTGCCCACCCCCGGGGACAACCGTAACAGGCAGTACCTGCGGGCGCGCCCAGTCCAGCACCGATTGCAGCGGGACCGTGTCGTCCTGCTCGCCGTGCACAACCAAAGTCCGGAGATGCGCGTCCGCAGGAATGGGGGCGGCAACCGCGCGGTCGACGCTGGTTCCTACCAGCACCAGTTTTTCGATGTCGCGCAGGGGAGCCAGGCGGCCAAAGGCGTGCGTGGTGACGTAAGCACCGAAAGAAAACCCGGCCAGGCACAGCGGACCCTGCGGCGCCATGGCTGCCACCACGGCCAGCATGTCGTCCAGCTCGCCGCGACCTTCGTCGTGCACGCCTTCAGTGCCACCCACGCCCCGAAAATTGAACCGGACCGCGGTCCAGCCGGCCTGCAGGAACGCGCGCGCCAGGGTCTGCACCACCTTGTTGTCCATGGTGCCGCCGAACAGCGGATGCGGGTGGGCGATGACGGCCACCCCTCTCGAAGCCTGCCCGCCCGCAGGCAGGTCCAGCGCCACTTCGATGGCGCCCGCAGCGCCCTGCACCACGGATTTCTGGGTTTGGGAATTCACGCCTTACTTTCCATTGACAAATTGCTATCAGAATACTAGCTGCTCAAGCCCGCACGACAAGGGAAAACAGGCTAAAACTCATGAAGTCCAGCGAGCCAGCCACGCTGCGCTCCGGATTCAGGCCGCCTCTCAGCGCCCCACATTCGCCGGTGTCAGCAGCCGCTCGACCACCTGGCCGTTTTTAAGGTGCGACTCGACGATCTCGTCGATGTCCTGCGCATCCACATAGGTGTACCAGACGGCTTCGGGGTACACCACCGCCACCGGACCGGCCGCACAGCGGTCCAGGCAGCCGGCCTTGTTGACGCGCACCTTGCCCGGCCCGGCCAGCCCGGCGGCTTTGACCTGGGCCTTGCAGCGGTCGAAACCTTCCTGGGCCTTGTGGTTGGCACAGCTGTCTTCTCCGTTGTCGCGCTGGTTCAGGCAGAAAAAAATGTGCCGTTCGTAATAGGAGTCCGTGGGCGCAGCCGGTGCCGCGCCTTCTTTCATGCTGGGGAGGGTCATGCGCCGATTTTACTTTCCGCGGGCTCGCTGGGCCTGCGGCTGGACAAGCGCACCAGCAGGTACAGCAACACTGCATAGGGCCAGAGCCAGCCCAGCCATTGCGCCAGGCCGTTGAAACGGATGAACCGCCCCTGCTCCCAGATCTGCAGGGTTTCCGCAAAATAGGGGCCCATCGGCGCCTGGTTGAGCAGGGACAAATGAACACTCAGGGCCAGCAGCAGGAGGGCGGCGCTGCCCCGCCGCGGCACCGGCAGAAAAAGCAGGGCCAGCACGCCGCCCATGACCAGCCCGACCTGCACCGGCAAGTCCAGCCAGGCCCAGGCATGGTCGGGGCCATAACTGAGCGCAGCGGACAGGGCCGTCGATGCAATGGCGGCAAGCAGGGTGAGTGCCAGAAAGACGGTGCGTTGTGCCAGGGTGCGCAGCACGCTGTAGCCGAGCAGGCAGGGAATCAGCGCGCCCAGCGCCACACAGATCACTTCGGCGCCGGGCACCAGCGGCTGCAGCTCGATGTCGCGCACCGGCAGCCACTCGAGAAAGGGCGTATCGGCCAGCGCGTCGGCCAGTGTGTATTCCAGTCGTTCCAGCACCTGGCCCAGACCCAGCGGCACCGAAGCCGGAAACAGCAGTGCCACCGGCCACAGGGCCAGCAGCACGAGCGCGCCCCTGGCATCACTGACAAACCAGCGCGCCCGCACCCGGCTCCACCGGTCCAGCGCGCCCGCTTTCTCCAGCAACCACGCCGTACATGCCCCGAGCCAGGCGCCAGTCGCGTTCAGGGCGAAGTCCACATTCGAAGGAATGCGCGCAGGCAGGTAACTTTGCAGCGCTTCCATCACCAGCGACAAGGCGCCCGCCCCGAGCACCGCCACACTGACAGCCCAGCGCGTGCGGCCGCTGCGCAGCGCGGCCAGGGCCAGCAGGAAACCCAGCGGCGCGTAGCCGGCGAGGTTGACGCCCACATCAAAACCGGTCCAGTAGCGCGGCAAGGACGCCGTCAGGAAAGTCAGCGGCGAAATGCCCTGGTTGCGCCACTCGGTAAAGGGATAGAGGCTGGCATACACAATCAGGCAAACAGTGGCCAGCGCCAGGGGCCAGCTGGTGGTCGGTACACCCCCGTCGTCTTCACTGCGCTGAAAAATTTGCACACCCCTGACATTCTCACGATGCTGCGCATCGTGTAGTGCTGCCTCCCCTTGCAGGGGACGACGCGAGTCGCCCGGCGGAGCCGGATCGACCGCGTCTGCTGGTGGGGTCGGGGGCTTCACGCGGGGGCTTCCTGCGTACTAGAACGGCTTGACCACAACCAGGATCACGGCGGCGAGCAGCAGCAGCACCGGAGCTTCGTTGAAGAAGCGGAACCAGCGGTGGCTGCGCGTGTTGCGCTGGGCGATGAACTTCGCGAGGATGCGGCCACAGGCATGGTGGTAGCCGATCGCCAGCACCACCACGGCCAGCTTCGCGTGCATCCACCCATTGCCCGGCCCGCGCCCTATGCCGTAGCCCAGCCACAGCCACAGGCCGAAGACCAGCGCTGGCACGGCGAGAAGCGTGGTGAAGCGCAACAGCTTGCGCGCCATGAGGATCAGCCGTGCATGCTCGGCCACACTTTCAGCCGGCACCATCGCCAGGTTCACAAAAATGCGCGGCAGGTAAAACAGGCCTGCGAACCAGCTGGCGACAAAAACGATGTGGAGTGATTTGACCCAGAGCATGCACAAAGTGTAGCCCCCACGCTCCCCACTGCGTGTGGTCGCTGCCCCCCGAGGGGGCCGCTGCGCCTGCGGCCCGGCTAAGCCGGTTCCGCGGCCCCTGCTGGTTTAAAGCCCGCCCATCCCTTGAAACGGCCCTCGCTTTCACTTTGCGCAGTGGCGGTGTGCTCTGAGTGGGCAAAAAAATGCCCGGATGACGCGAGGTCAGCCGGGCCTGGAAGCCTTTTTGCTGTGACACTAAAGGCACCCGCTCAGGGAGGAAAAGCGGGATGCCGCCACCAAAAGGTGACAACACGCGGCCATTCTAACCACGCCCCCGAGGTCATGACAAGGGTCGCCGGGCGAAAGTGCATGATAGTTTCACTAGCCATTTCCTCAGGTGCGCCGCCTATGTTCGCCAGCGCACAAACGAGCAACCCGACGGAGCATTCATCACCCCCCGCAAAGCTTTGGCACAATTTGCCCATGACCTCCTACGCCCCCTACCCGCTCGGCCGTCCGCGCCGCCTGCGTCGCGACAGCTTCACACGCAACCTGGTGCGTGAAAACGCGCTGGGCGTGCACGACCTGATCTACCCGGTGTTTGTCACCGACGGGGAGCAACGGCGTGAGCCGGTGGCTTCCATGCCCGGCGTGGAGCGCCTGAGCCTGGACCTGCTGCTGCCGGTAGCCGAAGAATGTGTGCGGCTCGGCATTCCCGTGATGGCGCTGTTTCCGGTGATCGACGGCTCGCTGAAAACCTATGACGGCAAGGAAGCGTTGAACCCGGACGGCCTGGTGCCGCGTGTGGTGCGTGAACTGAAAAAGCGGTTTCCCGAACTCGGCGTGATGACCGACGTGGCGCTGGACCCGTTCACCAGCCACGGCCAGGACGGGCTGCCGGACAAACAGACCGGTTACATCCTGAATGACGAGACAATTGAAGTGCTGGTCGGCCAGGCGCTGGTGCAGGCCGAGGCTGGCGTGGACATCGTCGCCCCCAGCGACATGATGGACGGACGCATTGGCGCCATCCGCCAGGCACTGGAAGCAAGGAAGCTGATCCACACCCGCATCATGGCCTACAGCGCCAAATACGCGAGTGCGTTTTACGGCCCCTTCCGCGATGCGGTGGGCTCCTCCGGCAACCTTGGCAAGGCCGACAAGAAGGTCTACCAGATGGACCCGGGCAATAGCGACGAAGCACTGCGCGAAGTGGCGATGGACATTGCCGAAGGCGCCGACATGGTGATGGTCAAACCCGGCATGCCTTATCTGGACGTAGTGCGCCGTGTGAAGGACGAGTTCGGCGTGCCGACCTTTGCCTACCAGGTCAGCGGCGAATACGCGATGCTCAAGGCGGCCGCGCAAAACGGCTGGCTGGACCACGATGCGGTGATGATGGAAAGCCTGCTGGCTTTCAAGCGCGCCGGTGCCGACGGCGTCCTCACCTACTTCGCCATCGCGGCAGCCCGTTTGCTACAAAAAACATAGCTGCCTGCGCACCACTGACAAGGGCTGGAGTGCAATTTGACCATCAACCGGACAGACACCGTGCAAATTGTTGAATTCACCGCTGACAGCCTGCGCTTCTCCGACACCCTGCCGGCACAGGCGCCGTCGGATGGTTTTGTCTGGCTGTTCCTGGACCGCGAAGAATTCGAGACCCATCTGGCGCTGCTTCAGCAGGCGGCACAGCAACTGGGCCGCTCTGCCCTGCTGGACCTTCATTGCAAGGACCTGGCCAACGCTGCCCACCCTTCGCACTATGACTACACCTCGATCTACGACCTGATCATCTTCCGCCGGCTCGCGACGCAGGTTGAAACCCGCGACGAGACCGAACACGAAGCGGTCGCCGGCGCAGCCGGAGGCGATGGGCTGCCGCGTCCCAAACCGCGCGGCGGTCTGCCCGCCTTCAACCGCATCAGCTCCAAAGCCGTGGGTTTTGTGGTGTTCGACCGGCTGCTGATCAGCGTGCACCCGCGCGGCTGCTACACCGCCAAAAGTTTTATCCAGCGCTCGCTGACCGACGCCAAGTTCAGCGTGGACAGCGTGTCGGCGCGCAGCCGCATCCCGTCCAGCCCGGCCGACCTGGTGCTGCGCATGGTCAATGCCATGGTGGACAGCTACCTTGACGTACGCAAGGAGCTCACCACCCAGCTCGAGCACTGGCAGGGCGAGCTGCTCAAGCCCAATTCGCGTTTCATCAACTGGGGCTCGTTGATGGGCGCGCGCAGCCAGCTGCATGTGCTGGAAGACCTGTGTGACGAGCAGCACGACGCCATGCAGGAGTGGCTCGATTCATTGCGCGAGCAGCCGATGTCGTCCTTTGCCGCCGATGAACAGCTGGCGCTGACCCGGCGCGACCAGATGGTGGCGCGGGCGCGCGACGTGATTGAGCATATCCAGCGCGTGGTACACCACGCGCGCCGGCTGGAACAATCCGCCGAAACGGTGGTGCAGATCCACTTCAGCGCACAGAGCAATCGCACCAACGACATCATGCGCACGCTGACCGCCCTGACCGCCGTGTTTCTGCCGCTGAACCTGATCACTGGTTTTTTCGGCATGAACTTCGAGTTCATGCCCCTGATTCACCAGACCAGCGGCTTCTGGTGGACCCTCGGTTTCATGGTGCTGCTGGTGGTTGTGGTGGTGTCGGTGTTCTGGCGAAAGCGCTACCTGGCGCGGACTGGGCGCTGACCCCGCGGGACTGCCGTGGCGGCAACGACGTTCCCGCAAATTCACGTCGGCTGCGCCGGCTGGAGCCTGCCGCGGGACAGCTGGCCGCACTTCCCCGATGCCGCCAGCGGCACTCATTTGCAGCGCTACGCGCAACGGCTGGGTGCCGTCGAAATCAATTCCTCGTTTTACCGGCCGCACCAAAGCGCCACCTACGCACGCTGGGCCGCCACTGTGCCGGCGGCCTTTCGTTTTGCGGTCAAGCTGCCCAAAACCATCACCCACGGGCAGCGCCTGCGCCATTGCGAGCCCCTGCTGGAAAGCTTCCTGGCGCAGGTTGCAGGGCTTGGTGAAAAACTCGGCTGCCTGCTGGTGCAACTGCCGCCCAGCCTGGCTTTTGACAACAACGCGGGAACGGCCTTTTTAAAGTCCCTGCGCCAGCGGCATGCCGCCGCCATCGCCCTGGAGCCGCGCCACGCCAGCTGGTTCGTGCCGGAGGCAGACACCGTGCTGAAGGAACTGCAGATTGCCCGGGTGCTCGCCGACCCGGTGCTGCATGAAGCCGGCACCTCGCCCGGCGGCTGGTCCGGCCTGGTGTACGTGCGGCTGCACGGTTCACCGCGCATGTATTACTCAGCCTATGACAGCGCCACGCTGCGGGCTCTCGCCGACAGGCTTGGTCTGGCCGTGAAGAGCGGCGCCGAAGCCTGGTGCATCTTCGACAACACGGCAGCAGGTGCGGCGATCGGCAATGCGCTAGAGCTCAGCGATTTGTGCTGCCGCCCAGACTCCTAGACAAAAGGCGGCGCCAGCTCTTCCGCCGCAAACACACGCTGCACCGCGGGCCGCGCCAGCATGCGCTGCAGGTAGGGCCCGAGAAGCGGACGCGTGCGTGCGGCAGGCGACTTGAAGTTGCGCGTCCAGCGGCACAGGGTCAGCACATAGGCATCCAGCGCGCTGTACTGCTCACCGGCAAACCAGGGGCCGTCATGGCGCGCCAGTTCGGTGTCCAGCTGGTCCAGCATGGCGCCGATTTTCACTTCGGCCTGCGTCTTGACCTCTGCCGCGCCGGCGGCATTGCCCGGTGCCACCGACC
Source organism: uncultured Polaromonas sp. (assembly GCA_964543355.1). GTDB lineage: Bacteria > Pseudomonadota > Gammaproteobacteria > Burkholderiales > Burkholderiaceae_C > Polaromonas. The sequence goes on from CAZIYA010000189.1 coordinate 7,254, forward strand.
GATCGGAATAGAAGTAGGTGATCAGCGTGGCCTGCAGGGTGTTGGTCAGCCACATCAGCCAT
>CAZIYA010000190.1:0-7241 GCA_964543355.1 uncultured Polaromonas sp.
GTTGCCGCCGGCTTCCTCGATGCCGGCAATCGCGGCATCTGCGAGTTTTTGCAGGCCGCTGTTGCAGGGTGTGATGGTGCTGTGCCCGTTGGCGACACCGACCATGGGTTTCTTGAAGTCCCCGGCCTCGTAACCCATCGCGTAATACATCGAACGGTTCGGTGCGCGCGACGTGCCTTCTGTGATGTTTTTGCTGCGGCGGTTGATGGCGTCACCGACGCTGTCCTTGTCTTGCTGGGTCATGGGTATCTCTTGTATGGGATGTGGGACAAAACGCAGAGTATGCGCCGCCTCTTTGAGTGCTTCCAATATATTTTTGATGCTGTATTAATATGTGTGGCGTATGAGTATTCCGACCATAGAACTCAGGCTCTGGCGCCAGTTTGTGGCTGTGGCCGAGGAGCTGCATTTCGGCCGGGCCGCAACGCGGCTGCACATGACCCAGCCGCCCCTGACGCAGGCCATTGCGCATCTGGAAAAGCTGCTGGGCGTGCGGCTGTTCGATCGCACCAAACGCAGCGTGCACATGACGGCGGCGGCCGTGGCGCTGTTGCCCGCGGTCCATGAGCTGCTGGCCCGGTCGCAGGCCTTGCCCGGGCAGGCGAGGGCGGCTGCGGCCGGCGAAGTCGGGCGGCTCCGCCTGGCTTTTGTCTCCACCGCGGGGTTTTCTCTGCTGCCTGAATGGGTCCGGGCATTTCGAGAGCAGTATCCGCAGGTCCAGCTCGAATTGCTGGAGGCCACCGGCGACATGCAACTGCAGGCCTTTGAGCGCCACGACATCGATGCCGGGATCATGCTGCATTCGCCTGGGTTTGCGCCAGCCGGCCTGCAGCGGCGTCTGATCGCCGAAGAGCCCTTGCTGCTGGCCCTGGCCGACCATCATGCACTGGCGGCAAAACCCTCGCTGGCACTGGACGACGTGCTGGCACAGCCGCTGGTGATTTTTCCGCGCCGCATCCTGCCTTCCCTCTACGACGCCATCTTTGCGATGTATCACGCGGCCGCGCATGCGCCCCAGGTGGCGCAGGAAGCGATCCAGATGCAGACCATCGTCAACCTGGTTTCGGCCGGCCTGGGGGTGGCCTGGGTGCCCGAAAGCGTCAGGCAATTCCAGCGGCCGGGTGTGGCCTACCGCAGTGTGGCTGGCAAAAAAGGCAGCCGGGTGCCGGTCTGTGAAACCAGCCTGGTCTGGCCGGCGGGAGTTGCCAGCCCCTGTGTCCAGCGTTTCCTGGAGTTTGCAGCAGCCCCGCGCGGCTGAGTGGCCCGGCGGCGGAATACGCTGCACTGGCACAATAAGCCGCATGCTGATCCACCCCACCATCGATCCCGTCGCCCTGCAGCTTGGCCCGCTGGCCATCCACTGGTACGGTCTGACCTATCTCGCGGCGTTCGGCCTGTTCCTGTTCCTCGGGCTGCGCCGCCTGCGGCATGAACCCTATGCGTCGATGACGGGGGCTGTAGCTTGGGGCCGCAAGGATATCGAGGACATCCTGTTCCTGGGGGTGATGGGTGTGGTGGTGGGCGGGCGTATCGGTTACTGCCTGTTCTACAAGCCCGGTTACTACCTGGCGCATCCGCTGGAGATTTTTTACGTCTGGCAGGGGGGTATGAGTTTTCATGGAGGTCTGCTGGGCGTGCTGGTGTCGCAGGTGTGGTTTGCCCGCACCCGGAAAAAACCATGGCTGCAGGTGATGGATCTGGTGGCGCCCTGCGTGCCGACCGGGCTGGCGGCAGGACGGGTCGGCAATTTCATCAACGGCGAGTTATGGGGACGTTTCAGTAGTCCCGATCTTCCCTGGGGCATGGTTTTCAGGCAGAGTGGTTCCATGTTGCCGCGCCACCCCTCACAGGTCTACCAGTTTCTGCTGGAGGGGTTGCTGCTCTTTATCCTGTTGTGGCTGTATGCGCGCAAACCGCGCAAGACCGGCCAGGTGTCTGCGGCTTTTCTGGTGGGTTACGGCGTGTTCCGTTTTATCGCCGAATTTTTCCGCGAGCCGGACGATTTTCTCGGCGTCCTGGCGCTGGGCATGAGCATGGGCCAATGGTTGTGCCTGCCGATGATCGCGGCGGGTGTCTGGCTTTGGTTGTGGGCTGAAAAAAGATCCTGAAAGCCGCTTCAGCCCTTTCTGGTCGGGCGCCAGCAGCTATCTTTTCAGTAGCTGACTTCCTGCCCGACCCACCTGCAACTGCGGTCGCCTTCCTTGTTTGAGGCCCCGGAAAGCGCGGGTTTTTACCTGTTGGTTTGTCGCTGAAGCAGCTTGCGTTCGTCAAGCCTGTTCATCATAATTATGCGTAATTACGAAAAATTACGGAACAGATAGCCCAGCAAGCGGGGGCGGCGGGCCGGCGAAGCGGGGCTTCCGCCTACCGCCAGATCCGACGGGCACTTTGCCGCCACACGACGACCAACGGATACCCACCATGCGTCTTGTCCAGAATTCATTGCACCAGGAAGTCTCCGCCACCTTGCGCGAGCAGATTTTTGCCGGCATGTATGCGCCCGGCAGTTTTCTGGACGAACTGGTGCTGTGCGAGCGCCTGCAGATTTCGCGCACGCCCTTGCGCGAGGCCCTCAAGGTGTTGACGGCGGAGGGCCTGCTGCGCCACGAGCCACGGCGCGGCTGCTTCATCAATGAGGTGACGGAGAAGGACCTCGACGAGATTTTTCCCGTGATTGCGCTGCTCGAAGGGCGCTGCGCGTTTGAGGCTGCCCGCAATGCCACCGATGCCGACCTGGCGGCGCTTACCACGCTGCACGAGCGGCTGGCCGGCCATGCGAAGGCCGGCCGCATCAACGACTACTACGACACCAATTTCGCGATTCACGAAGCCATCATCACGCTGGCCGACAACCGCTGGCTGGCCATGGCGATCGCCGACCTGCGCAAGATCCTCAAGCTCGCGCGGGCCCAGCAGTTGCACGCGCCCGGCCGTCTGGCCCAGAGCCTGTCGGAACACATGGCGGTGTTTGCAGCGCTCAAGGCCCGCGACAGCGAAGGCGCCGATGCTGCCATGCGCACCCACCTGACACGCCAGCGCGAGGCTTTGCGTGAACTGGCCCGCAACCAGCGCACAAGGGTGGCCTCATGAATGCCGCAGACTGGCTCAATCGCAGCGTGTCCCGCTTTTCCGGGGACAAAAAAAATGCATCGAAAGTGCCGGAAGCTCCCGCCGCTACTACGCCAGCAGCTACCAAAAAAATAGCGTCCGGTGCTTCTTCCGAAGCCTTGCCGGCTGTGCGCTCCACGCGTGAACGATTGAAGGCCACGTTGCGGCAAAAGGAAGAAGCCCTGTCGCCGCGTGTCCTGCGCCGGACGCTGCAGGAGCTGAAGGCCATTGTCGATCCGCAGGTCAGCGAGGTCGAGGGTGGCCGCCGCGCCAAAGGGGTGGCGGGCTGGTATGCCGGCGCGGCCCTGAACGAGCGGCGCGACATGTGGCTGCTGATGAGCGAGCAGTTTGTGGCTGATGCGCAAAAGGTCAAGCTGGCGCAAGCCCAGTTTGCCGCCGCGGTCGGTACCCCCGATGAGGCTGTGGCCGAGGTGCGTTATCGCCGCGCCACGGTTTCTCCGCGCAGGCGTCTGCTGCAGCGGTTCAGTGCCTTTCCCGAAGGCATCCGCTTCCTGGTGGACCTGCGCGCCGACATGCTGCCTTACCTCAAGGCGGACAAGCGCCTGCAGGCGCTCGATGTCGAGATGGAGTACATGTTCTCGACCTGGTTCGATGTGGGCTTTCTCGATCTGCGCCGCATCAGCTGGGATTCGCCGGCATCGCTGATTGAAAAGCTGATCAAGTACGAAGCCGTGCATGACATCAAGAGCTGGGCCGACGTGAAGAACAGGCTCGACAGCGACCGCCGGTGTTACGGGTTTTTCCACCCGCGTATGCCCGATGAGCCGCTGATTTTTGTCGAGGTGGCGCTGATGGATGAGATGGCAGCCGGCATCACGCCGCTGCTGGACGAGTCGGCCGCGCCTGCGGACCTGGCCAGGGCCACGACCGCGATTTTCTATTCCATCAGCAACACGCAGGCCGGCTTGCGCGGCGTGAGTTTTGGCGACTCGCTGATCAAGCGCGTGGTGGAGACCCTGTGCGCCGAATTTCCCCGGCTCAAGCACTTTGCCACCTTGTCTCCGATTCCGGGCTTTCGCCAGTGGCTGGGCAAAAATGCCGGCACCATGCTGGAAGCACTTGATGAAAAAGAACGCACGCTTCTGGGCCGTGCCGTCGGGTTCGAGCCCCCCACCGTGCAGCATTTCCTCACGGCAGCCGACACGGCATCCACGCTGGACGAGAAGTCACCCGTGCGCCGCATGCTGCTGCATTGCGCGGCGCATTATCTGGGACAGGCGCTGGAAGACGGCAAGCCGCTGGATCCGGTCGCGCGCTTCCATCTGGGCAATGGTGCCCGCATTGAGCGGCTGAACTGGATGGGGGATCCTTCACCTAAAGGTCTCAAGCAGTCCTGTGGCCTGATGGTCAATTACCTTTATGACCTCAAGCGGCTGGACAAGCACAGGGCACTGCTGTCTCAGGGGAAAATCCCCGTATCCGGCGGTATCGAGGGTTTGTATATTTAAAAGCCATGCAGTTTTTTTTGATTTAACAACGACAGGAGAGAGAGACATGACATCGAGCTTTGACATCAACGCGTCCCGACGCGATGTGCTGCGTACCGCAGCCGCCGGCCTGGCCGCGTTTTCCATGGGCAGCTACGCACAATCGGGCTGGCCAGCCAAGCCGGTGACCATGATCGTGCCATTTCCGGCCGGGGGCGGCACCGATGCCTTTGCGCGGCCCATGGCGGCGCAGTTTGCTCGCCTGACCGGCAAGCAGATGATCATTGACAACCGCGGCGGCGCCGGCGGCACCCTGGGTGCCAGCATTGCCGCCAAGGCCGCTCCTGATGGCTACACGCTGTTCATGGGCGCGGTGCACCACACCATCGCGCCCAGCATGTATCCCAAGCTGGACTACGACATCGAGAAAGACCTGGTGCCGCTGATTCTGGTGGCCAGCGTGCCGCAGGTCGTCGTGGTCAACCCGCAAAGACTACCGGTGGCGAGCTTCAAGGAATTCCTCGACTACGCCCGCAAAAATCCGGCCAAACTCAACTACGGCTCGGCCGGCGCCGGCACCTCCCACCACCTGGCTGGCGAGCTGTTCAAACAGCAGACCAAAACCTTCATCACCCACATTCCCTACCGCGGTGCCGGCCCGGCCCTGCAGGGCCTGATTGCCGGCGACGTTGAAATGATGTTCGACGGCCTGGGTTCATCGGCCAGCCATATTGCCGGCGGCCGCATCAAGGCGCTGATGGTGTCGGGCAACAAGCGCAACCCGGCCATTCCGGACGTGCCGAGCGCCGCCGAGATGGGTTTGCCCGAGTACAACGTGACGACCTGGTACGGCGTCTGGGGCCCCAAGGGCATGCCTGCCGATGCCCAGGCCCGCGCGATCGAGGAAATCCGCAAGGCCTGCACCACCGACGAAGCCAAAGCCGTCTGGGCGCGGCAGGGCGCCGAGTTCACCGGGCTGGCCGGGCCGCAGTTCGGCGGTTTCATCAGCGCAGAGGTGAAAAAATGGGCGCAGGTGGTGAAAGCGTCCGGCGCGAAGCTGGACTGACCTTTCCAGGGTGTACATGAGAGGACAGGTTCTGCTGGCCACGGATGGCCCCATCGCGCTGGTCACCCTGTCTCACCCGGGCAAGCTCAATGCCATGTCGCGTGCCATGTGGCACGCGCTGCGTGAGGTGTTCACCAGCCTGCAGCAGCGCAGCGACGTGTGTTGCGTGCTGCTGCGCGGGGAGGGCGCCAGCTTTTGTGCGGGCGGCGACATTTCCGAGTACCCCGACTTCCGGTTCGATGAAACCGCCTTGCGGAACTTTCACGAAAACGAGGTCTGGGGCGGCCTGCAGGCCATGCTGGACTGCGATGTGCCCATCGTGGCGCAGATCGAGGGCGCCTGCATGGGTGCCGGCATGGAGATTGCCAGCTGCTGTGATTTGCGTCTGGCCGGCGTCTCGGCGAAATTTGGTGCGCCGATTGCAAAGCTCGGTTTCCCGATGGCGCCGCGCGAGGCTGCATTGGTGATGCGTGCCGCAGGTGAACTGACCGCGCGCGAGATGTTGCTGGCGGCCGCGGTGTTGGATGCGGCCACGCTGCTGCAGCGCGGCTTCCTGAATGCCATGTTTCCTGACGGCGAGGTGGCTGCGCAAGCTTCATTGGCGGCCGGCCGTATCGCCCGGCTGGCCCCCGCGGCGGCACGCCTGAATAAACAGACTTTCCGGGCTCTGGCCCAGGAAAACCGGGCGCAAGCAGCTACTGATTTGATAGCAAATGTCTATGCCTACGCCGACTCTGCCGAACACCGCGAAGGTGTGACGGCTTTTGTTGAAAAACGCCCGCCGCAGTTCCAGTCCGCGGGTGATCTCTGACTTTCTGATTTTCCAGGTAACCACGCGATGAAAAACAACAACCTGTTTGCCGCCTTGCGCGCAGCTTTTCCCAAGGACCTTGACACGGTGGCGGTGGAAACCGACACCGGCCTGAATTACTCCTGGCGCGACCTGGACCGGTCCACCGCGATGATGGCCAACCTCTTGAAGTCGCTGGGCCTGCCGGCGGGCGCCCGTATCGCTGTGCAGGTCGAAAAATCGGTCGAGGCCATGATGCTGTACCTGGCCACGCTGCGGGCCGGTTATGTGTTCCTGCCGCTCAACACCGCCTACCAAAGCGCGGAGATCGAGTATTTCATCGGTAACGCCGAGCCCTCGGTGGTGGTCTGCAGCCGCAAGAACTTCGGCTGGGTCAGCAAGATCGCCTTCAAGGCCGGCACGCAAAACGTCTTCACGCTGGACGATGACCGCACCGGTTCACTGCTGGAGCGTGCCGCGCATTGCAGCGACCGGCACGAGGTGGCCCAGCGCGGCGCGGATGACCTTGCGGCCATTCTCTACACCAGCGGCACCACGGGCCGCAGCAAGGGCGCCATGCTGTCGCACGGCAACATGCTGAGCAATGCACTGGTGCTCAAGGACTACTGGGCGTGGACGCCGGGCGACGTGCTGATCCATGCGTTGCCCATCTTCCACGTGCACGGCCTGTTTGTGGCGATCCATGGCGCGCTGATCAATGGCAGCAAGATGATCTGGCTGGCGAAGTTCGACCCGAAACTGGTGGTGCAGAAGTTGCCCGAGGCCACGGTCTTCATGGGCGTGCCGACGCTCTATGTGCGCCTGCTGG
>CAZIYA010000191.1:0-7238 GCA_964543355.1 uncultured Polaromonas sp.
CGAAAAAACCAGCATCGCCATGCGTTACCTGCTGCCCAAGCAGCTCAAGAACAATGGTGTCAAGGAAGACGAGCTGGAAATCCAGGAGCAGGCGGTCCGCGACATCGTGCGTTACTACACGCGTGAAGCCGGCGTCCGTTCGCTCGAGCGCGAGCTGTCCAAGATCTGCCGCAAGGTCGTCAAGGGCATCCAGCTCAAGAAGATGGAGCCCAAAGTCACCGTCACTGCGGACAATCTCAACGATTTTCTGGGCGTGCGCAAGTTCGACTACGGCCGTGCCGAGAATCACAACCAGATTGGCCAGGTGGTGGGTCTGGCCTGGACCGAAGTTGGCGGCGACCTGCTGACGATCGAAGCGGCCATGATGCCCGGCAAGGGCGTGATCACACGCACGGGCTCGCTCGGTGACGTGATGAAGGAATCCGTGGAAGCCGCCCGCACCGTGGTGCGCAGCCGGGCCCGCGTGCTGGGCATCAAGGACGAAATGTTCGAGAAGCGCGACATCCACATTCACGTGCCCGATGGCGCGACGCCCAAGGATGGCCCGAGTGCTGGCGCGGCGATGACCACGGCCTTTGTGTCTGCCATCACCGGCATCCCCGTGCGCGGAGATGTGGCGATGACCGGGGAGATCACGCTGCGCGGCGAGGTCACGGCCATTGGCGGGCTGAAGGAAAAACTGCTTGCTGCTTTACGCGGCGGCATCAAGACTGTCCTGATTCCCGAAGAGAACGCGAAGGACCTGCAGGAAATCCCGGAAAACGTGAAGAACGGCCTGGAGATCGTGCCGGTCAAATGGATCGACCAGGTGCTGCAAATTGCACTGGTGCGCCAGCCTGTGCCGCTGACCGATGAGGAGACCGCTGTCGCGGCGGCTGCTCCCGCAGCGCCAGCGGTGGAAGTGGCGGGCAGCGTCAAGCATTGATGCCTGAAAATTTTCAAGCCTCCTCGCATGGCGTAAAAAATACGCTATAATTCGAGGCTGTAATCGCGGGAGTAGCTCAGTTGGTAGAGCGCAACCTTGCCAAGGTTGAGGTCGAGAGTTCGAGACTCTTCTCCCGCTCCAATTCAAAAGGGCAGCATGTCAAAATGCTGTCCTTTTTCATTGGGGACAGTTCACAAGATAGCCCATAGAATCCTGAAGGGATTGCTGAAGGCAGACAGATTACGGCGCGGTAACAAAGCGGTTATGTACCGGATTGCAAATCCGAGTAGGTCGGTTCGACTCCGGCCCGCGCCTCCATCCTTTTCGCCCGCCCCTTGCCAGGGGCTTTTTTCTTCATCAGCATGTCCTCGGCCTGAGTGGTGAAATTGGTAGACACAGCGGACTTAAAATCCGCCGCTTCGTGAAAACGGGCGTACCGGTTCGATTCCGGTCTCAGGCACCAGCCCCGGAACAAGGCGTCGCAGGCAACTCGTGCCATGCACCGGCAATGCTCATTTCAGACCGCAAGTGGTTAAGATAGATTCCATGGCCCGCTACAACACCCCTCCCTTTGAAATACACGTCCACGGTGAAGTGCCGTTGCGTGAGGATGTCGGCTTTGAGCAGCTGCAGGAAGCCCTGAAGCCGCTCTGGAAATATTCGGGCGCCAAATCACTGGCGGACGGCGCGGCCAGCGTTTACGAGGAAGAGCCCGGCATCCGTTTCGATGTGCACCAGCATCTGCTGCAGCTGTGCTGGACGGTTCCTGGTGATGAGGATTTCCGCCAGGTGCTCGACGAGGTCTGCATGGCACTCAACGAGTTGGCCAACAGCGGTGCGCCGATTGAAGTCACGTTTTACGATGCGGATTTTGACGAGGATGAAGAGCCCGATGGCGAGGAGGCCAGGGACGACTTCGCGATGTACTTCGTGGGCCCCACGCCGGCCGCGATCATGCAGGTCCAGCGCGACCTGCTGGTGCAGGACATGATCGGCCTGATGGAGCGCCATTTCGATGCCGCGGAGCTGGGCGATGTGGTATCGGCCGTGGACAAACTGTTTGAGCAGCGCTTCGATGCGCTGGTTAATTCCATGCAGCTTGGCAGGCCTCCCAGAGGCCTGGGCGGGCCGCAGGGCGGTTCGGGCCATGGCGGCGGCGGACGCAAGCCGCGGCACCTGCACTAAGGTCTGACTGCGGCGCCCTTGTCCGGGCGGGAAAATCCCAGTCCGCGCAAATAGACGTCCAGTACGTCACGACCCACGGTTACCAGATCGAAGGCGGTGCTTTCCAGCAGCCAGCTCTGGATCAGGCCGTCGATGATGGCATGCATGCCCTGGGCCGCTGATGCGACCGGAATCGCCAGTTCCACACTGTGGCGTCGGGCCGCCGCCTGCAAGCCATGTTCAACCTGCGCGAGAAAGTCGCTCCGGCTCTTCAGGTGACGCAGTCGCACTGCCTGGAGCTCATCGACATATTCCACCTTGTGTGTGGCTACTTCGAAAACGCGGCGCGCCTGCGGGTCGCCGGCGATACGGACCAGTGCTTCCATCACGCCGCTGCAGATACGTGCCAGCGGATCGGTTTCCGCCTCCTGGCCCAGCCGGTCCTGGAAGGACTCTTCCAGGGGCAGGATGACCCGGTCCATCATGGCGTTGAAAAGATCGGCCTTGTCCTTGAAGTGCCAGTAGACGGCGCCGCGTGTCACCCCGGCGCGCCGGGCGATGTCCTGCAGGCTGGTGCGCGACACGCCTTGCACCTGGAACAGCTCCTCTGCAGCGTCCAGCAGCTTATGGCGGGTGGCCAGCGCTTCTTCCTTGGTTCGACGGACCATGCGGTGTCTCCTGAGACTTTTTCGCCACTGCCTTTATACATTCACAAATGTATGTAAACTATACCACTCGCGAAAACCCTTATTCTTTCGGGTTCCGTCCGATGGGCCTCTGTGCCGCCCCCGGCGGGTCCCCAGTGCGCTTTCATTCCAGAAAATTCGAGGAACAGCATGCCTACGTCCCCTGTCAGCCAGCCATGTCTGGTGCCTTTCTTTGCACATCGTCAGCCACTGGTGCTGGTTGCGATACTGTCCTTGTTTCTGGCCGGCTGCGGCAAGGGCAGCAGCGCGCCGCCTGCTGCCCCGCCTCCTGCACAGGTCGGTGTGGTGACCGTCACCCAGGGCGACGTGGGCCTGGTGACCGAGTTGCCGGGCCGCCTGGAGGCATCGCGCGTGGCCCAGGTCCGGGCGCGCGCGGCCGGCATTCTGCAAAAGCGCCATTTCCGTGAAGGCAGTGACGTGAAAGCGGGACAAACGCTGTTCAGCATTGACGCTGCGCCTTACGCCGCCGCGTCGGCCAGCGCCAAGGCAGGCCTGGCGCGAGCAGAAGCCAACCTGGCCCAGGCTGCAGCGCTGGCGCAGCGCTACAAGCCCCTGGTGGAAGCCAATGCCATCAGCAAGCAGGAGTATGCAAATGCGGTGGCCGCGCAGAAACAGGCGGAAGCCGATGTGGCGGTGGGCAAGGCCAATGTGCAGACGGCCGGCATCAACCTCGGATATGCCTCGGTGACCGCGCCCATTTCGGGCCGTATCGGTCGCGCGCTGGTGACCGAGGGCGCATTGGTCGGGCAGGGCGATGCGACGCAGCTTGCCGTGATCCAGCAAATCCATCCCATGTATGTGAACTTCACGCAGTCGGCGTCGGAGGTGATGAAGCTGCGCGCTGCCATGGACAGCGGCCAGTTCAAGCGCGCCACGGGCGGGGACGCGGCCAGTGTGCGCATCGTGCTGGAAGACGGCACGGAATATTCGCGTCCGGGACGCCTGCTGTTCTCCGACCTCACGGTGGATGCCACCACGGGCCAGATCACCCTGCGCGCCGAGGTGCCCAACCCCAACGGGCAATTGCTGCCCGGCCTCTATGTGCGTGTGCGCCTGGAACAGGCGCAGGCGACCAACGCCATGACATTGCCGCAGCAGGCTGTCACCCGTTCAGGACAGGGCGATACGGTCATGGTGGTCGGTGCCGACGGAAAGGTTTCGACGCGGCCGGTGAAAATCGGTTCTGCCAAAGGCAACCAGTGGGTGATCCTCGAGGGCCTGAAAACCGGCGAGCAGGTGATGGTCGACGGCTTCCAGAAACTGCAACCCGGCGCCACCGTCAAGCCCGTTCCCTGGCAGCCTGCCGGTGCCGCCCCGGCGCCCGCGGCTGGCGCATCGTCGCCGGCCGCTCCCAGCTCCTCTGCGGCTCCTGCTGCGTCGGCCGCGAAATAAGGAGCGCACCGCATGGCCAAGTTTTTCATTGATCGGCCGATCTTTGCCTGGGTGATTGCACTGTTCATCATCGTGATGGGCAGTGTGGCCATCACGCAGTTGCCGATCTCCCAATACCCGCCGGTGGCACCGCCCGCCATCGTCATCAACGTCGCCTATCCCGGCGCTTCGGCCCAGACGCTGGAAGACAGTGTGCTCTCCGTGATCGAGCGCGAGATGAACGGCTCGCCCGGCCTGATCTACATGGAGTCGGTGGCGCAGGCCAACGGCACGGGCACCATCACCATCAGTTTCGAGCCGGGCACCAATGCCGACCTGGCGCAGGTGGATGTGCAGAACCGCCTCTCGCGCGCCTCGCCGCGGCTGCCGCAGGCGGTGACGCAGCAGGGTGTGCGCGTGGACAAGTCGCGCTCGAATTTCCTGCTGTTCACCATGCTGTCGTCAACCAACCCGGCGATCGACCCGATAGGACTGGGCGACTACGCGTCCCGCACCGTGGTGCCTGAATTGCAGCGCCTGCCCGGCATCGGCCAGGCACAGCTGTTCGGCTCCGAGCGGGCCATGCGCATCTGGATCGATCCGGCGAAGCTGGCCGGCTTCAGCCTGTCTTCCAGCGAGGTTACCGCCGCCATTCGCGCCCAGAACGCGCAGGTGTCGTCGGGCACGATAGGTGACTTGCCCAACGTTGCGGGCCAGGGCACGGCGGCCACGGTGGTGGTGAACGGCCAGCTTGCCAATGTCGAGCAGTTCGGCAACATTGTCCTGCGCGCCAACACCGACGGCTCGGCCGTTCGGCTCAGGGACGTGGCGCGCATCGAGCTTGGCGGCCAGGCCTATGCAACTTCGGCGCGTCTCAATGGCCAGCCGGCGGTCGGCATCGGCGTGCAGCTGTCGCCCAGCGGCAATGCACTGGCTTCGGCCAGGGCGGTGCGCCAGAAGATGGCGGAGCTCGAGCGTTATTTTCCGCAGGGTGTGAGCTGGACGATTCCTTACGACAGTTCGCGTTTTGTACAGATCTCCATCTCGCAGGTGGCTGTGACGCTGTTTGAAGCCGTGGTGCTGGTGTTTCTCGTGATGTTCCTGTTCCTGCAGAACTGGCGCTACACCGTCATTCCGACCGTCGTGGTGCCGATTGCGCTGCTGGGTACCTTCGGGACGCTGCTGGCGCTCGGTTTTTCGATCAACGTGCTGACCATGTTCGGCATGGTGCTGGTGATCGGCATTGTGGTGGACGACGCCATCGTGGTCGTTGAAAACGTCGAACGCATCATGAGCGAGGAGGGGCTGCCGCCACTCGAAGCCACGCGCAAGGCGATGAAGCAGATTTCGGGCGCCATCATCGGCGTGACCGTGGTGCTGATCTCGGTGTTCGTTCCGCTGGCTTTTTTCGCCGGCTCGACCGGCAACATCTATCGCCAGTTCTCGGCCGTGATGGTGGCGTCGATCGGGTTTTCCGCCTTCATGGCGCTGTCCCTCACCCCGGCCCTGTGCGCCACGCTGCTCAAGCCGGTGGAAGCGGGCCACCATCACGAAAAGCGCGGTTTCTTCGGCTGGTTCAACCGCAGCTTCTCGCGCACCGCCAAAGGGTATGAAAGCATTGTGGCCCGCGTGCTCAGGCGCGCGGCGCGTTACCTGATCATCTATGTGGCCATCATCGCCGCCGTCGCGGTGGTCTACACCCGTTTGCCGACCTCCTTTTTGCCCGGCGAGGACCAGGGCAACATACTGGTCAACGTGCAGTTGCCGCCCGGTGCCACGCAGGAGCGCACCCTGTCGGTCATGCAGCAGGTCGAGGGCTACATCCTCAAGCAGCCCGAGGTGCAGAGCATGGTTGGTGTGCTGGGCTTCAGCTTTTCCGGCCAGGGCCAGAATGCGGCGCTGGCTTTCGTGACGCTCAAGGACTGGTCCGAACGGGAAGGCAAGGGGCAATCCGCCGAAGCCCTGGCCGGCCGGGCCTTTGGTGCGCTGTCCGGCATCCGCGACGCTTTCATTTTCCCGCTCAGCCCGCCGCCCATTCCCGAGCTGGGGACGGCCAGCGGCTTTACTTTCCGCCTGCAGGACCGGGGCGGCGCCGGCCATGAGGCACTGGTCAACGCGCGCAACCAGCTGCTGGGCATGGCGGGCAAGAGCCCGGTGCTGGCACAGGTGCGCCCGGACGGCCTGGAGGACGGGCCGCAACTGCAGATCGATATCGACCGCGACAAGGCCAATGCGCTGGGCGTTTCCTTCGACGCGATCAACGCCACCTTGTCCACCGCGCTGGGATCCAGCTATGTGAACGACTTTCCCAACCAGGGGCGGCTGCAGCGCGTGGTGGTGCAAGCCGATGCGCCTGCGCGCATGCAGCCCCATGACCTGTTGCAGCTCAACGCGAGCAACAGCCAGGGCCGGCCTGTGCCGCTGTCGGCCTTCGCAAGCACGCGATGGGTGACGGGCGCGCAGCAGACCATCCGCTACAACGGTTATCCCGCCATGCGCATTTCGGGTTCGGCGGCGCCGGGTTACAGCTCGGGCGCGGCAATGGCGGAAATGGAAAAGCTGGCGGCACAGCTGCCCGCCGGTTTTGGCTTCGAATGGACAGGCCAGTCGCGCGAGGAAAAACTGGCCGGTGCGCAGGCGCTGATCCTTTACGGCTTTGCCATCCTCGCGGTGTTCCTGTGCCTGGCCGCACTTTACGAGAGCTGGACCATTCCGCTGGCCGTGATCATGGTGGTGCCGCTGGGTGTGCTGGGTGTGCTGCTGGCGACGCTGCTGCGCGCGTATTCAAACGACGTGTATTTCCAGGTCGGCCTGATCACCATCATCGGCCTGTCGGCTAAAAACGCGATCCTGATCATCGAGTTTGCAAAAGACCTGGAGGCCCAGGGCAAGAGCGCAATCGAGTCGGCACTGGCCGCCGCCCACCTGCGTTTCCGCCCCATCGTGATGACCTCGCTGGCCTTCATGATGGGTGTGCTGCCGCTGGCGCTGGCCACCGGCGCCGGCTCGGCCAGCCAGCGCGCCATCGGCACCGGCGTGATCGGCGGCATGATCACCGGCACCACGTTGGC
>CAZIYA010000192.1:0-7200 GCA_964543355.1 uncultured Polaromonas sp.
CCCGATATCCCCGGATTCGATGGCCAGCGCAGCAAGCGCCGCCTGGGCATGGCCGGCGACCTCGCGCGCTTCCTCCAGAAAGATATCGCGCAAATCGTCTTCTTCAAAGTCGTCGGCACCCCCGGTCGAGCCCGCAGGCACCGCTTCAGGCATGGCTGCCGGCGCGGCCGCCGCCACCAGATCGGTCAAGGTACCGGCATTCGCCTGGGCGCTCTGGCTGGTCACAGCCAGTGCAGCGTCACGGGCAGTTTGCGCCAGAACGGGCTGATCCGCCAGGGCTGCATGGGTCGCCAGAACGTCCAGTTTGACACTGAGGTTCTCGGCGGAATCACCTGCCCGGGCATCCTGGACAACCGAAAGTACCGCTTGGGACAGTTCATTGTTGACCGTCACTGCCGCAGCGGCATCCTGCGTCGTGTGAATGCGTCCCATCAAGGGTTTGAGTTCTCCCTTGAGGTCGTCGTATACAAAAAGTTTTTTCGCCAGCGCCGGCTGGTAATTGAGCATGTCGATTAGGAAGCTCAGGGCGCCGAGGTTGTTGCCCAACTGCTCGAATGTCCCGGCAGAACGCGCCAGTTGCTCGTCAACCTCGGTCACCAACATTTGCTCGACGCTCTCGCGCATGCGCAAGACCGCCTGGGAAGCCTGATCCAGCCCCAGAACGGACAACACACCACGCATCTGCGATAACTGGCCGGGCACTGCGGCGAGGGCCGTTTTTTCCTGCGGATTACGGAAAAACACGTCCAGCGATTTTTCAAGCTCGCTCAGGGAAATACGCAGTTCACCCACGACACTGCCCATGGTTTGCTTGTCGCTGACACGCCGGTACAACTCCTCCATCCAGGGCTCAAGTGGCTGGGCTTCGCCGCCACTTCGGGCGCTGTCCAGCCGCTGGGCCAAGCGTGCCGTCCGGGAGGCCAATTGCGGGTCGCTGGGATCGAGGTCATCAAAAGCAGCTTCGAGATAGAGCACGGCTGTAGCCACCTCCAGCGCCAACTCGATGGGAGGTGCCTGGCCGGAACGCACTGTCGCTTCAATGACCTGTGACAACGCCATGGCGAGGGGCTCGCTCGGCGGATGCAGCTTGACCAGCGAGTCCGTGACCAGGCTGAACTGGTCGGCCACCGATTTGAACTTGCCGACATCCCCCGCGGTCAGCGAGGACCAGGTTTCCTTGGCCGAGACAATCCGCTTGCGCGCCTGGGCGAGCAGCGCAGGGTCAAACCGGCCGAACTGGACCGCTTCGTAGTCCACCGGTTTGAAGCGGGCCAAACCATAGCTGGCGCGGATGGCGGACAGGACAGGCGCGTCGCTGGCCCGCGCAGCCACTGCCTGGGAACAGAAAAAAAGCAGATCCTGCGCCAGCCGGTCCGACGCGTTGGTGCCGCCCTTCGCAAACGACGCATACTGCAGAAGAACGCGCGATGCGCCGCGTTTTACATAGAGATCGACCTTGAGCAAACCCTGCGCCAGTGCCTCGAAATAGCCGGCCGCAATCTTCCAGAATGCCCTCGGTTCGCCAGCCGGTTCGGCCTGCGCAAACCCCAGGCACATGTCCCTGAAGCTCTGGGCAGCCTGCTGATCCCCGGTGCGCATGATTTTCAGCGCCAGCGGATCGAGCAGTTGCCTGGCCGCGTCATCGTAGGGGGTAGCCTCAACCGTGACAGACAGCTCCGGATCCATCCAGCGCCATTCATACATCCACAGGTCTGCCGGATGGATGCGATCCGCCCCGACCAGTCCCTGAACATCGCGGTACTGAGGGAACAGCGAGACAGCGGATACCGGCTTGTCGGCCAACACGCCTTCCAGGTATTCGGTCAACGCAAAACTGGCCTGTTCGACTTTGGCCGCCGCCTCCTGGTTGCATTGCTCAGGCCGCTGGACAAACCTCTGCACAGCCGCTTCCATAGAACGCAGTACCAGCGCCGGCGCACCCAGGCCCACCATCTCCAGCGCTCCTACAGCCTGGTGCAGCTGCTGGCGTGCGATCCGGAGCTGGCTGGCGTCAAGAGCGGCAAGATCAGAGCCGCGCGCCAGCTCGGCGTCGCGCACAAAACGCTTCAGGGCCTTGGCGGAACCATCCAGGGATTTCCGAAGTTCATCCAGCACCCAGGCAAGCGGACCCAGGTCATTGACCACCAGGTCGAGCTCAGCAGGGGATGAATTCGAAGCGTTCGATTGCATAGATGGCAGGCCGGTTCATAAATCGGAGGTCACGGACAAAGACAGATCATGTATACGTCATGCGATCTTGAATCGCGAGACCGACTGCCTGAGCTCCTCGGCCATGCGGGACAGGTCGCGCACCTGCTGGGCAGTGGAACGCGTACCTTCTCCGGTTTGCTCCGTCACCGCGAAAATATGCTGGATGTTGCCGGCCACCACGTTGGCCGATTCAGCTTCGCGGGAAGCCGAAGCGGAAATCTGTTCAATCAGGTCAGCGAGCCGGCGTGACACCAGGTCAATCTCGGACAAGGCTGTACCGGCGCTGTCCGACAGCTTGGCCCCTTCGACCACACCCTGCGTGGAGCGTTCCATGGCGGCCACGGCATCCTGCGTGTCGGTCTGAATCGCCTTCACCAGCGCGGAAATCTGGCGCGTCGCATCTGCGGAACGTTCAGCCAGACGCTGCACCTCCTCGGCAACCACGGAGAATCCTCGTCCGGCCTCGCCGGCCGACGCCGCCTGAATGGCGGCATTAAGCGCCAGCACGTTGGTCTGCTCGGTAATGTCTGAAATCAGCTCGGTGATTTCGCCAATCTCCTGGGAAGATTCACCGAGCCGCTTGATTCGCTTGGAAGTTTCCTGGATCTGGTCGCGGATCGAATTCATACCGCCGATGGCGTTCTGCACAGCCTGCAGGCCCGATTCAGCAGCGCTCAGCGACTGACGCGCCACCTGGGACGATTCCTGCGCCTGGCTGGACACCTGGTTGATTCGGGTCGCCATGTCGAGCACTGACTGGCCGGTTTCACGAATTTCGCGCAGCTGTTCGGTCGAAGCGGCCAGCAGTTCGGTGGAAGTACTTTCCACCTGGGCTGTGGTTTGCGCCACGCGGGTCGCCGTGTTTTGTACGTTACCCACCAGCTGGCGCAACTCCTCCACCGTGTAGTTCACCGAGTCGGCGATAGCGCCGGTGATGTCTTCGGTCACCGTCGCTTCCTGGGTCAAGTCGCCTTCAGCCACTGTCTGCAACTCGTTCATCAAACGCAAAATGGCGGCCTGGTTGGCGTCGTTGACACGCTTGGCATCCTGCTCCTGCCCTTTGGCTTCGAGCCGCTGGCTCTCAGCAATACCTTGACGTTGCCGGCTGTCCAGCACCTGCAAACGGGCCAGACCGGCAGCACACAGGAGGGCAAACGCGGCAGCAATCGCCAGCGTTGTCAACGAGCCGGCACTCAGACCCGTCTGCGTGGACAGCTTGCCCTGGATGTCTTCCAGGCCGCGGCGCAAAGCCTCGCTGTCTGAAATGATCGATGCCTGCGCTTCACGCGCCGAAACCAGGCCCTGCAAGTTACCCAAAATCGCACCGGCCTGGACGCGGGTCTGCTCATACAGCGCCATCAGCGCTTCAAGCCGTTCCCGTGTCTGCGGGTCCTTGGAACCGGCCAGACGCAGCTCAGGGCTGCCCTCCTGCAGGCCTTGCGCAATTTCCTTGAACGAGTTCAAGTCCTTGCCCAGCAGGAACACGGCTTCCGGGCTCACACCTTCCATCGTCAGGAACTCGTTGGCTGATTTACCAATACGCTGCGTCAACATCACCAGCTGGCCGGCGGCCGAAATTTCTGCCGGTGCCGCGTTCTGCTGGAGCTTGAGCGAAGAGACCGTCTCGGCGATTTCGAGCAGGTCCGATGACTGCCGGTTGATGGTGCGCAGCGCGTTACCCACCTGCGTCAGAATTGCCTGCTGACCCATCACGGTAGAGGCATTTTTCTCGGCACGCTCCATCAGCGGCGTAACGGTGTCCACATCCGGCTGCAACTCGGCAACCACCGGCTCCAGGCGCAGCGACTCGTCACCCGCCTTGAGGCCCCGAACCGTTTTGGCCAGCACGTCCGAACTTTCGCGCACATCGGGGAAAGCCTGGGCGCTGCCCACCAGGGCCTGGGACACCGATTTCGCAAGCCGCTGCGACTGCATCAGCGACTGTCCGGTGGCCGCCACCTGCTGCGCCACCCTGTCAGCCTGATTCAGCGCAACAAAGGTGACCGAACCCAGCACCACGACCGCAAAAGCCAGCAAAATCACCAGGATCCGCTGGTGTTCGCCCATGGGCCGGCGCCCCAGGACAGGCAAGGACAGGCGCTCGACATTGTCGAGAGACCCTTCCTCGGACTGGCTTTCAGGTCCCGCACTGTCACCCAGGCGCCCCATCGAACCACCCGAAGCGTCCATGGCCCCTGTCGCCAGAGGATCGACCGACATGTCCAGAGAGACACCATCCATGCTGTCCTCGGGGGGGGCAGGCTTTGTTTTGAACAGCTTCTGAATGACAGACATGGTGAGGCCTTCCTGGGAAAAAACGTAATAGCGCTAGGCGCTGATGGTCAAAAAATGGGCCTGTTGGGCGAGCAGTTGCAGGTTGATTTCCTGCCAACGGGCACCGTTCGAATCGACATAACTGTGGCCAAAAAACTCTGGCGAGTCAGCCGCCTTTTCGGCAAAGTCGGTGAACGCCTCCGGATTGCGAAGCCCGGCCAGCTTGTCGATCTGCAACGCACAGTTAATTTCCAGGGCGCTGTTCAGGGCAACCAGCCGGGACTCGGTGCGCGCCAGCTCGCTGCGTGGCGGCGGCATTTTGCCGGTCACAAAACTCGCCAGGTCGACAACACCGTACAAGCCTCCCCGCAAATTGGCCACGCCGGCAAACCAGGCCTGCGTATAAGGCACATTTTGCGCATTGACCCACGGGAAAATTTCTCCGGACTGGTTCAGGGGAAACAGGTATTTGTCGCCGCCGGCCTCAACGGCAAGCCAGGATGCCGAAACGCCTTGGGTTTTGGCGGCTTTCAGCCTGTCGGCCAGGCGGCTTTGCAGTTCTCTCAGTGCTTGTCGGTTGGCCATGCTTTATCGGGATCGGTGCGGGATCAGCCCAGCGCCTTGATTTTGGCCATCAGGTCGTCGGCATCCACCGGCTTGGTGATGTAGTCTTTGGCGCCTTGGCGCATTCCCCAAACACGGTCTGTTTCCTGGTTTTTGCTGGTGCACATGATGATGGGCACGTCAGCGTACAGGGGATCGCGGGTGATGGCGCGCGTGAGCTGGAAGCCATTTTGCCCGGGCATCACCACGTCCATCAGGATCAGATCGGGTTTTTCCTCGGCAAGCCGACGAAAGGCATCTTCCGCGTTCTCAGCGGTTTTGACGGAGAAACCGTTTTTGACCAACAGGTCGGTCATGAACATCAACTCCGTTTTAGAGTCATCCACAATCAGAACTTTTTTAATCGCCATCACGCTACTCCTTGTTTTGCGCTGCCAAGCTCCTGCACGGTATGCAGCAACTGGTCTTTGGTAAACGGCTTGGTCAGGTAGTCTTGCGAACCGACCATCCTGCCCCTCGCCTTGTCGAAAACGCCGTCTTTGGAAGACAGCATCACAATCGGTACATTTGAGAATTTTGGGTTGCGCTTGATGATTGCGCAGGTCTGGTAACCGTCCAGGCGAGGCATCAGGATGTCGCAGAAGATCAGGTCGGGCAGGTAGTCATTGACCTTGGAAAGCGCGTCAAAACCGTCTTCGGCAAGCAAAACCTCATGCCCGCCCTGCTTCAGGAATATCTCAGCGCTACGCCGGATGGTGTTGCTGTCGTCGATGACCAAAACCTTGAGACCCGAACTGGTAATACTCACTGACTGTGCTCCTAGTAACGCGCCACCGGCACGGTAACGCCCGATGCGCGCTTTTGTTTAGACAACCGGCCCGGCCATTCAGATCTGGACCATTTCGAAGTCTTCCTTGCGCGCCCCGCACTCGGGGCAGGTCCAGTTCATCGGCACCTGGGCCCAGGGCGTACCCGCCGCAATCCCGTGTTCTGGCGCGCCAGTCGCTTCGTCATAAATCCACCCACAAATTAAACACATCCACGTCATTGTTTGAGTCACAGCTTAAGTTGCCTTCGAATAGAATGCAACAATTGTATCGAGGCGGCGTTGCTTATTCGCTTACGAGGCAAAATTCCAGCCCTATGGCAAACCCCACCCCCCCTCCTCTGGATACCCGGCAAATGGAAACAGAGGACAGCGAAACCTCACCCGCCTGCGTGATGACCTTCAACGCCAACGACCCCAGTGGCGCAGGCGGCCTGACGGCGGACATCAGTGCCATCGCATCGGCCGGCGCACACGCGTTGGCCGTCGTCACTGGCGCGTATGTACGAGATACCGCCGAGATTTTCGACCATACCTCCTTTGACGAAGATGCGGTCACCGAACAGGCCCGCACGGCACTCGAGGACATGCCAGTAGCCGCCATCAAGGTCGGTTTTGTGGGCAGCCCGGAAACCATCAGCGCCATCGCGGAAATTGCATCGGACTACGCCGACGTCCCGCTGATTGCGTACATGCCCAACCTGTCATGGTGGGAAGAAGAAGCCATCGACAGCTACCTGGACGCTTTTCGTGAACTGATGCTGCCGCAAACCACCGTGCTGGTGGGCAATCACAGCAGCCTGTGGCGCTGGCTGCTGCCGGACTGGAGTGGCGACAAAAGCCCCACGGCACGCGATATTGCCAAGGCCGCTTCGGAATTCGGCGTGCCCTACACACTGGTCACGGGCGTGCCCCTGCCCGACCAATTCATTGACAATGTGCTGGCCACGCCGCAAGCCATTCTTTACAGCGAAAAGTTCGAACGTTTTGAAGCGGTATTTGCCGGTGCCGGCGACACACTGACCGCCGCGCTGTCGGCTCTGCTGGCCAACGGCCACAACCTGCAGGCGGCTACTGCTGAAGCACTCACTTATCTTGACCACAGCCTGGACGCCGGTTTTCACCCGGGCATGGGCAACATCGTTCCTGACCGCCTGTTCTGGGCTCAGGCAGAAGACGACGCAACGGACGCTGGCGACGAAGAAGGCAGCGATCCGGATGGTCCCTTGCTCCCCTTGCCTCCCTTTGACCTACCCACCAATGGCACCAAACATTAGTCCCGACACCTCCCGCAATGCAGCGCTGTTCGAACGCGCCAAAAAACT
>CAZIYA010000193.1:0-7161 GCA_964543355.1 uncultured Polaromonas sp.
GGGAGCTACACGCAGTGAGCGACCGTGGGGGCTATTCAGCCGCCACGCTCCATGGCCTGGCGATGCCGCTCGACAAACTCCTGGTAGGTGTCGATGCCACGGAGCTGAAGAATCACGTTGCGCACGGCCGCCTCGACCAGCACCGCAATGTTGCGGCCGGCCACCACCTGGATGATCACCTTGCGCACCGGAATGCCCAGCACGTCCTGCATCAGCGGTTCGTAGGGAATGCGTTCGTACTCACGCTCCAGCGTTTCGCGCCGCACCAGGTGCACGATGAGCTTGAGCCGCATCTTGCGCCGCACAGCCGTCTCGCCAAAAATCGCCTTGATGTCAAGCAGGCCGATACCGCGAACTTCGAGCAGGTTTTGCAGCAGTTCCGGACAGCGGCCTTCGATGGTGGTCTGGTTGATGCGGTAGAGGTCCACCGCATCGTCGGCCACCAGCCCGTGGCCACGCGAAATCAGCTCCAGCCCCAGCTCGCTTTTGCCCAGGCCGGACTCGCCGGTGATCATCAGGCCCACCCCGAGGATGTCCATGAACACGCCATGCATGGACGTGCGGTCGGCAAAGTGTTTGGACAGGTAGGCGCGCAGCACATCGATGACGAAGGCGGCGGACTCCTTCGTGGCAAACATCGGAATCTGTGCGCGTTCGCACATCGACAGCAGGGTATCGGGCGCTACCTGGCCGTCGGCAATGATCAGCACCGGCGGCTCCAGCGTGACAATGCGCGAAATGCGCCGGGCGCAATCTTCGGGGCTGCCGGTGCTGAGGTAGGCGACTTCGCGCTCGCCGAGCAGCTGTACCCGATAGGGGTGGATGTAGTTGAGGTAGCCCACCAGGTCAGCGCCGGAACGGGCTGCGCGCACCGCCACTTCGTCGAAACGCCGCTCCGAGGCACCCAGGCCGGCGACCCACTCCCACTTCAGGGCGGCGCGATGGTCCTCAAACAGGACATCGGCACTGACGACGGTGGGCTTCATGCCCTCATTTCCGGAAAACCCTGGATCACAGCCACGGGGCGTTCAGGGGCTGACGGCGTGGCTGGACTGCCAGGAGGCAATCAGCTGGTGCAGCGCAGCGGCATCGGTACTGGCCTTGAGCTGCTCGCGCAAGGCGCTGTCGCTGAGCAGCTCGGCAATTTCGGACAGGATTTCCAGATGTTTCTGGGTGGCCGCCTCGGGCACCAGCAGGAAAATCAGCAGCCCTACCGCCTGCTCGTCGGGGGCATCGAAGCCGATGGGGACATGCAGCTGGAAAACTGCCGCCATGGGGGCTTTCAGGCCCTTGATGCGCCCGTGCGGAATCGCGACACCATGGCCCAGCCCGGTCGAGCCCAGGCGCTCGCGCGCAAACAGGCTGTCGGTGATCAGGGCGCGATTCAGTCCATGCTGGTTCTCAAACAGCAATCCGGCCTCCTCAAAAGCACGCTTCTTGCTGGTGGCCTCAACACTGACCAGAACCTGGCTGGGGGGCAGAATTTGCGAAAGACGGTTCATAACGGGGTTTTGGTCGCCGAATTATGCACTTTCATAAGCAGGGAGACCACCCAGCCCATAAAAAAGCCGCCCGACTGCCGGGGCGGCCTCAAGAACAGGCTGGTCCGCGGCGCGGCCGACCTGGCTGCGGTTCCTTTCCTTACATCTGCCGTTTGGCAGCCACGTGGTGGTGGTCCTGGGTTCTTGTCTTGTAACGCCCGACCTGGCGGTCGAGCTTGTCAGCGAGCTCATCAACCGCGGCATACAGATCAGCATGCGAACTCTCGGCAAACAGATCACGTCCCTTGACATGTACATTGCACTCGGCTTTCTGGCGCAACTCCTTTTCTTTCATGTTATCCACCGTCAACAGGACTTTGACGTCCACCACCTGATCAAAATGCCGGGTAATCCGGTCCAGCTTGGTGGTCACATAACCGCGCAGGGCGGGGGTAACTTCAAGGTGGTGGCCGCTGATCGTCAAATTCATAAAGAGACTCCTTTTCCATGACTGGAGGGGGGTTTAAAAAACACCGCTTCGGCAGGGTATGCGAAGCGACGGACGGGCAACTCTCTTGGGTTCACTATGCGCCCGAAGCCGGGCAAACGCAATCCTGCCCCGCAACAAAAAAATGAAACGGTCTGAAAAGGGTCTTGACGGACGCGCAGGGAAAATCCAGCCGCGATCACAGGGCCCCGGCAGCCAGGCGCGGAGCGTTGATTTACATGTTTTTTTTGAACCTTGACGAAGTCCGCACCAGGCCAACACGCGCACCGCACGCCCGTGTCACTTCAAAAAGTCTGTACTTTTACTCAGGCATTGACCATGCGTCTTCGTCCAGGGACAGCATCAGTGCCCGGCAGCGTCCATCCATCCGGCAACGGAGCCGGCCAGCCGCTCGATATTTCTGGTCTTGTCGATCACTTCGGGCACACCCACTTCGCGGGCCCGAGCCCGCAGCTCCGCGCTGATGTAGCCCGAGCTGATGATCACAGGCAGTGCGGGCCGGATCTGCTTGACCCGCCGCGCCAGCTCCGTGCCGGCCATGCCAGGCATGTTCTGGTCGGTGATGACGAGATCGAAGGCGTCCGTCCCGGCCAGCAGGTCGGCCAGCGCATCTTCGCCGCGGGTATGGAGGGTGACGCGGTAACCGGCCGTTCGCAGCACTTCGCTCACCAGTTCGCCCATGGCGTCATAGTCGTCAACATACATGACGTGTCGGCCCAGCCCGTCGGCAGGCACAGGGGCCGGCGCCTCCACCGCCGGCAACGCGTGGGGAACCACCGCCGGCAGGTAGACGGTAAATGTCGTCCCGCCGGACAATGCACTTTCAACCGTGATGGCGCCCCCATGCGTCTTGACAATGCCATGCACCACAGCTAGGCCCAGGCCAGTGCCCTGGCCGGCGGGTTTGGTCGTGAAAAAGGGCTCGAAAATGCGTGCCTGCGTTCCCTCGTCCATGCCATGCCCGTTGTCCTTGACCTGCAGGCGCACATAAGGGCCGGCCGGCAAACCGGCTGGCCCCTGTCCTGCGTCCAGGACAAGCTCATCAAGCGCCACTTCAATGCGCGGGGCAATACCGCTGGTGGCATGCCAGGCATTCGTGCACAGGTTCATCAGCACCTGCGAGATCTGGCCGCCGTCAACATTGACATAGGTCGGCGCCGCATCGGGAATCGTCACCACCAGATCCACCCCCGCCGGCAGGGTTGAGCGCAGCAGCGACAGTGCCTCGACCACGACCGCCCGCATGGGCTGGACAACGAACTGCTGGGGCTGCTTGCGGCTGAAGGAAAGAATCTGCTTGACGAGCTCCTTCGCCCTCGCCCCTGCCCGGTCCACCTGATCGAGGTTATGGCGCACCTTGTCGGGAAACGCCAGGTTCATGCGCGCAAGCGATGTATTGCCCAGCATGGCAGCCAGCAGGTTGTTGAAGTCGTGCGCGATGCCGCCGGCCAGTGTGCCCAGCGACTCCATCTTCTGCGCCTCGCGCAGCCCGGCCTCCAGTGCCGCATGCTCCTGCTCGGCGGCAATGCGCCGGCGCATGTCGCGCTCGAGGTCAAGATTGAGCTTGCGGATTTTTTCCTCGGCCATCTTCTGGCTGGTCACGTCCTGCAGGGTGCAGAACCAGCGCATCTTGCCGTCGGCGCTGGGCGTGCCGTGCAGGGGCTCTATGACCTGCCGCATATGCAGCCAGGCGCCACCGGCATGCCTGAGCCGGTACTCCACGTCAACGCGGCGGCCCGACACACCGGCACCGATCGATGTGGCGCGGAAGTGATCGCGGTCCTCCGGATGCAGGATATCCAGCCAGGCCCGGGTGCTGGCGGGCACATGGGCAGCGTCAACGCCAAGCAGTTCCAGCAATGATTCGGAATGACTCTCGAACGAGCCGTCGGGCCGCGTGATGATGTGGGCGAGCCGGGCCAGCAACTGCGCCCGGCGCAGCCCCGCTTCACTTTCGCGCAGTGCGCTTTCCGCCGCCAGGCCGATGGGCGCGTCGCCGCCGCGTCGCCGCATGGCCTCTCGCATGGCAGGAACCAGCCTGTCCAGGCTGGCTGTCGTAAGGTAGTCTGCGGCACCGGCTTTCATGGCCGCCACCGCTACCTCTTCACCAGGAACACCGGAAACAACCAGCACAGGCAGGCGAGGCGCCTGTGATTGCAGCAACGCAAGCGCGGGAAACCCGCTGAAGCCGGTCGCATGATAGGCACAGATGGCGATATCCCACGGCTGGCTTTCCAGCGCAGCCCGCAGGGTGGCCGGGCTGTCGGCGCTGCCCGGCCTGAAAGCAAAAGCGGCCTGCGCCAGCACACCCGGAACTCCGGCCAGGTCCCTTTCCGCGTTATCGATGAGCAAGATTTCAAGCGCTGGCATCTCTTGCCTTTGGTGGTTGCCGCCGCCTCGCGCGGCAGACGGACGAAAACCCGGGGTCATGGCGACCGGGGCCGGGCAAAGGGACGGTGACAAGTACCGGGTCTGTCCCCTGCGTGGAAATAGTGCTGCAACCGGCACCTCAGGACGGCCTTCACACAACCAGCACCCACCTCCTGACAAGAACATACTAGCGACCTTGGCCGGCCTTGTCATCCTTCGAAACGAGGGGGTAAGGGGAAAAAGGCGGCCCTAGAATCAACGCTGCTCCAGCCACAGCATCTTTCCCTGGAATTCAGGATGGGACTTCCCCCGCGCCATGTCGCTTGAAACGATTATTTCCAACAGCCTGACGCGTCCCGAGGAAGACCTCAAGGGACTGGTGCTGATGGGCGGCGGCGCCCGCACCGCTTACCAGGCCGGAGCGCTGCAGGCGCTGGCCCGCATCCTGGGCCTGCAGGGTGGCACGGCGAGCCAGCGTTTTCCGTTCCAGATTCTGGCTGGCACTTCGGCCGGCGCGCTCAACGCCTGTTACCTGGCCAGCCGGGCCAACGAGGGCCTGGCTGCGTTCGAGCAGCTTGCCGGCTTCTGGGCCACGCTGCGCTCGGGACAGGTCTACCAGCTCAAGGTGCCCGGCTGGATACGCTCGAGCCGTATTGCGGCGGCACTGTTCCTGTCACAACATGTCAGGAGGCAGCAGGCCTTCTTGAACAACACGCCGATGGTGGACACCCTGCACCGGGTCATCTCGCTGGGCAACATCGAGCAGGCCCTGCAGGACAAAACCCTGCTGGCACTCGCGGTCACGGCGTCAAGCTACACCAGCGGTGTGCACTGGACCTTCTGCCAGACCGCGCCCGGCACCGCCACCGGCTTGTGGAACCGCCCCGGCCGGCGTGCGGAGTTCCAGCCGATCACCATCGAACACCTGATGGCTTCCAGCGCCATTCCCTTCCTCTTTCCGGCCACGCCCTTGTGGGTCGATGGCCACCGCGAATTTTTCGGCGACGGATCCATGCGCCAGAGCTCGCCGCTGTCGTCGGCGTTGCACTTGGGCGCCAGCAAAATCCTGGTGATTGGCGTGGGGCAGCCGGAGCGTGCCGGCCTGACGGGAAATACCGGCAGCCCGGCCATCGCGGGCAGGCCTACCCTGGGCGCCATTGCCGGGCACGCCCTGGCCAGCGTCTTTCAGGACACCTTGCAGGCTGACGTCGAGCAGGCCCAGCGCGTCAGCAAGACCCTGCTTCAGATGCCGCGCGAAATTGCAGCCGTCATGCCTTACCGGCCGGTGGAAGTGCTCGCCATCGCACCCTCCCAGTCGCTCGATGCCCAGGCCCAGGCCCATGCGGGAGAGTTGCCCGCCGCCACTTACAACGCCCTGGCCGGCCTGGGCGCGCTGGGCGCCAAGGGCAGCCCGGGCGGCGCGGCACTGGCCAGCTACCTCCTGTTTGAACCGGGTTTTATCAAGGCATTGATGGACCTGGGCGAGCGGGACGTCGAGGCACGGAAAAGCGAACTGATTGACTTTTTTATGTGACACCGGCGATGGATCGCCCGGGGTTGGGATGTCATAATCGCCGCTTATTCAACACGGAGAAATCCTTGGAAAGCAGCCCCAGTCGCTAGCTTTCAGCACCGCAGGCTGACGCCCACGTCGTCCCCGGGGTTGAAAGCGATGCCACCATCCACAACCCCGCCGACGCCCGCCAACCGATGTGCGGTGCCGGCGCCCCCAAAACCGATTGGGAGCCAGTCATGCTCAATATCTTCACGCTTGCCAACGGGCGCCTGTTCCAGGAAGAGATCGAATCGCTCGAGGAACTCTCCCGGTTCCAGCCCATCTGGGTGGACCTGGAGTCGCCGACCCTGGAAGAAAAACGCTGGATCAAGCAGTACTACGGCCTGTCGATTCCCGAAGACGTGATGGACGAGGACATCGAGGAGTCCGCGCGTTTTTATGAAGAAGACAATGGTGAGCTGCACATCCGCTCCGACTTCCTGATTGCCGATGACGACGAGCCGCGCACCGTGCGGGTGGCTTTCATCCTGAACCTGGTCAACGACGACCTCAAGAGCAAAGGCGTGCTGTTTTCGATCCACGACGAGGACGTGCCGGTGTTCCGCCTGCTGCGCATGCGCGCGCGCCGCGCACCGGGACTGATTGAGGACGCCAAGGAAGTGCTGCTCAAGCTGTTCGATGCCGACGCCGAGTATTCGGCCGACACGCTGGAAGGCATTTACATCGACCTGGAGAAAGTCAGCACCAAGGTGCTGTCGGGCGACGTGACCGACGTGATGGCCGGCGAGGTGCTCGGCTCCATCGCCCGCCACGAAGACCTGAGCGGCCGCATTCGCCGCAACGTGATGGACACACGCCGCGCCGTGAGCTTCATGATGCGCAGCAAGATGCTCAATAGCGAACAATTCGAGGAAGCGCGCCAGATTTTGCGCGACATCGACTCACTGGACTCGCACACGGCCTTTCTCTTCGACAAGATCAACTTCCTGATGGATGCCACGGTCGGTTTCATCAACATCAATCAGAACAAGATCATCAAGATCTTCTCGGTGGCCAGTGTGGCCCTGCTGCCGCCCACGCTGATTGCCAGCGTGTACGGCATGAACTTCAAGCTGATGCCCGAGCTGGACTGGGCACTGGGTTATCCGTATGCCTTGCTGCTGATGGCGGCGAGTGCGGTGGTGCCCATGTGGTACTTCCGGCGGCGCGGCTGGTTGAAGTAGCCCCCACGGTCGTTCGCTTCGCGTAACTCCCTGCCCCCCGGGGGGGCCGCTGCGCCTGCGGGC
>CAZIYA010000194.1:0-7140 GCA_964543355.1 uncultured Polaromonas sp.
AGCGGGCCGGTCAAGGAGCTGTTTTTCATCCGCCAGGGCGCGGTGATTGGCGAGCGCGGCCTGGCCGAGCTGTCGGGCGGTGCTTTCCATTACGAACCCGGCGAACTTTTCCCCGTCAGCGCCGCGCTGGCGCAGCGCGCCGTCACCGCGACCTATCGCGCGGTGGAAGATACTTTTGTGCTGGCATTGCCGCTGGCTTCCATGCATGCGCTGGCCGTGCTGAGCCCGCCGTTTGCCGATTTTTTGAACCGGCGCACCCTCAAGTTCCTGGACCTCTCGCGGCGCGCCCTGCAGGTGGCTTATGCCTCGCAGGCACTGGCTGAGCAGTCGCTGGAAACACCGCTGGGCGAAGTGGCCAGCCAGGCGCCGGTAAGCTGCCGGCCCGACACTCCGCTGCGCGAGGTGCTCGCGCAAATGCACCAGCTGCGCATAGGTTCCATGCTGGTCACCGATGAAGGCGGCCGGCCGCTGGGCATCCTCACGCGTTACGACATCCTGGGCCGGGTCACGCTGCCGGCGCTGCCGCTGGGCACACCGATTTCGCAGGCCATGGTGCAGCCGGTGCTGACGCTGACACACGAGCACACGGCGCTGGACGCGGCCTTGCTGATGAGCAAACACGGCATCCGCCATGTGCCGGTGACGCGCGCCGGCGTGGCAGTGGGCATGGTGTCGGAGCGCGACCTGTTCGCCATGCAGCGCCTGAGCCTCAAGCAGGTCAGCACCTCGATACGCTCGGCCGCCGATGTGGACACGCTCAAGATGGTGGCGCAGGACATCCGGCGTTTTGCACACACGCTGCTGGGCCAGGGCGTGCACGCGCGCCAGCTCACCGCGTTGATCAGCCACCTCAACGATGTGCTGACCGCGCGCCTGCTGGAGATCCAGGCGCTGGCGCACGGCCTGGACTTGAGCCGCATGTGCTGGCTGGCGCTGGGCTCCGAAGGGCGCAGCGAGCAGACCATTGCGACGGACCAGGACAACGCATTGATCCTGCCGGACGACACCACGCCGGAGCAGCGCGAGGCGGCGCTGCGCTTTGGCCGCGATGTGAATCTGGCGCTGGACGCCTGCGGCTACCCCTTGTGCAAGGGCGGGGTGATGGCCGGCGAGCCGGCCTGCTGCCTGACGCTGCGCCAGTGGCGCGAGCGCTTTGCGCACTGGATAGAACATGGCGCGCCCGAAGACCTGCTCAATGCGAGCATTTACTTCGACTTCCGGCCGCTGGCCGGCGACGACCGCATGGCCGACAGCCTGCGCCGGGAAGTAAGCGAGGCCGCGCGGCGCGCACCGCGTTTCATCAAGCAGCTGGCGGCCAACGCGCTGACCCACAGCCCGCCGCTGAACTGGACCGGCAGCATTGCCGTGGACGATGGCGGCATGATCGACCTCAAGCTCCAGGGGGCCGCCATTTTTGTCGACGTTGCGCGGATTTATTCGCTCAGCTGCGGCGTGACGGCCACCAACACCCGGGAACGCCTGGAAGCCGTCGGGCCGCTGCTGGGGCTGGCTGCGGGGGAGTACCAGGCCTGGGTCAGCGGCTTCGAGTTTTTGCAGACACTGCGCCTGCGGGTGCAGCTTGAAGACGCCGCGCCGCCGCACCAGCCCAATCACCTGAAAGTGGATCGCCTCAACGACATCGATAGACGCATCCTGCGCGAGTCGTTCCGTGTGGTGCGCTCGCTGCAGCAGCGCTTGCAACTGGACTACGAACGATGAGCTGGGCGGACTGGTTGCGCCGCCCCCTCTCCGCGCTGGCGGGTGTGGACGATGCGCGCTGGGTGGTGCTCGATGTGGAAACCAGCGGGCTGGACCCGCAACGCGACCAGTTGCTGGCGATTGCCGCCATTGCCGTGCAGGTGGATTGGGCTGGCAAGCGCCTGAGCATCCTGCCGGGCGACAGCTTTGAAGTGGTGTTGCGCCAGACCTCGGTTGCATCAGCCAAGGACAACATCCTGCTGCACGGCATCGGGCTGCAGCGCCAGCGGGAAGGGATGCCGCCCGAAGAGGCCCTGCGCGCGTTTGAACGCTTCATCGGGCACTCGCCGTTGCTGGCCTTTCATGCCCCTTTCGACCAGGCCATGATCGGCCGGCATGTGCTGGCTCACCTGGGCGCGGCGCTGCCGAACCGCTGGGTGGACATCGAGCAGTTGTGCGCAGTCACACATGAGAAGGTGAAGGCCCGCGCGCTCGACGAATGGCTGGCGCACTTCGGCATTGTCTGTGCGCCGCGGCACCAGGCAGCGGCCGACACCCTGGCCGAGTGCGAGTTGCTGCTGCGCATCTGGCCGAAGATGGCCGGGCAGTGCCACTCCTGGCGCGACGTTGAAAAACTTGCTGACCACCAGCGCTGGATTGCCCGGGCCTGAGGGGGCAGGGAGTCCGTCGTTTGCGTGCCCCGCGGCTAAGATCGCCGCATGAATTCGCCCGTTTTTTCTGCCCTGCTTCCGGTGGTGCTTTTGATCGCTATCGGTTTTATAGCTGGTCGCGCAGGCTGGATAAGGGCTGGAGCCACAAAAGACCTTGCAAACCTGGTGTTTCTGCTGCTCACGCCAGCGCTGCTGTTTCGAACCATGAGCAGGGTGGACATCGAGCAGCTCGACTTCAAGCCGGTGGCGGCGTATTTCATCGCGGTTGTCATCCTGTTTGCCGGCACACTGCTGGTGCAGGGCTTCAACCGCCGCGCCGCGGTGCTGGCACTGGCCAATACCTTTTCGAACACCGTGATGATAGGCATCGCCCTGGTGGGCCTGATGTACGGGCCGGCCGGACTGGTGACGCTGCTCACGCTGGTTTCTGTGCATGCGCTGGTGCTGCTGACCAGTGCCACCGTGGTGCTGGAGCTCGCCGTCGCACGTGAGCTGAAGCAGGGCGCTCCCGGTACCGCCGCTGTGCCGCGCCAGGCGCTGGCCACCGTGTTGATGGCCCTGAAGAACTCCCTGCTGCATCCGGTGCCGCTGCCCATCATCGCCGGCCTGCTGTTTGCGCAGACCGGCTGGGTCATCCCCGGCGTGATCGACAAGCCGCTGGAGATGCTGGCGCTGGCTTTCGGTCCGCTCGCGCTGGTGCTGGTCGGCGTGACGCTGGCGAACACGCCGGTGGGTCCGCACTGGCGGCCGGCACTGGCGCTGGCCGGCATCAAGAACCTGGCCCATCCCTTGCTGGTGGCCCTGCTGTGCCGCCTGCTGGGTGTGGACGGGCTGCCCATGACGGTGATGGTGGTGGCCGCGGCGCTGCCAATCGGCGCCAACGTGTTTTTGTTTTCTCAGCGTTACGAGGTGGCCGAAGAACTGGTCACGGCCAGCGTGGTGGTGTCAACGGCCCTGGCGCTGGTGAGCCTGACACTGGTGTTCACGCTGCTGCCTTACTTAGGCTGACCGCAACGGGTTGTACGGAGTTTTCATGCAGTTTCTACAGTCGCTTCCCGTTTCTGCACAAACCATCGGCTTGCTGCTGCTGTCCAATGTTTTCATGACCTTTGCCTGGTATGGCCACCTGAAAAACCTGGCGACCTCGCCCTGGTACATCGCGGCGCTGATCAGCTGGGGCATTGCGCTGTTCGAGTACCTGCTGCAGGTGCCGGGCAACCGCATCGGTTTCACGCTGTACAGCGTGGGCCAGCTCAAGATCATGCAGGAGATCATCACGCTGAGCGTGTTTGTGCCCTTTGCGGTTTTTTACCTCAACGAGCCGCTCAAGCTGGATTACCTCTGGGCCGCGCTGTGCATGGTGGGCGCGGTGTATTTCATCTTTCGGTCGGCCTGAGAACAAGCGGCCACCGGCAAGGTATTTAGTCAAGCAGGGGCCGCGGGTCCGGCTTTGCCGGCCCACAGGCGCAGCGGCCCCCTCGGGGGGCAGGGAGCGACACGCAGTGCGCGACCGTGGGGGCCAGATCCACCCGGTTAAACTCCCGGTTGTCACAAATTTGTCATGTCCCCGGACATGCACCCTCCCAGGAGTTGAAGATGCTGTTTGGCAAGCTGTTGCCGCGTGAAGGCAATTTTTTCGAGCTGTTCAACCAGCATGCCGATCGCATTGTGGAGGCGGCCCGCGCATTCTCCAACCTGGTCGCCAACTACAGCGATGTGCAGAAGCGCGAAGCCTACAACCGGGAGGTCGACAACGCCGAGCGCGCCGCCGACCGCATCACCCAGGAGGTGAACCGGATGCTGCACAAGACCTTCATCACGCCGATTGACCGCGAGCAGATCCATTCGCTGATCAACACCATGGATGACGTGGCCGACCTGATCCAGGACTCCGCGGAAACCATGGCGCTGTATGACGTGCGCCACATGACCGAGGAGATCGTGCGGCTGACGGACCTGAGCGTCAAATGCTGCGAGCGCCTGAAAGACGCGGTGGCCCTGATCGACAAGCTCAGCGACGCGGCCACCGCCGAAGCAGCGCTGAAAACCTGCGAGGAAATCGACAAGCTCGAGTCGGACGCCGACCGGGTCATGCGCTCGGCCATGAGTAAGTTGTTCCGCGAAGAACCCGACGTACGCGAAGTCATCAAGCTCAAGGCGATTTACGAATTGCTGGAAACCATTACCGACAAGTGCGAGGACGTGGCCAACCTGATCGAGGGCATCGTCCTCGAAAACTCCTGAACATGGAGTCCGTACAGACCGCCCTGTGGGTGGTGGCCATGCTGGTCATCCTGGCGATTGCCTTTGACTTCATGAACGGGTTTCATGATGCGGCCAACTCGATCGCCACCGTGGTGTCGACCGGCGTCCTCAAACCTGGCCAGGCCGTGCTGTTTGCGGCTTTTTTCAACTTTGTCGCCATCTTCATCTTTCACCTGAGCGTGGCCGCAACGGTAGGCAAGGGCATTGTCCAGCCGGGCATTGTCGACACCCATGTGGTGTTCGGCGCACTGATAGGCGCCATCACCTGGAACCTGGTGACCTGGTATTACGGGATCCCGAGCAGTTCCTCGCATGCGCTGATAGGCGGCATCGTCGGCGCGGTGATGGCCAAATCCGGCGCCGGTGCGCTGGTGGCCGGCGGCATCCTGAAAACAGTGGCCTTCATTTTTGTGTCGCCGCTGCTGGGTTTTCTGCTCGGCTCACTGATGATGGTTGTGGTGGCCTGGGTCTGCCGTCGCGCCACACCCTCGCGCGTGTACCGCTGGTTCCGGCGCCTGCAGCTGGTCTCGGCCGGCGCTTACAGCCTGGGCCACGGCGGCAACGATGCACAAAAAACCATTGGCATCATCTGGATGCTGCTGATTGCCACCGGCTACACCGCGGCCAGCGACAGTGCACCGCCAACCTGGGCGATTGTCAGCTGCTACGTGGCGATTGCCGCGGGCACCATGTTCGGCGGCTGGCGCATCGTGAAAACCATGGGCCAGAAAATCACCAAACTCAAGCCGGTGGGCGGCTTCTGCGCGGAAACCGGCGGGGCGCTGACGCTGTTCCTGGCCACCGGCCTGGGCATCCCGGTATCAACCACACACACGATCACCGGCGCCATCGTCGGCGTCGGCTCTACTCAGCGCGCCTCGGCCGTTCGTTGGGGCGTGGCTGGAAACATCGTCTGGGCCTGGATCTTCACCATCCCGGCTTCGGCTTTTGTAGCGGCCATCGCCTACTGGGTCAGCCTGCAGCTGTTCTGAGCGCGGGCGGCTTTGCGGCTCCGGAGTTTCACGAGCAGGTGAGTTAGACGCTACCCGCCAAGGCTGGGCGGGTTCGGATGCAGGCGTGCCATGGAAATGCTGTCTACATAACAGCCATTTTTCAATGCATAAGCCTTGTGCCGGCCTTCTTCCACAAAACCCAGGCTGCGGTACAGCGCGATGGCGCGCTCGTTGTCCACATGGACCCACAGCTCGATGCGCAGCACGCCGCCCCACTGGTCGGCCCAGTCGAGCAGGCGGCCCATCAGCTGGCGGCCCAGGCCGCGGCGCTGCCACTCGAGCGCAATGCCAATGCCCAGGCCGCGTACATGGCTGCGGCGCAGGCTGGGCTGTTGCAGATGCAAGCCGGCCATGCCAACGACCTGCTCCCCAGCCACCGCCACCAGCTTGCAGCTTTGGCTGTCCACCCGCTGCAACATCTCCAGTCTTGAAGCAATGGGCATGTCGGGCAACTGCAAGGTACCTTCGAAGGTCCCGATGCGGCCGAGAAGCGAGGAGATGGCTGCTGCGTCGCCGGGCTCGGCAGCCCGGATCAGGATGTCCCCGGTGTCAGCTGGGTCCATTCGTTGACTCCTATTGGGAAATTTTCCGGGCTTCCTGAATCTGGTACTCGAAATAGCGCTGGAAGCTGAACACGATGCTGGACATCAGTGCAATCGTGCCGAACAGCAGGGCGCAGACGATCGCGGCCATGGTCAGCCAGTTGGTTTTGCCGGAGGAGCTGTCGGGTGCGGCAGCCGGGTTGTGCTGTGCATTCCATTTTTCAGGCGCCATCAGGCCGTAATAAATCGCCGTCAGCGCCGTGGCTGCAAGGGTGAAACCCAGCAGGGGGACCAGCGCCCACGCCAGCTGGTCATCCTGGCCATACTGGCGCACCCGCTGCACGCCCCACCAGCCCACTGCGGCAATCAGGGGATGTAGCCAGGCCAGTACATCGGCCCAGCCGTACAGGTAGAAGCGGTGCAGGCCCAGTTGGCCACCTGCAAAAGCCAGCCAGGCGGCCAGGGTCTTGTTCTTGTTTTTCATGCATCCAGTCAGGGTGGGGAGGAGAAGGGCGTTGCGTCCAGGGGCGGCGTCGTGTTGCCGGCACCCAGCGTCTTTTGCATGATCACAATATCACGCCAGGCACCCATCTTCCAGCCGCAGGACTCGACGATGCCGACCTGCGTGAACCCGAGGGCAAGGTGCAAGCCGACGGAGCCGGCATTGGCCGAATCGCCGATGACGGCCATGATCTTGCGTATGCCGGCGGCCTCGCAGCGCACCAGCAGCTCGGTCAGCAGTTTGCGGCCCACGCCTTTGCCCTGGAGTCCGGGGGCCAGGTAGATCGAGTCCTCCACCGAGTAGCGGTAAGCCGGCCGGGGCTTGAACCAGTTGCCGTAGGCAAAACCGATCACGGTGCCGTTTTCTTCGGCCACCAGGTAGGGCAGACCTTTGCCCAGCACATCCGCCCGACGCGTGGCCATGTCGGTCACGCTGGGCGGCTCGGTTTC
>CAZIYA010000195.1:0-7045 GCA_964543355.1 uncultured Polaromonas sp.
TGGTAGCCGCCATTGATGGTGACGGGAATGACCGGCGCATTGGGAAAGAGGAAACGCACCGGGCCCACGCTGGACAGGTCGAGCTGCTCGGCCACCGGCACAAAATCGCGGCCGTCGGCACCCAGGCCATGCATGATCAAAATGGTGGCGACGGGCTGTTCGCCGGTCTGGGCTTCAATCACTTCAAGAGACATGGGGGACCTGTTGGTTGGTGGTGGAGCGGCCGCGTATCGGTCACGCGGCAGCAGGAAGAAGACCGATTTTAAGTGCCTGACCCCTCCCGCCTCGCCGCCCGGTCTGGACACAGGGGACAGCCTTCGCTGCGGGCAAGCGCGCTTGCGGCCAGTGGCCGGTTGTTGCTAACATTTCCCGTCAGCATTTTCTGACGCGCACTGGAGATTCCCATGAAATTCATCCTTGCCGCAGCCGCACTGGCCGCATCCTCACTGGCCATGGCCCACAACTGCCCCAATGAAATGAAGGCCATTGACGCCAAACTCTCAGGCAACCCGACGCTTTCAGCCGCCGACATGAGCAAGGTCAAGGCCTTGCGCGCAGACGGCGAGAAGTTTCACAAAGCCGGCAAACACGACGACTCGATGAAAGCCCTGGGCGACGCCAAAAAGCTGCTGGGTATCTGACCGGCTGGCTGAAGCAGTGACATTGCCGGCAGGCGGCTGCACAGCAGCGCAACCCACAGCGCCCTGCCCCATCACCAGCCGTATTTCGGTTCAGGCCATGTTCAGCGCCCTGCAGCGGCAAGCCGCTGAGCTGGGCCAGGTTTTGCGCGAGCCGCCGCCGGAGCCCACCACCTGCTGCGGCCGTGGCTGCAATGGCTGCGTGTGGGAAAGTTACTACGCGGCGGCCGCCTGGTGGCAGGAAGAAGCGCTGCAAACGCTGGACGCTTGACTTGGCTTCCCACTTGGACGACCATCGATTGGCATGCCACCTTCACAGGGCCGGACCACCCCGGTCCTGCCGGCAGCAAGGGAACGCCACACATGAGAGAAGCGATCAGCAGGCTGCTGGGCCTGAAAGCAGCAGCCTCAAAAAGCAAGGCTGACAAACCAGCAACCGCCGCCCGGCCGGCCGCCAGAACGCCGCCGGCAGACAACCGCGACAGCCCGCACACGATTGAAGACAACTCCGACAACGGCATGCGCCGCCAGCTCGTGCAGACGCTGCTGCGCGAGTGCCTGCGCAGAAACGGCATTCCAACGGGCTGGATCGAATGCCAGATGCTGGTTGTCAACAGCCGCAGCCGAGGCCCGGGCATGTACGCGCGCCTGGTACTGCGACACTGGGATCCGCGGCTGCTGACCTACGCGTATGCTTTCCAGAAAGAGCTGCTTGCCGCCATCGGCCAGTTCGAGCCGCAGTCTTCGACCTGGCTGCACGGGGTGTCCTGGGAGTTCAATGTCGGAGACAGCTGTCCGTATCCCGACATGCCCGACCCGGCCGTCTGGCGCACGCCGCCAGCCGGCGCCGTCCCCGCAGCAGCAGCGGTGCTGGCAAGCGCGCCACCGGTGGTGGCCGCGCCCGCCGCCAATGCAGACGATGAGGTACTGCGCGACCTGAAAGACCTGCAGAACATGTTCGCAGCGCGCGATGCCAGCATGGAAGAAAAAGCAGCCTGGGGCGCCCAGGCCGATTTCCAGCCTACCCAGCCGTCCGGCCTGAAATAAATCGCCAGCGCGTAATCTGCCGCACCTCTTGAAACAAGAGGAAAAGAGCGCAGCCCGCCGCGGCCAGCCCCATCCATGAGCCCTCCAGCCACCCTGCACGATCCGTCTGCCCTGGCCGATTCACGGTATGCCGTGGCGCGCCTGATGGTCACGCTGGCCCTGATGACAGTCGGCGCCAGCGGCATGTATGTGGTGGCGGTGGTGCTGCCTGCGGTGCAGGCCGAGTTTGGCGTTGCGCGCGCCGACGCCTCGCTGCCCTACACCCTGCTGATGATCGGTTTCGGCATAGGCGGCATGCTGATGGGCCGGCTGGCCGACCGCTTCGGCGTGATGGTGCCGCTGTTGATCGGCGCGGCCAGCCTGGGCCTGGGTTATGTTGCCGCGGCCATGGCGGACAGCATCTGGATGTTCACGCTGGCGCATGGCTTCCTGATCGGGCTGTTCGGCAGCTCCGCCACCTTCGCACCGCTGCTGGCCGATACCTCCCTGTGGTTTGTGCGCCGCCGCGGCATCGCGGTGGCGGTATGCGCCAGCGGCAACTACATAGGCGGCGCGATCTGGCCGCCCATCGTGCAGCATTTTGTGGAAACCGACGGCTGGCGCCACACCTACCTCGGCCTGGGCCTCTTCAGCTTCGTCACCATGACGGCGCTGGCCCTGCTGATGCGCAAGCGCCCGCCGCTGGCTGTGCCGGCGGCGCCCAATGCCCGCGCCCCGGCCACGCCCAGCAGCCTGCCTTTCGGCCTGTCGCCCGGTAGGGCGCAAACCCTGCTGTGCGTGGCCGGCGTGGGCTGCTGCGTGGCCATGGCCATGCCGCAGGTGCACATCGTTTCCTACTGCGCAGACCTGGGTTACGGCGCTGCGCGCGGCGCCGAAATGCTCTCGCTCATGCTGGCCTGCGGCGTGGTGAGCCGGCTGGTGTCGGGCGTGATCTGCGACCGCATAGGCGGCCTGCGCACGCTGCTGCTGGGTTCGGCCCTGCAGGGCATCGCCCTGCTGCTGTTCCTGCCCTTCGACGGGCTGGTGTCGCTGTACCTGATTGCCGCACTGTTCGGCCTGTTCCAGGGCGGCATCGTGCCCTCGTACGCCATCATCGTGCGCGAATATTTCCTGCCCGCCGAGGCGGGCGCGCGGGTGGGCATGGTGATCATGGCCACCATGATCGGCATGGCACTGGGCGGCTGGATGTCGGGCAAGGTGTTTGACCTGACAGGTTCTTACCAGGCGGCTTTTGTCAACGGCATCGCCTGGAACCTGCTGAACTTCAGCATCGTGTTTTTCCTGCTGTACCGGGTGCGCCGGCGCGCCGCGGCCGTCCAGGCTGCGTGAACCCGGCGGGCGCGCCCAACTTCAGGATTCAGCATCAAAATACCTCCAGCCCATATCCAACGGGCGCAAGCAGCTATTTATTTCATAGCAAATATGCACAAGATCCCGCGAAACCAGCGTACCGGCTGACACGGCAACCCGCCGCCCGCCTGCGTATTTGACGACGGGACGGATGGAAGATGGCACTTTTGAAAGGCCTGCCCATGAACACCGTCCTCAAGTACGCCCTGGTCGCCCTGCTTCCCGCGCTGTCAGCCAGCCAGGCCCTGGCTTGCTACACGGTCTATAACCGCAACAACCAGGTGGTCTACCACGCAGCAGCGGCACCGGTGGACATGCGCTACCAGCTTCACGAGACCCTGCCGGCGGTGTACCCCGGCGGCCACCTGGTGTTTTCGGTGACCGATACTTCCTGCCCGCCGGTCAATCACGCACGCGCCACGGCAAGCGCGAGGGTGGATGCCCTGTCCAGGGGAGAGTCCTATGTCGAGCGCACCAACCGGCAACAAGACTCAAGCGCCTCCATGCCGCGCACGCGCTGATCCGGATAGTTCCACGGCGAACGGCGAACGGGGACGGCAAGCGGGCGCGAGGCGCCCAGCGTCAAGGCAGGCTGCTGCCGACCTGGTAAGCGCCAAACAGCGCATGGACGGGCCGCGTTTCGGGCAGCACATACACCACGCTGTGGCTGTTGCCCAGCAAGGGCGTGACGATGTTTTCGTAAAAAGCCACCGGCACGACGACGCAGCCCAATGAAATGCGGTTGTCGCCTGGCGTGCTGGAGGCGAGGCGCTGCAGACGCTGCTCCTGGCTGTTGCCCGGACGCACACGGTGGATGGCCAGGCCTTCGCTGTAGTTGACCCAGATCACGGCTTCACCCGTCAGATTGCGCCCCGGCTGGGACAGGAAGCGCCCGGCCGGCGTGGTGCGCTCGAAAGGCAGGATGTCGGAAACGTTGCGCATCCCGATTCCGGGCACCGACTGGTCGCCGGGGGCCAGCCCCAGCAAAGCGGGCGTTGCACCGCGCAAATGGCCGCCGGCTTCGAACACATACACACGGGCGTCTTTTTTGTCGACGATGACAAAAGGCAGGCCCCGATTGTCCAAGGAGTCCAGCACCCAGCGGGCGGTGTAAAGGGCGTCCCGGGAGGCGCCCTCAGCAGCCAGACCGGCCAGCAGCACCTCGCGCGGTAGCGGCGGATCGCCACCCCCGGCGGCCACGGGCCCGGAAAGCAAGAACAGCGCACCCAAGGCAGCCACGGCGCACAGCGTCTTGTATTTCAGGGTCATCCAGGTATCCGCTTGAGTAGAAGGTCGTACAGAACCGGGACCAGCCCGGGGTGTAGGACACATCCTACCCAAACCTGCCTGAATCTGGCAAAACTGGGGTTATTGCATGGGAAAATCAGCTACTGAATTGATAGCTTATAGCGCTTTACCGGCGGGCGTTAGAGCTGAATTTTTGCAAAAAATCCGGAGTTTCCCGGATACTGCTGGCGTGTAGGTTTTCTCCGACAAAGCGCCGGAAAAATCAGGGTTTGGCGGAAGCCACGCTGTAGCTGTCAAACACCGCCTGCAGGGGCCGCGTTTCGGGCAACACATAAATCACGCCACGCGCGGCACCCAGGGCCGGCTTGACCATGGCTTCGTAGAACTCGACCGGCAGGTTGATGCAGCCAAAGGAAATGCGGTTGTCATCCGTCGTTGCGGAAGCCAGCCGCTCCAGCCGGCGCTCCCGCGGCTCCTTGGCACGCACGCGGTGCATGGAAACAGCCGCCTGGTAGTCCACCCAGACGATGTCCTCACCCTCGGAATTGACGCCCGGCATGGAGACAAAACGGCCGGCCGGTGTGGTGCGTTCGTGCGGCCGGATGGCCGACATTTCGCGCTCACCGATACCCGTCACCGAATCGTCGCCAACGGCCGAGCCCATCAGCGCGGGCGTGACGCCTTTGATTTTTCCGTCCGGCTGAAACACGTACACCGTGGCATGACGTTTGTCGACAATGACAAACGGCATGCCGCGATGATCGCGCGAACCCATCACCCAGTTGGCCATCTCGCGCACTTCCGGCGTGGCCTGCCTGTCCGCAAAATCGGCTGCGCGAGGCAACTGCTCGAGGGCCATCTGCTGCAGCGCCGCAGGGCTTTGCCGGCTCTGCCGCGACGTGACCTGTCCCGGCATGATCAAGGCCAGCACGGCGCAGCCTATGCCCAAACCTTTCAGGACAGCGTCCAGTTGCGAAGAGTCGTCCTTGTTTGCCATCGGCGTGTGGAATTAAAGAATCTATAACGAAGTGCAGGGAAGCTGGATGAAATCATCCGGCCTCCCCGCGGACCTGAAACGCATGACGCGTCAGGTGTTAGTTGCGGTCAGCGCGAGGCTCCAGCGTTCCAGTGTCTGCAGGTGCAGGCGAGGCGCTGGTGGTGCTGCTGTCCACGGAGGTACCGGTGGTGGTGGACGGCTGCGACTCCATGGTCGTGCCGGCGGCCGGGTTGACGTCCGGTGCCTTCATTTCTGCGGCACGCTGGGTGTTCAGGTCGCCAGGTGCACCGGGTGTCGTTCCGGAGCTTGTTTGCGCATAGGCGAAACCAGCGCCGGCAACAAGGGCGGCAGCAGTGATGGCGGCGGTCAGGGATTGGTTGAGTTTCATGTGTAGCTCCTGGTATTAGCCCTTTGAGGGGCATTGAGGTGAATGCCGACCTGAGAGGTCGACTGGGTTCAATCTAGAACAATGAAATTTAGCTGAAGGTCGGTCCGGGTCGCACATGCCTGTAGGACGGGTCCTGTCTGTTTGCGCATGCTTACTTCCGCTTGCATGTCGTGCAGTTCTCCAGCGCCACTTTTGCAGAGATGCCGGACAGGGACTACACCAGCCATGAGCGCCGGCCTGCATCGCCTTCGCGCGCAGCTTCAGACACTGTGGCTGTGCCAGCCGGGCCCCGCGCTACAAAGACAGGTATCCGACCTCCGCCCATCGGCGAAACGTCGGAACATTGTCCAGCGGACCCGGCTGCATTTTTTTTTGTCCCGACGCGATTCCACTAGTGGCCTGTAACGTTGAAATGGGAGGCGAGGAACGCGCGAGACGGGGTGCGATGCAAGGCGAAAAGCACAGCGATGCCCCAGGCATCGCGCGCATTTGCAACGCCGCAGCGTGCCACGTATCGCGTGGGCAGCGACTTCCGGTTTCAGCGTTACAGGCCACTAGGCCTGCCGCGAGACTCTGATAGCCTCGGTGGCCAGGAGCCTGCCATGGAATTGAATCTGGAAACTGTCACCACCCCGCCGCGTCCGGCTGCCACTGTGGTGCTGTTGCGCGATGCGCCCGCGGGCCTGGAAGTGTTCCTCATGAAACGCCACGGCCTGTCCGACGTGCTGGGCGGCGCTTATGTATTTCCGGGCGGCAAGGTCGATGCGGCGGACGCCGAACTGGACATGGCCGCGCACCTGGACCAACCGCTGGCCCTGCTGCATGCCGGCCTGAACGAGCCGGAGATCGACCAGCGCACAGCGGGAGCGGTGTACGTGGCGGCCTTGCGCGAAGCCTTTGAAGAGTCGGGCGTGCTGTTCGCCGAGGGCCAGCCTGCCCCGGGTCTTCCCGACCGGGCGGCAGCGCTGCTGCGCGAAGGCCTGGGCTTCAATACCGTGCTTGCACAACTGGCGCTGCGCCTGCAGACGCTGGGCATCGTGCCCTGGTCGCGCTGGATCACACCCGTCACGCCCTCGGTGACCAACAAACGTTTCGACACGCGCTTTTTTGTGGCAGCCGTGCCCGGCGGCCAAGTGGCCTGCCACGACAAC
Source organism: uncultured Polaromonas sp. (assembly GCA_964543355.1). GTDB lineage: Bacteria > Pseudomonadota > Gammaproteobacteria > Burkholderiales > Burkholderiaceae_C > Polaromonas. The sequence continues at coordinate 6,820 of CAZIYA010000195.1, forward strand.
TTCGAAACCACCGAAAGCATCTGGCTGAGCCCGCGCCATGCGCTGCAGCAGTACTGGGACCGGCAGATCGAACTGGCACCGCCGCAAATCATGAGCCTGGCGCATCTGTCGCACCACGCAGGCGTTGAAAGTGTTCTGGCCGAGGCGCGCGGGCGCCGGCCGCCGGTGATCCAGCCCGAGCCCTTCGACCACGAAGGCAGCCGGGTGATCTGTTACCCCGGCGATG